>NZ_JBFAAE010000015.1:0-164965 GCF_040639575.1 Streptosporangium sp. NPDC023825 | reverse complement strand
GCTCGGCGGTAAGGCCCAGTTCGGCGGCCAGCGCTTCGGTGAGATGGAGGTCTGGGCCCTGGAGGCCTACGGCGCCGCCTACGCCCTGCAGGAGCTGCTGACCATCAAGTCCGACGACGTCCTGGGCCGGGTGAAGGTCTACGAGGCGATCGTCAAGGGCGAGAACATTCCCGAGCCGGGCATCCCGGAGTCGTTCAAGGTCCTCATCAAGGAAATGCAGTCGCTGTGCCTGAACGTCGAGGTGCTCTCCAGCGACGGCATGTCCATCGAGATGCGCGACACCGACGAGGACGTCTTCCGCGCCGCGGAAGAGCTCGGCATCGACCTGTCCCGGCGTGAGCCGAGCAGCGTCGAAGAGGTCTGATCTAGAAGCTGAGGAGGGGATTACATAGTGCTCGACGTCAACTTCTTCGACGAGCTTCGGATCGGCCTCGCGACCGCCGACGACATCCGCCAGTGGTCGCACGGCGAGGTGAAGAAGCCCGAAACGATCAACTACCGGACGCTCAAGCCCGAGAAGGACGGACTCTTCTGCGAGAAGATCTTCGGTCCGACCCGCGACTGGGAGTGCTACTGCGGTAAGTACAAGCGCGTCCGTTTCAAGGGCATCATCTGTGAGCGCTGTGGCGTCGAGGTGACCCGCGCCAAGGTGCGTCGTGAGCGGATGGGCCACATCGAGCTGGCCGCGCCCGTCACGCACATCTGGTACTTCAAGGGTGTCCCGTCCCGCCTGGGATACCTGCTCGACCTGGCCCCGAAGGACCTCGAGAAGGTCATCTACTTCGCGGCCTACATGATCACGCACGTCGACAAGGAAATGCGCGAGCGTGACCTGCCGTCGCTCGAGGCGAAGATCTCCGTCGAGCGGCAGCACATCGAGCAGCGCCGTGACGCCGACATCGAGGCTCGCCAGCGCAAGCTGGAGACCGACCTGGCCGAGCTTGAGGCCGCGGGCGCCAAGGGCGACCAGCGCCGCAAGGTCCGCGAGGGCGCCGAGCGCGAGATGCGGCAGCTGCGCGACCGGGCCCAGCGCGAGCTGGACCGGCTGGACGAGGTCTGGAGCCGCTTCAAGAACCTCAAGGTCCAGGACCTCGAGGGCGACGAGCTGCTCTACCGCGAGATGCGCGACCGTTTCGGCCGCTACTTCCGCGGTGGCATGGGCGCCCAGGCCATCCAGGAGCGTCTGACCAACTTCGACCTCGCTCTCGAGGCCGAGAACCTGCGCGAGACGATCCGCAGCGGCAAGGGCCAGAAGAAGGCCCGCGCGCTCAAGCGTCTCAAGGTCGTGTCGGCGTTCCTGAACACCCGCAACTCGCCCAACGGGATGGTCCTCGACTGCATCCCGGTCATCCCGCCGGACCTGCGCCCGATGGTGCAGCTCGACGGTGGCCGGTTCGCGACCTCGGACCTGAACGACCTGTACCGCCGGGTGATCAACCGGAACAACCGCCTCAAGCGGCTTCTCGACCTCGGTGCCCCCGAGATCATCGTGAACAACGAGAAGCGGATGCTCCAGGAGGCCGTCGACGCGCTGTTCGACAACGGCCGCCGCGGCCGCCCGGTCACCGGTCCCGGCAACCGTCCCCTGAAGTCCCTCAGCGACATGCTGAAGGGCAAGCAGGGCCGGTTCCGCCAGAACCTGCTGGGCAAGCGAGTCGACTACTCCGGCCGTTCGGTCATCGTCGTCGGCCCGCAGCTGAAGCTGCACCAGTGCGGTCTGCCCAAGCAGATGGCGCTGGAGCTCTTCAAGCCGTTCGTGATGAAGCGCCTGGTCGACCTGAACCACGCGCAGAACATCAAGTCGGCCAAGCGGATGGTCGAGCGTGCCCGGCCGGTCGTGTGGGACGTCCTCGAAGAGGTCATCACCGAGCACCCCGTGCTGCTCAACCGCGCGCCGACCCTGCACCGCCTGGGCATCCAGGCCTTCGAGCCGCAGCTGGTCGAGGGCAAGGCCATCCAGATCCACCCGCTCGTCTGCACCGCGTTCAACGCGGACTTCGACGGTGACCAGATGGCCGTGCACCTGCCGCTGTCGGCCGAGGCGCAGGCCGAGGCCCGCATCCTGATGCTGTCGACGAACAACATCCTCAAGCCGGCCGACGGCAAGCCCGTGACCATGCCCACCCAGGACATGATCATCGGCCTCTACTCGCTGACCACGCTCAAG
Source organism: Streptosporangium sp. NPDC023825 (assembly GCF_040639575.1). Taxonomy (NCBI): domain Bacteria; kingdom Bacillati; phylum Actinomycetota; class Actinomycetes; order Streptosporangiales; family Streptosporangiaceae; genus Streptosporangium; species Streptosporangium sp. NPDC023825. The sequence goes on along the minus strand of NZ_JBFAAE010000015.1, from coordinate 162,798 downwards.
GACGAGGACGAGAACGGTGTCGGCAGGGGCCGGGTCTTCGGCTCGGTGTCGGAGGCGCTCATGGCCTTCGACCGCCGCGAGCTGGACATCCAGTCGCTGATCCAGATCCGGATGAAGGGCGACGTCCCGCCGCCCCGCGGCTGGGCCGCTCCCGAGGGCTGGGAGGCAGGTGACAGCTACCGCCTGGAGACCACCCTGGGCCGGTGCCTGTTCAACCAGACCCTGCCGGCGAACTACCCGTACGTGAACTCGCAGGTCGGCAAGAAGCAGCTGTCGGTCATCGTCAACGAGCTCGCCGAGAAGTACCCCAAGGTCGAGGTCGCCGCGGCGCTCGACGCCCTCAAGGACGCCGGTTTCTACTGGGCGACCAGGGCCGGTGTGACGATCTCCATCGAGGATGTCATCGCGCCGCCGAACAAGGCCGACATCATGGAGACGTACGAGCGCAGGGCCGACAAGGTCCAGCGTGAGTACGAGCGCGGTCTGATCACGGACGAGGAGCGCCGTCAGGAGCTCATCGAGATCTGGACGCACGCGACCAGTGACGTGACCGACGACATGCAGAAGGCGTTCCCGAAGACCAACCCGGTCTGGATGATGGTCCAGTCGGGCGCCCGAGGAAACCTGATGCAGGTCCGGCAGATCTCCGGAATCCGTGGTCTGGTGTCCAACACCAAGGGTGAGACGATCCCGCGTCCGATCAAGGCCTCGTTCCGCGAGGGCCTGTCGGTGCTGGAGTACTTCATCTCCACCCACGGCCAGCGGAAGGGTCTGGCGGACACCGCGCTGCGGACCGCCGACTCGGGCTACCTGACCCGTCGTCTGGTGGACGTCGCGCAGGACGTCATCGTCCGCGAGATCGACTGCGGCACCGACCGCGGCGTCCCGCTGCACGTCGGCGAACGCGACGCCCAGGGCAACCTGGTCAAGGCGGAGAACGCCGAGAGCAACGTGCACGGCCGCATCCTCGCCGAGGACGTGGAGGTGGACGGCAAGATCATCGTGCCGGTGGGCGTCGACATCAACGACATCCACGTCACCGCGCTGGTCGAGGCCGGTGTGGAGACCGTCAGGACCCGCAGCGCGCTCGTCTGCGAGGCCAAGATCGGTGTCTGCGCCACCTGCTACGGCCGCTCGCTCGCGACCGGCAAGCTCGTGGACGTCGGCGAGGCGGTCGGCATCATCGCCGCCCAGTCGATCGGCGAGCCCGGCACCCAGCTGACGATGCGGACCTTCCACACCGGTGGTGTGGCGGGCGCCGACATCACCCACGGTCTGCCCCGTGTGCAGGAGCTCTTCGAGGCGCGCGTCCCCAAGGGCGTCGCCCCGATCAGCGAGGCCGAGGGCCGGGTCCGCATCGACGAGACCGACAAGACGCGGAAGATCGTGATCGTCCCGGACGACGGTTCCGAGGAGGTCGCGTACCCGGTGTCGATGCGGTCGCGCATGCTGGTCTCCGACGGGCAGCGCGTCACGGTCGGCCAGCAGCTGATCGCCGGTGCGGTCAACCCCAACGAGGTGCTGCGCATCCTCGGCCCCCGGGCCGTGCAGCTGCACCTCGTGGCGGAGGTCCAGCAGGTCTACCGCTCGCAGGGTGTGTCGATCCACGACAAGCACATCGAGATCATCGTGCGGCAGATGCTCAAGCGCGTGAACGTGCTGGAGTCCGGCGACGCCGACATGCTGCCCGGTGAGCTCGTCGAGCGGCCGCGCTTCGAGCGGATCAACCGCGAGTGCGTGGCGGAGGGCGGCACGCCGGCCTCCGGACGCCCGGTGCTGATGGGCATCACCAAGGCCTCGCTCGCCACCGAGTCCTGGCTGTCCGCGGCGTCCTTCCAGGAGACGACCCGAGTGCTCACCGACGCGGCGATCCACGCCAAGTCGGACTCGCTGCTCGGCCTCAAGGAGAACGTCATCATCGGAAAGCTCATCCCGGCCGGTACGGGCATGCCCCAGTACCGCAACATCCGGGTCGAGCCCACCGAGGAGGCCAAGGCCGCCATGTACACCGTCGGCGGTTACGACGGCTCCGCGGCCGACTACACCTTCGGCTCGGGCTCCGGTGAGGCCGTGCCGCTGGAGGAGTACGACTTCGGGCAGTACAACCGCTAAGCGGTCGCAGCCGGCCGAGAGTGATCACGAACGGCGCCCGGTCCCCGGAAGGGGGCCGGGCGCCGTCGCGTTTTCCCGCCGTCGTTCCCCCGTCTTGCCTGCCGTCGTTCCGCCCCGCCTCTGGTCTTGCCTGCCGTCGTTCCGCCGCCCCTGGTCTTGCCGTCGTTCCGCCGCCCCTGGTCTTGCCGTCGTTCCGCCCCGCCTCTGGTCTTCCCCGTCGCCGTTCCGTCCCCCCCCCACCACCAGGCTTTCTCCGGCGCCAGCGCTTTTTCCCTACCGCGGGTCCGGTAGCTGGGGATGTGGACCTTTCTTGACCGGAATGTTGCGGCGAAAGCCGTACGTTAATGCGGAGAACGGCCGGAGAAGTGCTCCGCGGCGGGTAAACTCGACACGGACCCAGAAGCGGTCGGTCGGAAACCGATCGCGGGAGTCATGACACGAACGCCGGCGCCTGGCAGGTGCAACCGTTTTGACGTGTTGCGTTGGGCTGGGTAGTCTTTTCCTTCGTGCCCATGTCTTCATGGGCCTTCATGCGTGCGCGTCGACAGGTTTCCCACTGGGGAGTCGGCAGAGGCGCCGCGTGGCCTCCTCCACCGGACCGGCCTTAACCGGGATGTGGCGCGGAACCTACGCGACACGCCCGACCGCGTGGGTCGGAGGGGATGAAAGAACCGCAGGTCATGACACCGGCAGTACCTGCAAAATGCATCACATTCGAATTACCGGCTAGCACGAACGGAGACGCGGTGCCCACGATTCAGCAGCTGGTCCGCAAGGGCCGCCAGGACAAGGTCACCAAGACCAAGACCCCGGCGCTCAAGGCCAGCCCTCAGCGACGCGGCACCTGCATGCGCGTTTACACCACGACCCCGAAGAAGCCGAACTCCGCCCTCCGCAAGGTCGCGCGTGTCCGGCTCACCAACGGTATCGAGGTCACGGCCTACATCCCCGGTGTCGGCCACAACCTCCAGGAGCACTCCATCGTGCTCGTCCGTGGTGGTCGTGTGAAGGACCTGCCGGGTGTTCGCTACAAGATCATCCGCGGCTCGCTCGACACCCAGGGTGTCCGTAACCGCAAGCAGGCCCGTAGCCGTTACGGCGCGAAGAAGGAGAAGTAGGAATGCCTCGCAAGGGTTCTCCTGGCCGTCGTCAGCTCATGGCTGACCCGGTTCACAACTCGCCCCTGGTCACCGCGCTCATCAACAAGGTGCTCCTGGACGGCAAGCGATCCATCGCCCAGTCCATCGTGTACGGCGCCCTCGAAGGCGCCAAGGAGAAGACCGGCAACGACCCGGTCGTCACCCTGAAGCGCGCGCTGGACAACGTCAAGCCCACCCTTGAGGTCCGCAGCCGCCGTGTCGGTGGCGCGACCTACCAGGTCCCGGTCGAGGTGCGCGCGGCGCGCAGCACCACCCTGGCCCTGCGCTGGCTGGTGCAGTACTCCCGCGCCCGCCGCGAGAAGACCATGACCGAGCGCCTCATGAACGAACTGCTCGACGCCAGCAACGGCCTCGGCGCAAGCGTCAAGAAGCGCGAGGACACCCACAAGATGGCCGAGTCCAACAAGGCCTTCGCCCACTACCGCTGGTAACAGCGGGTTCGACGAGACGACGAGGACGCGAGAGAAGTGGCCACCACGACCGCTCTTGACCTGGCCAAGGTCCGTAACATCGGGATCATGGCCCACATCGACGCGGGCAAGACCACGACGACCGAGCGCATCCTGTTCTACACCGGTATCAACTACAAGATCGGTGAGGTCCACGAGGGCGCAGCCACGATGGACTGGATGGAGCAGGAGCAGGAGCGTGGTATCACCATCACCTCCGCTGCCACGACCTGCGAATGGCTCGGCCACACGATCAACATCATCGACACGCCGGGCCACGTGGACTTCACGATCGAGGTGGAGCGTTCGCTCCGCGTCCTCGACGGTGCCGTCGCCGTGTTCGACGGCGTCGCCGGTGTCGAGCCGCAGTCCGAGACGGTGTGGCGTCAGGCCGACCGTTACGAAGTGCCCAGGATCTGCTTCGTCAACAAGATGGACCGGGTCGGCGCGGAGTTCCACCGCTGCGTCGACATGATGATCAGCCGCCTGAACGCGACCCCCGCCGTCATCCAGCTTCCCTGGGGCGTCGAGGCCGACTTCAAGGGCGTCATCGACCTGGTCAAGATGAAGGGCCTGCTCTGGAGCGCCGAGGCGGCCAAGGGCGAGATGTACGAGACCGTCGACATCCCGGCCGAGCACGCCGAGATCGCTCGCGAGTGGCGTGACAAGCTCGTCGAGACGGTCTCCGAGAACGACGACGAGCTGATGGAGCTCTTCCTGGAGGGCGTCGAGCCCACCGAGGAGCAGCTGGTCGCGGCCATCCGCCGCGCCACGCTGGCCAGCGCCATCAACCCGGTCCTGACCGGCACCGCGTTCAAGAACAAGGGCGTCCAGCCCCTGCTCGACGCGATCGTCGCCTACCTCCCCGCCCCGATCGACATCCCGGCCTTCAAGGGCCACGCGGTCGGCAAGGAGGAGGAGGTCATCGAGCGTCACGCCGACGTCAACGAGCCCTTCTCCGCGCTCGCCTTCAAGATCATGAGCGACCAGCACCTGGGCCGTCTCACCTACATCCGCATCTACTCGGGCACGCTCGAGACCGGCACCGCCGTGGTCAACTCGGTGAAGGGCCGCAAGGAGCGGATCGGCAAGATCTACCAGATGCACGCCAACAAGCGCGAAGAGCGCGCGTCGGCCGTGGCCGGTCAGATCGTCGCCGTCATGGGCCTGAAGGACACCACCACCGGTGACACCCTGTCGGACCCGGCTCACCCCGTGGTCCTGGAGTCGATGAACTTCCCGGCGCCGGTCATCAGCGTCGCCATCGAGCCCAAGACCAAGGGTGACCAGGAGAAGCTGGGCACCGCGATCCAGCGTCTGGCCGAGGAGGACCCGTCCTTCCAGGTCCGTCGTGACGACGAGACCGGGCAGACGGTCATCTGGGGTATGGGCGAGCTCCACCTGGAGATCCTCGTCGACCGGATGCGCCGCGAGTTCAAGGTCGAGGCCAACATCGGCCGGCCTCAGGTGGCCTACCGGGAGACCATCCGCCGCAAGGTGGAGAAGGTCGACTACGTCCACAAGAAGCAGACCGGTGGTTCCGGCCAGTTCGCCAAGGTCATCATCGACATTGAGCCGCTGGGCGAGGGCAACGACGGTTACGAGTTCGCGAACAAGGTCTCCGGTGGCCGCATCCCGAGGGAGTACATCCCCTCGGTCGACGCGGGCGCCCAGGAGGCGGCCGAGTTCGGTGTTCTCGCCGGATACCCCATGGTCGGGGTCAAGGTCACCCTGCAGGACGGTGCCTACCACGAGGTGGACTCGTCCGAAATGGCCTTCAAGATCGCTGGCTCGATGGCCTTCAAGGAGGCCGCGCGCAAGGCGGACGCCGTAATCCTGGAGCCGATGATGGCCGTCGAGGTCACCACGCCCGAGGACTACATGGGTGACGTCATCGGTGACCTCAACGGCCGCCGCGGGCAGATCCAGGCGATGGACGAGCGCTCCGGCGCCCGTATCGTCAAGGCGCTCGTGCCGCTCTCTGAGATGTTCGGCTACGTGGGAGACCTCCGTAGCAAGACGCAGGGACGCGCGAGCTACAGCATGCAGTTCGACTCCTACGCGGAAGTGCCTGCGCACATCGCCAAGGAGATCGTCGCGAAGGTGCGGGGCGAGTAGTCCAGCACCGTTCCGAGTGCGGGAGGCGAGAGATCGTCGCCCCGCTACCGGAGGGGTGCGGGGCGAGTAGTCCAGCACCGTTCCGAGTGCGGGAGGCGAGAGATCGTCGCCCCGCCACCGGAGGGGTGCGGGGCGAGGTACCTCTCGCCGGCCGGTTCCGAGAGGAGCCGGCCTCCCCAAGCCCGAATATGAAGACGCAAGTCACGTCAGAATCTCTAAGGAGAGAGCAGTGGCCAAGGCCAAGTTCGAGCGGACCAAGCCGCACGTAAACATCGGCACCATTGGGCACATCGACCACGGCAAGACCACTCTGACCGCGGCGATCACCAAGGTGCTCCACGAGCGTTTCCCGAACCTCAACGAGGCGACCCCGTTCGACAAGATCGACAAGGCGCCCGAGGAGAAGGCTCGTGGTATCACGATCTCCATCGCGCACGTCGAGTACCAGACCGAGAAGCGCCACTACGCCCACGTGGACTGCCCCGGTCACGCCGACTACGTGAAGAACATGATCACCGGTGCGGCTCAGATGGACGGTGCGATCCTCGTGGTCGCCGCCACCGACGGTCCGATGCCGCAGACGAAGGAGCACGTCCTCCTGGCCCGCCAGGTCGGCGTCCCCTACATCGTCGTGGCCCTCAACAAGTCCGACATGGTGGACGACGAGGAGATCCTGGAGCTCGTCGAGCTCGAGGTCCGTGAGCTTCTCTCGGCCCAGGAGTTCCCCGGCGACGACCTGCCGGTCGTCCGCGTCTCGGCGCTGAAGGCGCTCGAGGGCGACGCCAAGTGGGGCGACTCGATCATCGAGCTCATGACCGCCGTGGACGAGAACGTCCCCGAGCCGACCCGTGAGACCGACAAGCCCTTCCTCATGCCGATCGAGGACGTCTTCTCGATCACCGGTCGTGGCACGGTCGTCACCGGCCGTATCGAGCGTGGCATCGTCAAGGTCAACGAGACTGTCGACATCATCGGCATCAAGGAGACCAAGACCACCACCACGGTCACCGGTGTCGAGATGTTCCGCAAGCTGCTCGACGAGGGCCAGGCGGGCGACAACGTCGGTCTGCTCCTCCGTGGCATCAAGCGCGAGGACGTCGAGCGCGGCCAGTGCATCATCAAGCCGGGCACGACCACCCCGCACACCGAGTTCGAGGCCCAGGTCTACATCCTGAGCAAGGACGAGGGCGGCCGCCACACCCCGTTCTTCAACAACTACCGCCCGCAGTTCTACTTCCGTACGACCGACGTGACCGGCGTGGTGAACCTCCCCGAGGGCACCGAGATGGTCATGCCCGGCGACAACACGGAGATGAACGTCGCGCTGATCCAGCCCATCGCGATGGAGGACGGTCTCAAGTTCGCCATCCGTGAGGGTGGCCGCACCGTCGGTGCGGGTCGAGTGACGAAGATCATCAAGTAGTACGATCGCGGAGTGGCGGTCGGCCCTCGAAGCAGGGCCGGCCGCCTCCCCACGAGGGGACTGCGCCGCAGGGCGCGGACCCCGGCAGGACCCCACGAACCGTGATCTCGCAGTTGGTTCGGCCGAAGGATGACCGAACTAATTGCCAGATCACGGAAGAAAGCGCGGACTCACAGCGTCTGCTACGTGGGGCATGTGCGGAGAACGCCGCCCCAGGGCGAGACGTGCTCCGGCACGACGTGGCGGGACCGTCCCGGACGGACCCGGCCATGACACAGCGGCAACAGGCCGCACGTAACTTTTTCAGACGACAGTGAAGGACACCGAGGCCATTATGGCGGGACAGAAGATCCGCATTCGGCTCAAGGCCTATGACCACGAGGTCATCGACGTCTCGGCCAAGAAGATCGTCGAGACGGTGACAAGGACTGGCGCCAAGGTCGCGGGCCCGGTGCCGCTGCCGACCGAGAAGAACGTGTACTGCGTCATCCGCTCGCCGCACAAGTACAAGGACAGCCGCGAGCACTTTGAGATGCGCACGCACAAGCGGCTGATTGACATCATCGACCCGACGCCGAAGACGGTCGACTCGCTCATGCGACTCGACCTTCCCGCCGGCGTTGACATCTCGATCAAGCTCTGAGGGAACGCACTGACATGGCTAACAAGATCAAGGGCGTCCTGGGCAAGAAGCTCGGCATGACCCAGGTCTTCGACGCGGACAACCGGATGGTCCCGGTGACCGTCGTCGAGGCTGGCCCGTGCGTCGTGACCCGCGTCCGCACCGCCGAGAAGGACGGCTACACCGCCGTCCAGCTGGGCTTCGGCCAGGTCGACCCGCGGAAGGTCAACAAGCCGCTCGGCGACTACCTGCGCAAGCACGACATCACCCCGCGCCGTTACTTCGCGGAGATCCGCACCGACGACGCGAGCGACTACACCCTGGGCCAGGAGCTCCTCGCCGACACCTTCGAGGCCGGCCAGTTCGTCGACGTGACGGGCAAGAGCAAGGGCAAGGGTTTCGCGGGTGTCATGAAGCGCCACGGCTTCAAGGGTCTCGGCGCCTCGCACGGTACGCAGCGCAAGCACCGCTCGCCCGGTTCCATCGGTGGCTGCGCCACCCCCGGCCGCGTCTTCAAGGGCGTGCGCATGGCGGGCCGGATGGGCAACGTCCGCACGACCGTCCAGAGCCTCAAGGTTCACGCCGTGGACGCCGAGAAGGGCCTCATCCTGATCAAGGGTGCGATCCCCGGCGCCAACGGCAGCCTGGTCCTGGTCCGCACCGCCGCCAAGAAGGGGGCTGCCAAGTGAGCACCATTGACGTCCTCGACGTACGCGGTGAGAAGGCCGGCACCGTCGACCTGCCGGAGGACATCTTCGGTACGAAGGTCAACATCCCGCTGATCCACCAGGTCGTCGTGGCCCAGCTCGCCGCTCGCCGGCAGGGCACCCACAAGGCGAAGACCCGCGGTGAGGTCCGAGGCGGCGGCAAGAAGCCGTACCGCCAGAAGGGCACCGGCCGCGCCCGCCAGGGTTCGACCCGCGCCCCGCAGTTCACCGGCGGTGGCACCGTCCACGGCCCGGTTCCGCGGGACTACTCCCAGAAGACTCCCAAGAAGATGAAGGCCGCCGCCCTGCGCGGGGCCCTGTCCGACCGGGCGACCGGCGGCCGCGTTCACGTGGTCAGCGGTCTGGTCGAGGGGGAGACCCCGAAGACCAAGGCGGCTCTCGAGTCGCTTCGCAGGCTCACCAAGGCCCGCAGCGTCCTGGTCGTCGTCGACGAGGGTGACGAGCTCAGCTGGCTGAGCCTGCGCAACGCTCCCGAGGTCCACCTTCTGGACGCCGGGCAGCTCAACACCTATGACGTGCTCTGCTACGACGACGTCGTCTTCACTCAGGACGCGTACGACCAGATCGTGGCGCGTCTGAGCAAGAGCGGGAAGGAAGACGCCTGATGGAGAAGATCGCCGACCCGCGCGACATCATCATCAAGCCGGTTGTCTCCGAGAAGAGCTACGGCCTGATCGACGAGCACAACAAGTACACGTTCCTGGTGCGGAAGACGGCCAACAAGACGCAGGTCAAGATCGCCGTTGAGAAGATCTTCGGTGTCAAGGTCGCCAGCGTCAACACCATCAACCGCCAGGGCAAGCGGAAGCGGACCAGGTTCGGCTACGGCCAGCGCCCGGCCACCAAGCGAGCCATCGTCAGCCTGGTCGAGGGCGACCGGATTGACATCTTCGGCCAGATCGGCTGACGCGCTCGCTCAGTAAGTACAGGGAGAAAGCCCCTCGCCGCCTGGTGAGGGGCATTCGACCGGATTAACCGACGAAGGATGAACGAAAAAGATGGGCATCCGTAAACTCAAGCCGACGACCCCGGGTCGCCGCGGCGCCAGCGTCTCGGACTTTGCCGAGATCACGCGCAGCACGCCCGAGAAGTCGCTGCTTGCACCCCTGCACAGCAAGGGTGGCCGTAACGTCCACGGCCGAGTCACCACCCGTCACCAGGGTGGTGGCCACAAGCGCGCCTACCGGATCATCGATTTCCGGCGTCACGACAAGGACGGGATCCCGGCCAAGGTCGCTCACATCGAGTACGACCCGAACCGCACGTCCCGCATCGCGCTGCTGCACTACGCCGACGGGGAGAAGCGCTACATCCTCTGCCCCACCGGCCTCAAGCAGGGCGACAACATCGAGAACGGCCCCACGGCCGACATCAAGCCGGGCAACTGCCTCCCGCTGCGCAACATCCCGACCGGTACCTTCATCCACGCGGTGGAGCTCCGTCCGGGCGGTGGCGCCAAGCTGGGCCGGTCCGCCGGCGCGCAGATCCAGCTCCTCGCCAAGGAGGGCCAGTACGCCACGCTGCGTATGCCCTCCGGCGAGATGCGCCAGGTCGACGTCCGCTGCCGGGCCTCGATCGGCCAGGTCGGCAACGCCGAGCAGGCCAACATCAACTGGGGCAAGGCCGGCCGTATGCGGTGGAAGGGCAAGCGCCCCACCGTTCGCGGTGTCGCGATGAACCCGGTCGACCACCCGCACGGTGGTGGTGAGGGTAAGACCTCCGGCGGTCGTCACCCCGTCAACCCCAAGGGCAAGCCCGAGGGACGTACCCGTGCGGCGAACAAGGCCAGCGACCGGCTGATCATCCGCCGTCGTACCAAGCGGAAGAAGCGGTAGGAGCAGCCAAAATGCCACGTAGCCTTAAGAAGGGTCCCTTCGTGGACGACCACCTTCAGAAGAAGGTGGATGTCCAGAACGAGAAGGGCACCAAAAACGTCATCAAGACGTGGTCGCGGCGCTCCATGATCGTGCCCGACATGCTTGGTCACACGATCGCCGTTCACGACGGCCGTAAGCACGTCCCGGTGTTCGTCACCGAGTCGATGATCGGCCACAAGCTCGGTGAGTTCGCTCCCACGCGAACCTTCCGCAGCCACGTCAAGGAAGACCGCCGCAGCCGGCGATAAGCGCCTCAGGACGAGGACGTCGAGCCTCACCAGGCGAAACGGACTCGACCAAAACGAAGGGTAAGAGGAGTAAGCGATGGAAGCCAGGGCTCAGGCGCGGTTCGCGCGCCACACGCCCATGAAGGCCCGCCGTGTGGTGGACCTCATTCGCGGGCTGCCCGCTTCGGAGGCGCAGGCCGTGCTGCAGTTCGCTCCCCAGTCGGCGAGCGAGACCGTGTACAAGGTGCTCTCGAGCGCCATTGCCAACGCGGAGCACAACTTCAAGCTCGACCGTGACACGCTCTTCGTGAGCCGTGCCTGGGTCGACGAGGGCCCGACGCTGAAGCGGTTTCGTCCCCGTGCTCAGGGTCGTGCCTATCGGATCAACAAGCGGACCAGCCACATCACCGTGATCGTGGAGTCCCGCGAGCCGAAGGGGAGGACCCGCTAGTGGGTCAGAAGGTTAACCCGCACGGGTTCCGCCTCGGCATCACGACCGACTTCAAGAGCCGGTGGTATGCCGACAAGCTCTACAAGTCGTACGTTGCCGAGGATGTGGCGATCCGCCGCATGCTCAAGAAGGGCATGGAGCGGGCCGGCATCTCCAAGGTGGAGATCGAGCGGACCACCGACCGGGTACAGGTCGACATTCACACCGCCCGTCCGGGCATCGTCATCGGCCGCCGCGGCGCCGAGGCGGACCGGATCCGCGGTGACCTCGAGAAGCTGACCAAGAAGCAGGTCCAGCTGAACATCCTCGAGGTCAAGAACCCTGAGATCGACGCTCAGCTCGTCGCCCAGGGTGTGGCCGAGCAGCTGTCCAGCCGTGTCTCGTTCCGCCGTGCCATGCGCAAGGCGATGCAGTCGGCGATGAAGAGCGGCGCCAAGGGCATCCGGGTGCAGTGCTCCGGTCGTCTCGGCGGCGCCGAGATGTCCCGTTCGGAGTTCTACCGCGAGGGCCGCGTGCCCCTGCACACCCTCCGCGCGGACATCGACTACGGCCTGTACGAGGCCCGCACCACCTTCGGCCGTATCGGCGTGAAGGTGTGGATCTACAAGGGTGAGGCTCCGACCAGCCGCGCCGAGCGCGAGGCGGCCGCCGCCGGTGCTCGTGCCGGCCAGCGTCGTGACCGCGACGACCGTCGTGGCCCCGGTGCCGGTGGCGGCGACCGTCCCCGTCGTGGCGGCGGCGCCGGTGGCGCCCGTCGTGGCGCCGGTGCCGGCCGTGGCGACCGCGCCTCCGCCCCCAGGAACGAGGCGGCCTCGCAGGCTGCCCCCGAGACCGGCCCGGCTGCGCAGCCGGGTGCTGAAGGGAGCTGACCATGCTGATCCCGCGCAGGGTCAAGCACCGCAAGCAGCACCGGCCCGACCGTCACGGAGCCGCCAAGGGTGGCACCAGGGTCGTGTTCGGCGAGTTCGGCATCCAGGCGATTGAGCACTCCTACGTGACCAACCGCCAGATCGAGTCGGCTCGTATCGCGATGACCCGTCACATCAAGCGTGGTGGAAAGGTCTGGATCAACATCTATCCGGACCGCCCCCTCACGAAGAAGCCCGCCGAGACCCGCATGGGTTCCGGTAAGGGTTCGCCGGAGTGGTGGATCGCCAACGTCAAGCCCGGCCGCATCATGTTCGAGCTGTCGGGTGTCGCCGAGCCGGTGGCTCGCGAAGCCCTGCGTCGTGCGATGCACAAGCTGCCGATGAAGTGCCGGTTCGTCAAGCGTGAAGTGGGTGAGGCGTGATGGCTAAGGGCCTGACCGCCGGTGAGCTGCGGGTGGAAGACCAGGACACCCTGGTCACGAAGCTGAAGGAAGCCAAGGAGGAGCTGTTCAACCTCCGCTTCCAGGCAGCGACCGGCCAGTTGGAGAGCCACGGGCGGTTGCGTGCCGTCCGCCGCGAGATCGCCCGTATCTACACCGTGATGCGCGAGCGGGAGCTCGGAATCGTCACGGTAGAGAAGGAGTCGATCGATGGCTGAGGCCACGGAAACCACGACCGAGACGCGGAACTACCGCAAGACCCGTGAGGGTCTGGTCGTCAGTGACAAGATGGACAAGACTGTCGTGGTCGCTGTCGAGGACCGCGTCAAGCACCCCCTGTACGGCAAGGTCATCCGCAGGACGACCAAGTACAAGGCGCACGACGAGGCCAACACCTGCGGTGTCGGCGACCGTGTCCTCCTGATGGAGACCCGGCCGCTGTCCGCCAGCAAGCGCTGGCGGGTCATCGAGATCCTCGAGAAGGCCAAGTAGGCAACGCGCCTCGTGGGGGGTGACACCGTCACCCCCCACGACGGCGTCCAAGGGGGCGAAGCGATCTTCGCCCCGCCTGCGGTGGCGGCCCTGAGAAGGGCTGTCGCCGGGGGAAAAAGACCCATCAGGTTCCGCAAGGCTCACCCACGGGTGAGAACCAGCGAGACAAACAGGAGTTCAAGTGATCCAGCAGGAGTCGCGGCTCAAGGTCGCCGACAACACCGGTGCGAAGGAAGTCCTTTGCATCCGTGTGCTCGGTGGCTCGGGCCGGCGCTACGCGGGAATCGGTGACATCATCGTCGCCACGGTCAAGGACGCCATCCCCGGCGGCACCGTGAAGAAGGGCGATGTGGTCAAGGCCGTCATCGTCCGTACTGTCAAGGAGCGCCGCCGTCCCGACGGTTCCTACATCCGCTTCGACGAGAACGCCGCCGTCATCATCAAGGACAGCGGCGACCCCCGGGGCACCCGCATCTTCGGTCCCGTCGGACGTGAGCTGCGTGACAAGAAGTTCATGCGGATCATCTCGCTCGCGCCGGAGGTGTTGTAATGCCGAAGCTTCATGTGAAGAAGGGTGACCTCGTCCTGGTCATCGCCGGCAAGGACAAGGGTGCCAAGGGTCGTGTGATCGCCGCCCACCCGCGCGACGAGCGCGTGGTGGTCGAGGGCGTCAACATGGTCAAGAAGCACGCCAAGGAGACCAACCAGGGTCCGCGCGGCGCCAAGACCGGTGGCGTGCAGACCATGGAGGCTCCCATCCACGTGAGCAACGTCAAGAAGCTCAAGGATGAGAAGCCTGCCAAGGACGACAAGCCCGCCAAGAAGGAGTCGGCCAAGGCCGCTTCCGAGGAGACGGGTGAGGACAACTGATGACCGCGAACACCACCGAGACCGGACAGCGGGCCCTCCCGCGCCTCAAGCAGCGCTACCGCGAAGAGATCGTCGCGAAGCTGAACGAGCAGTTCGAGTTCGAGAACATCATGCTGGTGCCCACCATCACCAAGATCAAGGTGAACATGGGCGTCGGCGAGGCCGCGCGTGACTCGAAGCTCATCGAAGGCGCCGTCCGCGACCTCACCGTGATCACCGGCCAGAAGCCGGCGGTCGTCCGCGCCCGCAAGTCCATCGCCCAGTTCAAGCTGCGCGAGGGCATGCCGATCGGCGCGCACGTCACGCTTCGCGGTGACCGCATGTGGGAGTTCCTCGACCGGCTGCTCTCGCTGGCGCTGCCCCGCATCCGTGACTTCCGCGGTCTGTCGCCCAAGCAGTTCGACGGCAACGGGAACTACACCTTCGGTCTCACCGAGCAGGTCATGTTCCACGAGATCGACCAGGACAAGGTCGACCGCCAGCGTGGTATGGACATCACGGTCGTGACCACCGCTAAGACCGACGACCAGGGCCGGGCGCTGCTGAAGCAGCTCGGATTCCCGTTCAAGGAGGCCTGATCATGGCGAAGACGTCGCTCAAGGTCAAGGCTGCTCGTAAGGCCAAGTTCGAGGTCCGGGCGTACACTCGGTGCTCGCGCTGTGGTCGTCCCCGCGCCGTCTACAGGAAGTTCGGCCTGTGCCGCATCTGCTTCCGCGAGATGGCGCACCGGGGCGAGCTGCCCGGCATCACCAAGTCGAGCTGGTAGCCCCTCGCGCGGCCCTGTGAGCGATCACGGGCCCGCGCGCGGCACCGGCCGCACATAGAAGTCGTATTCACCGGGCGCCGCCTACAGGCGCCCATGACCGCACCGTAGGTCCCTTGTGGAAACCGCGGTGAGGAAGGCCACCGGCCATGACGATGACGGACCCGATCGCAGACATGCTGACGCGTCTGCGAAACGCGAACTCGGCGTACCACGACAGCGTGGCGATGCCGTACTCGAAGATCAAGGCGCACATCGCCGAGATCCTCCAGCAGGAGGGTTACATCCAGTCCTGGAGCGTCGAAGACGCCAAGGTCGGAAAGAACCTCGTGGTGGAGCTGAAGTTCGGGCCGACCCGTGAGCGGTCCCTCGCGGGCCTGCGCCGGGTTTCCAAGCCCGGCCTGCGGGTTTATGCAAAGAAGGACAACCTGCCCCGAGTCCTGGGCGGACTGGGCGTCGCGATCATCTCGACGTCCGGCGGTCTCATGACGGACAAGCAGGCCGGCAAGCGTGGAGTGGGCGGGGAAGTCCTCGCCTTCGTTTGGTAAGAGGGGAGAACGAACAGCATGTCAAGAATCGGACGGCTGCCCATCCCCGTACCGAACGGAGTGGACGTCGCCATCGACGGCCGGGACGTCACGGTCAAGGGTCCCAAGGGCACGCTTTCACACACGGTCGCGGAGCCCATCGCGATCGCCAAGGGTGACGACGGCAACCTGAACGTCACCCGCCCCAACGACGAGAACAAGGTCCGTGCGCTGCACGGCCTGTCCCGCACCCTGGTCGCCAACATGGTGACCGGTGTCACCCAGGGTTACTCGAAGACCTTGGAGATCGTGGGCGTCGGTTACCGCGTGCAGGCCAAGAGCCCGACTCAGCTCGAGTTCGCTCTCGGCTTCAGCCACCCGGTGATCGTCGACGCCCCCGAGGGTGTCACCTTCCGCGTCGAGAGGCCGACGCTGTTCCACGTGGACGGCATCGACAAGCAGAAGGTCGGCGAGATCGCCGCGAACATCCGCAAGCTGCGCAAGCCCGACCCGTACAAGGGCAAGGGCGTGCGCTACCAGGGTGAAGTTATCCGCCGCAAGGTCGGAAAGGCTGGTAAGTAGGCATGGCTGGCAAGACTGCGTTCGGCAAGCACACGGCCGCCCGCGCCGTCTCGCGGGCCCGCCGCCACGGCCGAGTCCGCAAGAAGGTGGCCGGTACGGCCACGCGTCCGCGCCTGGTCGTCAACCGCTCCACGAAGCACCTCTTCGTGCAGATCGTCGACGACACCCAGGGTCACACGCTGGTGAGCGCGTCCACCATGGACGCCTCCCTGCGCTCGGCGGAGGGCGCCAAGACCGACAAGGCCAAGCAGGTCGGCGAGCTTCTCGCTCAGCGGGCCAAGGCAGCCGGGATCACCGCGGTCGTGTTCGACCGGGGTGGCAACCGCTACGCGGGCCGCATCGCGGCGCTGGCAGACAGCGCACGCGAAGGCGGACTGGAGTTCTGATGACTCCGTCCCAGGATCGCAATCCAGGATCGCACCCGATGGCCCGTCTTACGAATGAGAAGAGGAACCACTAATGGCTGGAGCTCCGCGTCGCGGTGGCGCCGCCGGTGGCGAGCGGCGTGACGGTCGTCGTGACGATCGCCGCGGTGGAAACGCTGACAAGGGCGTCTCGTACATCGAGCGCGTTGTGAAGATCAACCGAGTGGCCAAGGTCGTGAAGGGTGGTCGTCGCTTCAGCTTCACCGCCCTCGTCATCGTCGGTGACGGCAACGGCATGGTCGGCGTCGGCTACGGCAAGGCCAAGGAAGTGCCCGCGGCGATCGCCAAGGGTGTCGAAGAGGCCAAGAAGCACTTCTTCAAGGTGCCCCGCATCCAGGGCACCATCCCGCACATCGTGCAGGGCGAAGAGGCCGCGGGCGTCGTCTTCCTGCGTCCGGCCTCGCCCGGTACCGGCGTCATCGCCGGTGGCCCGGTGCGCGCCGTGCTGGAGTGCGCCGGTATCCACGACGTGCTGTCCAAGTCGCTCGGCTCGGACAACCCGATCAACATCGTGCACGCCACGGTGGCGGCCCTGAAGGGCCTCAGCCGCCCCGAGGAGATCGCGGCCCGCCGTGGTCTCCCGATCGAGGACGTCGCCCCCAAGCGGATGCTCAAGGCTCGCGCCGAGGGTCTCGCGGAGGCCGCGGCCGCGAAGGCGGTGAGCTAGTCCATGGCACGCCTGAAGATTACCCAGGTCCGTTCCAAGATCGGTGGCAAGCAGAACCAGCGTGACTCGCTGCGCTCGCTCGGTCTGAAGCGAATCGGCGACGTCGTTGTCAAGGAGGACCGCCCGGAGATCCGCGGCATGGTCACCGTGGTGACGCACCTCGTCACCGTGGAAGAGGTCGACTAGACATGGCAGAGAACACTCCGCTCCGCATCCACCACCTGCGTCCGGCCCCCGGCGCCAACAAGTCGAAGGTCCGCAAGGGCCGCGGCGAGGCGTCCAAGGGCAAGACCGCGGGTCGTGGTACCAAGGGCACGAGGGCCAGGAACAAGGTCCCGCTCGGCTTCGAGGGTGGCCAGGTTCCGCTGCAGCGGCGCCTGCCCAAGTTCAAGGGCTTCTCCAACGCCCTGTTCAAGACGACCTACCAGGTCGTCAACCTTGACCGGCTCGGCGAGCTGTTCCCCGACGGCGGCGACGTCACCGTCGACGCGCTCGTCGCCAAGGGCGCGGTTCGCAAGAACCAGCTCGTCAAGGTTCTGGGAACCGGTGACATCTCCGTGGCGTTGAACGTGGAGGCGCACGCCTTCTCGGCCAAGGCCAAGGACAAGATCGCCGCTGCCGGGGGCTCCGTCTCCGAGCTGTAGGCGTTATCATCACGCGGCGCGGGGGCTCGTAATGGGCTCCCGCGCCCGTAGTGCGTTAGAGTTCGCTGGACAGTGGGCCTCGACTCATTTCCTTGGGCTCATTGACTGGATATGGCAAAGATGGAACACCCCCGCACCATCGCTGACCGACCTCGCCTTTCAGGCGCGCAGGAGGGACCGTGCTGACCGCATTTACCCGAGCGTTCCGTACGCCGGACCTGCGTAAGAAGTTGCTCTTCACTTTGGGCATCATCGCGCTGTTCCGACTTGGGTCGGTCCTGCCGACTCCGGGTGTGCATACCGAGAACATCAGCCGTTGTCTCACCCAGGCGCAGGCGGGGGACGCGGGCAACATCTACGGAATGGTGCAGCTGTTCAGCGGCGGCGCCCTTCTGAAACTTTCAGTTTTCGCCCTCGGCATCATGCCGTACATCACCGCGAGCATCATTCTTCAGCTGCTCGTCGTGGTCATCCCGCGCCTGGAAGCCCTCAAGAAGGAGGGGCAGGCCGGACAGACCAAGATCACGCAGTACACCCGTTACCTGACGGTCGGCCTGGCCGTGCTGCAGTCGACCGCCTTCGTGGCCCTGGCCCGCAGCGGCCAGCTGTTCCCGCAGTGTCGTGAGGAGATCCTCCTCGACAAGGACAACGTCTTCGCCATCGTCACGATGGTGCTGACCATGACGGCCGGCACCGCCGTCGTCATGTGGCTGGGCGAGCTGGTCACCGACCGCGGCATCGGCAACGGCATGTCCATCCTGATCTTCACGCAGGTCATCGCGGTCTTCCCGTCCGAGCTGCTGAACATCGCCCGCCAGAAGGGCGGCTTCGTCTTCGCCGTGGTCATCGTCGTCGGTATCGCGATGATCGCCCTGGTCGTGATGGTGGAGCAGGCGCAGCGCCGGATCCCGGTGCAGTACGCCAAGCGCATGGTCGGCCGCAGGATGTACGGCGGGACGTCGACCTACATCCCGCTGAAGGTCAACCAGGCCGGCATCATCCCGGTCATCTTCGCCTCCTCGCTGCTCTACCTTCCGCAGCTGATCACGACGCTCTTCTCGAACACCCAGGAGGAGCCGCACTGGATCATCCAGTGGATCTCGCAGGAGTTCGGCGGCGGCGGGACCACCCCGACGTACATGATCACCTTCTTCCTGCTCATCGTCTTCTTCACGTACTTCTACGTGTCGATTACCTTCAACCCCGTTGAAGTCGCCGACAACATGAAGAAGTACGGTGGGTTCATCCCGGGCATCCGCCCGGGTCGCCCGACGGCTGAGTACTTGAACTACGTGCTCACGCGACTCACCGCTCCCGGCGCGCTGTATCTGGGCCTGATCTCCATGGTGCCGATCGTCGCGCTGGCGCTCGTCGGCGCGAGTCAGAACTTCCCGTTCGGAGGGACGAGCATTCTGATCATGGTTGGTGTCGGCCTCGACACCGTGAAGCAGATCGAGAGCCAGCTGCAGCAGCGCAACTATGAAGGCTTCCTGAAGTAGTGCGCCTCGTCCTGGTCGGGCCCCCCGGAGCGGGTAAGGGGACACAGGCCCAGTTCGTCGCATCGAACCTGTCGATCCCGAAGATTTCGACAGGTGACATCTTCCGCGCCAACGTCTCGGGCGGCACGGAGCTCGGCAAGATTGCCAAGGAATACATGGACCGCGGCGACCTCGTGCCCGACGAGGTCACCATCGCGATGGTCCGCGACCGCCTCGCCGAGAAGGACGCGCAGGACGGTTTCCTGCTCGACGGCTTCCCCAGGAACGTGCCCCAGGCCGAGATCCTGAAGAAGATCCTCGCCGAGTTCGAGGTCGGTCTGGACATCGTCCTGGAGCTCGTGGTCGATGACGAGGAGGTCGTCCGCAGGCTCGCGGGGCGCCGGACCTGCAGCCAGTGCGGTCGCATCTGGCATGTCGACTTCGATGACAAGAAGGACGACGTCTGCGACGCCTGCAACGGCCGGCTGTACCAGCGGGACGACGACAAGGAGGCGACCGTCAGGCACCGCCTGGAGGTCTACCAGGAGCAGACCGCTCCCCTGGTCTCCTTCTACGCCGACGAGGGGATCCTGGTCGGCGTGGACGCCACCGGTCCGGTGGAAGAGGTCACCCAGCGCGCGATGGAGGCTCTGAACCCCTTCATCGGCTAGCGAAGCGATAGCACCGAGCACGCCACCCATGGGTTTCTCATGGGTGGCGTGCTGTCATTTAGGGCAGAATCGGGGGAATTGGGCTCCCGGACCGCCCGTTGAACCACCCCAGGGGGTGTGCACGTGTTCAAGAAGAACAGGCATGGAATCCAGATCAAGACGCCCGAGCAGGTGGAGAAGATGCGGGCGGCGGGCCTCGTGGTCGGCCGTACCCTGCAGCTCCTGCGGGAGAGCGTCCAGCCGGGCATGACGCCCCTGGACCTGGACGCGATCGCGGAGAAGGCCATCAGGGACGAGGGGGCGATCCCCTCCTTCAAGGGCTACCAGGGCTTCCCCGCGACGATCTGCGCCTCGGTCAACCACGAGGTCGTCCACGGCATCCCGGGTGACCGCCGCCCGCTGAAGGAGGGCGACATCATCTCGATCGACTGCGGCGCCATCCTGGACGGCTGGCACGGTGACTCGGCCATCACGGTCCCGATCGGCGAGGTGGATCCCAAGCTGACCGAGCTGATGCGGGTCACGGAGGAGGCCATGTGGCGGGGCATCGCCGCGCTCACCGTGGGCCGCCATCTGTCCGACATCGGGCACGAGGTGGAGAAGTACGTCCGCTCCCAGGGGCGCTACGGCATCCCGCAGGAGTACGGCGGCCACGGCATCGGCACCGAGATGCACATGGACCCGTGGGTGGCCAATCACGGCAAGCCCGGCCGGGGCCCGAAGTTCGAGCCGGGCATGTGCTTCGCCGTCGAGCCGATGGTCAACCTCGGGACGGACCGGACCAAGGTGCTGGCCGACGACTGGACCGTGGTCACGATCGACGGAAAGGTCTCCGCACACTTCGAACACAGCGTCGCCGTGACACATAATGGACCTTGGGTATTGACCGCCCTTGACGGGGGGAAAGAGCGGCTTGCCGACCTGTTGGGAGACGCGGGCTGATTCGGGCCCGCCGGCGAGCGGATGTGGTTGACATGGCGGCTGGTCCGGAGATGCGAGCCTCCGACGGAGATCGCGACAAGGTCGCCTCGGTCCTGAGGGAGCACTACGCCCAGGGCCGCCTGACCACGGAGGAGTTCGACGAGCGCCTCGAACAGCTCTACACCAGCAAGACGTACGGCGAGCTCGCCGTCCTCACCTCCGACCTTCCCGACGTCGACCTGCGCCGGCTCCCCGAGGCCCCTTCCCGGGCCCCTGAGCGCGTCAAGGCGAGCAGCGTGAAGGGTGCGCAGGACAAGGGTCTGGCGGCCGCCTGGTCCGTCTGGGCGATGGCCAGCGGCATCAACTGGATGATCTGGCTCATCGTCGGGGCGACCGGCGACGACTTCCCGTACCCGTGGCCCCTGTGGGTCATGGGCCCGTGGGGCGTGGTGTTGCTGGTGACGACGGTCGCCACGGTCCTGGGGCGAGGCCGGAACCCGTAATAGTGCACGCTGGGCGTTGAGTGTGCATTCCTCCGCAGAAGGAGGGATTGAATCTTCCTAACGTGAGCGGTGTCCGGACAGCCGGACCTCGGTTCACAGGAGGAAGATTCGATGAGCAAGATCCGTACAGCCCTGGTCGGAGCGGCGCTGGCAGGTTCGCTGGCCGCGGGTGTCCTCGCCGCCCCGTCGGCGATGGCCTCGGCCTCGCAGGCACCGGCCGGGTCCGCCGTCGCGGTCCAGGAGGCGCAGACGTCGAGCAAGCACTTCTTCGGCCCCTACTACTCGGGCTTCGGCGGTGGCGAGAGCTTCGGCAAGCGCTCCTACTTCAAGGGCTACTGGACCAGCAGCGGCGGCCGCTACTGGTTCTACGGCAACCTGTTCGACCGCGACCGTGACCGCCAGCGCAGCTACGTGTGGTTCAAGTGGCACGACAAGTTCGGCTCGCACAGCAAGGTGTTCAGCACCTTCGGCAACTCCGGCTTCAACAAGTTCGGCGGGTTCAAGAAGAGCAACGGCTTCGACGACTTCAAGATCCGGGTCTGCGAGGGCGGCAACAAGTTCGACGACTGCGGCCGCTGGGGTGACGCCTTCTGATCTCTCCCCACGCCTTCCGGGGGACGGTCCGAGTGGTCAGGGTCATCCGGCGGGGGCGGGGGCCCTTCGGCGGGACGTTGGCCGAGAGGTGTTGATCAAGGGGGTGTTGGTCGAGAAGCGTCGGCCGAGAGAAGTCGATCGGGAAACGTTGATCGATAAGGTTGGTCGAGCAAGCCCCCCGGCGCCGGGTCGCCGGGGGGTTTTCCGGTGCCAGGGGGTTTTCCGGTGCCGAGGGGGCGACGGGACGACGGGGACGCTCACGCGGGCTCCCGGTCCCGGGGGTCTCGCCGGGCGGTCCTGACGGAGGCGATCACCCGGCACCCGGATGGCACCCCGCCGAGCGGATCGGCGGCGGACCGGGGCGGATGGGCGGCGCGTCGGGGGTGGGCCGGGGGCGGATCGGAGGCGGGCCGGGAACGGATGGGCGGCGCGCCGGGGGCGAGCCGGGAACGGATCGGGGCGGATCGGAGGCGCGCCGGGAGTGGGCCGGAAGCGGATCGGCGGCGCGTCGGGGGAGGGGAGTGGGAGCCGGGATGCTGGCCTGACCTGGCCGGACATGCCACAATGGGCAAACGAGTATTCGCGCGTCGAGCCGTGCCGTCCGTCCCGCTCGGGATCTGCGGTATCCTTTGTAGCGGTTGTGTCAAGGTACCGGCCGTGTGTTTCGCATTTCCTCGCCCGGTGCCGTACACTCCTTCTTCGGTTCACTATGACCATTGCGCATCGGCGGTTTCGCAACCGCCGCTCTCATCGAAGCGCTGGGTCGCGGCTGCTTAGTGTTCCGAAGCCTCAGACGACCGATCAGTGAAACGCGAGGGACATGGCCAAGAAAGACGGCGCCATCGAGATCGAGGGCACTGTGGTTGAGTCGCTCCCGAACGCGATGTTCCGGGTGCAACTCGACAACGGCCATAAGGTCCTGGCCCACATCAGCGGGCGGATGCGGATGCACTACATCCGGATCCTTCCTGACGACAGGGTTGTCGTCGAACTGAGCCCCTACGACCTCAGTCGTGGGCGGATCGTCTACCGATACAAGTAAGCGCGTCTGAGGGACGAATAGGACTATGAAGGTCAAGCCGAGCGTCAAGAAGATCTGTGACAAGTGCAAGGTGATTCGCCGGCACGGTCGCGTCATGGTGATCTGCGACAACCTGCGCCACAAGCAGCGTCAGGGCTAGTCGCTCCAACAAGGCCCCGTGAGAGTCCGCTCCTAAGAGGCGGACTCGATCCATGTGGGGCTTTCACGTAATCGTGTCTCACACCTGCGCCGGCGGCTCGCGCCGTACCCCGCAGGAGACCCCCGGTCGGAGGCCGGGGCCCTCACCCCGGGCATGGGGAGGGGAAGTGAGGCGCAGGACCTCCGCCATAACGAAGGAGAATGCCCGACCATGGCTCGCCTGGTTGGTGTAGACCTCCCCCGCGACAAGCGGCTGGAGATCGCTCTCACCTACATTTTCGGAATCGGCCGCACTCGTGCGCTCGAAACCCTTCAGGCCACCGGCGTCAACGGCGACCTGCGGGTTCACCAGCTGACCGACGAAGAGCTGGTGCCGCTGCGCGACTACATCGAGGCGAACTACAAGATCGAGGGTGACCTCCGTCGCGAAGTTCAGGCCGACATCCGTCGCAAGATCGAGATTCAGTGCTACCAGGGCATTCGGCACCGCCGTGGCCTTCCCGTGCACGGTCAGCGCACGCAGACCAACGCACGCACCCGTAAGGGCAAGAAGAAGACCGTGGCCGGCAAGAAGAAGCCCGGTAAGAAGTAGTCCGCGTAGCCGCAGGACCGAAGACCTCAGGAGTGAAGGCAAAGAATGCCTCCTAAGAGCCGCCAGGGTGCACCCAAGAAGGTGCGCCGCAAGGAAAAGAAGAACGTCGCTCACGGGCACGCCCACATCAAGAGCACGTTCAACAACACGATCGTCTCGATCACCGACCCGAGTGGGAACGTGATCTCCTGGGCCAGCGCCGGCCACGTCGGGTTCAAGGGCTCCCGTAAGTCCACCCCGTTCGCGGCGCAGATGGCCGCGGAGAACGCCGCCCGCCGCGCCATGGAGCACGGCATGCGCAAGGTCGATGTCTTCGTCAAGGGCCCCGGCTCCGGCCGTGAGACCGCGATCCGGTCGCTGCAGGCGACCGGCCTCGAGGTCGGGTCCATCCAGGACGTCACCCCCGTGCCGCACAACGGCTGCCGTCCGCCCAAGCGCCGTCGCGTCTGACGCCCAGGAGAAGATAGAAAATGGCTCGTTACACGGGTGCGGACTGCAAGCTCTGCCGCAGGGAGAAGACCAAGCTCTTCCTCAAGGGCAAGAAGTGCGAGTCCGCGAAGTGCCCCATCGAGATCCGTCCTTACCCGCCGGGTGAGCACGGCCGCGGCCGTCCCAAGGAGTCTGAGTACCAGCTCCAGCTTCGTGAGAAGCAGAAGACCCGCCGCATCTACGGCGTCCTCGAGAAGCAGTTCCACAACTACTACGAGGAAGCCAACCGCAAGACCGGCAAGACCGGCGAGAACCTCCTCCAGATCCTGGAGAGCCGTCTCGACAACGTGGTCTACCGCGCCGGTTTCGCGGAGTCGCGCGACGCCGCCCGCCAGCAGGTCCGTCACGGCCACATCCTGGTGAACGGCAAGAAGGTCGACATCCCGTCGTACCGCGTGCGCGAGCACGACATCGTCGAGGTCCGCGAGAAGTCGCGCAACCTCCTGCCCTACGAGGTGGCCCGCGCCACCGCCGGTGACAAGACGTACCCGGCGTGGCTGGGCGTCGTCCCGGACGCGCTGCGCGTCCTGGTCCACCAGCTCCCGGTCCGTCAGCAGATTGACACCCAGGTCCAGGAGCAGCTGATCGTCGAGCTCTACTCCAAGTAGCGGCTCTTCAGGTGCCGTGCGGCGATTCGCCGTACGGCACCTATGCTGTTGTTCGAGCGGCGTCAAATAGCGGGCGCCGCCATGCAAGGGAGATCTCACCATGCTGATCGCTCAGCGTCCCTCCCTCCTTGAGGAGTCCCTCGAGGAGACCCGGTCCAAGTTCATCATCGAGCCGCTGGAGCCGGGTTTCGGCTACACCATCGGCAACTCGCTGCGCCGCACGCTGCTGTCGTCCATCCCGGGCGCGGCCGTGACCAGCATCCGCATCGAGGGTGTGCTGCACGAGTTCACCACCGTGCCGGGCGTCAAGGAGGATGTCACCGACATCATCCTGAACCTCAAGGACCTGGTCGTCTCCTCCGAGCACGACGAGCCCGTGGTGATGTACCTGCGCAAGCAGGGCCCCGGTGACGTCACCGCCGCCGACATCGCGCCCCCGGCCGGTGTCGAGGTGCACAACCCCGAGCTGCGCATCGCCACCCTGAACGGCAAGGCGAAGCTGGAGATGGAGCTGACCGTCGAGCGCGGTCGCGGCTACGTCTCCGCCGCGCAGAACAAGCAGCCGGGCCAGGAGATCGGCCGCATCCCGATCGACTCCATCTACTCCCCGGTGCTCAAGGTCACCTACAAGGTCGAGGCGACCCGAGTCGAGCAGCGCACCGACTTCGACCGTCTGATCCTGGACGTCGAGACCAAGCCGTGCATGAAGCCCCGCGACGCGGTGGCCTCCGCCGGTAAGACCCTCGTCGAGCTGTTCGGCCTCGCCCGCGAGCTGAACGTCGAGGCCGAGGGCATCGACATCGGCCCGTCGCCGACGGACGCGGCCCTCGCCGCCGACCTGGCGCTGCCGATCGAGGAGCTGAACCTCACGGTCCGCTCCTACAACTGCCTCAAGCGCGAGGGCATCCACACCGTGGGTGAGCTCGTGGCCCGCAGCGAGCAGGACCTCCTCGACATAAGGAACTTCGGTGCCAAGTCCATCGAAGAGGTCAAGCAGAAGCTGCACGAGATGACGCTCGCGCTCAAGGACTCCCCGCCCGGGTTCGACCCGAGCGCGGTGGCCGGCGGCGGCTACGACGACGACGACAGCGCCTACGTCGAGACCGAGCAGTACTGAGTTCCGGGACGTCCCACGGCGTCACGCCTCACGGCGTCTCGCGGGCGTCCCGCGACACCGGGTGACCCTCGTCACCTCCGGTGTCACCGAGTTTCACGATGACGGGGGCCCTCCGGCCCCCGGCCCGACCCCGGTACCTCGTACGGCCGGGGCGGGTTTACTCCCAAGGAGAACGTTATGCCTAGGCCCACCAAGGGTGCCCGTCTCGGCGGCAGCCCGGCCCACGAGCGGCTGATCCTGGCGAACCTCGCCACCCAGCTGTTCCAGCACGGCCGGATCAAGACCACCGAGGCCAAGGCGAAGCGTCTGCGTCCGGTGGCGGAGAAGCTGATCACCAAGGCGAAGAAGGGCGACATGCACAACCGTCGCCAGGTGCTGACGATCGTCAGGGACAAGAGCGTCGTCCACCACCTCTTCACCGAGATCGCCCCGACCTTCGCCGAGCGTCCCGGCGGCTACACCCGGATCACCAAGATCGGCCTCCGCAAGGGCGACGCCGCCCCCATGGCCGTGATCGAGCTGGTGTCCGAGCCGCTGAACACGGTCAAGGTCGGCCGGACCCCGGCCGCCGCCCAGGCCACCGCGCCCAAGGCGGAGGAGACCAAGGAGGCCGAGGTCGAGGAGACCAAGGCCGACGCCGGCGAGGCCAAGGCCGAGACCACCGAGGAGACGAAGGCCTCCGAGGAGACGACCGAGGCTCCCGCCGAGGAGACCGAGGCCAAGAAGGACAACGCCTGATCTCTCAGGCCCCGTGAACGGGCCCGGCACCTCCTCAGCGGGGGGCGCCGGGCCCTTTCCGTTCTCCAGGCGGTCTCCCGGAAGGTCTCCGGACGCCCTCCCGGGAATGCCAGGGAGGCCCGGGGGCGACGTGAGCCCGTGAGAGTTCCAGAAAGGAACCATCGTGGTACGGCTGAGGCTGGATCTCGCCTATGACGGCACCGACTTCTCCGGCTGGGCCAAGCAGCCCGGGCGGCGTACGGTCCAGGGGGAGATCGAGGAGGCGCTCGGCAGGATCCTGCGGCTCGCCGAGCCCCCGGCGCTGACCGTGGCCGGGCGGACCGACGCGGGCGTGCACGCCCGCGGTCAGGTGGCCCACGTCGACCTGGACCCCGGCGCGCTCGGCGCGCTGGACGGCCGCGGCCGCCGGGGGGCGGCCGCGGGCGAGGGCCCGGAGCCGGGATCCGCGGCGGAGCTCGCCGAGAGGCTCTCTGCCATGCGCAGGAGGCTCGCCGGGGTCCTGCCGCCCGATGTGCGTGTGCGTCTCGTCACGGTGGCTCCTGAGGGCTTCGACGCGCGGTTCTCGGCGCTGTCGAGGCGGTACGCCTACCGGATCTCCGACGCCCCGGGCGGGGTCGACCCGCTCCGGCGCCGCGAGGTCGTCTGGTACAACAGGCCCCTCGACGTGGACAGGCTGAACGCGGCCGCCGCCGCGCTCCTCGGCGAGCACGACTTCGCCGCGTTCTGCAAGAAACGCGAGGGCGCGACCACGATCCGCGAGCTCCAGCGGCTCGACTGGGTCCGCGAGGACGGGCTCGTCGTCGCGACGGTGACGGCCGACGCGTTCTGCCACTCCATGGTCCGGGCGCTGGTCGGATCGCTGCTGCCCGTCGGCGAGGGGCGGCTCCCGGTCGACTGGCCGGGCGGGGTGCTGGCGAGGGCCGTACGGGACTCGGGGGTGCACGTCGCGCCCGCGCACGGGCTCTGCCTGGAGGAGGTGCGCTATCCCGGCGCCGAGGAGCTCGCCCGGCGGGCCGCGGAGACCCGCCGGGTGCGGACGCTCAGCTCGTGACGCGGCGCTCCACGACCTTCGCGGTCTGGTCGCGGAAGGCGCCGCTGACCTTGCCCAGGCCCTTCTCCTTGGCGGTCGGGGTGTGCCCGTCGCTGAAGGTGGCGTAGCTGAACACGATGTAGCGGCCCCACACCATCCCGGCCGCGTAGCCGCCCGCGATGTGCACCCGCTCGCCGCCCGTGCCGGCGGCCGAGGGCAGGCCGCGGAACCAGAGGTTGCTGCCGAGGTTCTTGGCCTTGTCGGCCGCGACCGCGGACTCGCGGGTGGGCAGCACGGCGATCCCCGTGGTCACGGCGTACCGCCGCTTGCTGTCCACGTACGTCGCCCGCAGCACCCGGCGGCACTCCTGGGTGCGCAGGGTGCCGGCGAACTTGCCGGACGCGGCCTTGTGGCACTGCTCGGTGACGTCGGTCTTGACCCTGGTGAACGTCGTCCCGGCCACGGACACCTTCTTGCCGAAGGCGGCGGCCACGGTCATCGTGCCCGGGTCGGTCTTCTCGGAGTTGAGCATCGTGGTGTTGATCGGCTCCGGCTCGCCGGTGATGTCCAGGTCGTCGGTGGGGTCGAGGGTTCCGGAGCTGGGAATCGGGTCCGTCGCGTTCGCCGACTGCTTGGCGCTGAACGACTGGTAGGCGAAGAAGGCGCCGGTGCCGATGCCGACCACCACGACCGCGACCACGGCCGCGATCAGCGTCGTGCTCGCCCTGCTGCGGGCCGGCGCGGGGGGAGGGGGCGGGGGCTCGGGGGTGAACGCCGAGAGCGGGGTGAACGCCCCGCGCGTCGTCGCCGGGCCGGTCCCGAGGACCGCCGTCGGCTCGCCCGCCGGCGCGGAGGTCGCCGGCGGGGACGGGAGGACCGGGAACGGCGGGGCGACGCCGGTGACGACGGGGATGCCGCCCGGCGGGGTCGCCTGGTCCGAGGAGGGGAAGAGCTGCTCCGAGGAGGGGAAGGGCTGCGCCGCCTCCGGGCGGAAATCGGCGGCCTGGGACGGTGTCCGGTCGCGGGCGGCCTGGTCGAGGGGAGGCGCGGGCAACGGCGAGGCCGGGTCCGGTCCCGGCCGTGTGGCGGACTGGGTGACGGGCTGCGCCACGGGCGCGGACGTGGGGGACGTAGGGGGCACAACCGCCGGAGCGGGACCGGAAAGGACGGGAGGGGCCTCGTCCGGCGGGCCGGCCGGTGAGGGCGCGGAAGTCTGCTGAGGGGAGCCCTGCGGGATCGCGGGAGTCTGCTGAGGGGAGCCCTGCGGGATCGAGGGAGTCTGCTGAGAGGGGACCTGCGGGGCGGGCGGGTCCTGCCGGGGTGCGAGGCCGGGGCCGTCCTCCAGAAGGTCCCCCCGCTCGGGGTGCCCCGGCGCGGCGGGCCCGGTGGCGCGGACGTCGACCGTGGTGTCGCCGCTCTCACCCGGCTCCCGATGGGGGGCGGCGTCCGGCGGCCACACGGCGACGTCGCCGGGCTCTCCCGGGCGGGCGGCGCTCTCCTCGGGGTCGGTCCACACCGGCTCGCCGGTCGCGGCGGGCCAGGGGGCCTCCTGCCCGGACGAGGGCCAGACCTGCATGCCCGCGGCCGCGGCCGTGAAGGCGGGCGGCGGCTGCCAGGGCGGTGCGCCCGGCACGATGGGCGCGGTGGACAGCGGCTGGTCGCTCCGCGGCGCGGAACCCCCGTGCTCGTGGTGCCCGCCCTCGCCGACCCCGCCGGGCCGCGAAGGGGCGGCCGGTTCCGTCGGCCAGGCGGGTGAGGACTCGTCCCGGAGCGGGGGCGGCCAGGCCGGGGAGGTCGCGTCCGGGGCGGGGGTGCCGGGCCAGGACGGGCCCGAGGGGTCGCCCTGGGCCGGTGAGGCCGGCCAGGCGGGGGAGGTCGCGTCCGGGGCCGGGGCGCCGGAGGACGGACCCGAGGCGTCGGCGGAGCCGGGGGTGCCGGGCCAGGGCACGGACGGCCGGTCGGCGGGAGAGGGCCAGGCGGGTGAGGTGGCCTCGTCCTGGAGCGGGGGCGGCCAGGCGGGGGAGGTCGCGTCCGGGGCCGGGGCGCCGGGCCAGGACGGGCCCGAGGGGTCGCCCTGGGCGGGCGGGGCCGGCCAGGCGGGAGGGGAGGGCTCCGGGGGCGTGGGGGAGTTGATCCACGCCGGAGGGGCCGGCGAGGCCGGATCGGGCCGGGAGAACTCCGACCAGGTGGGGCCCGAGGGAGCGGGCGGGAACCCGGGCCGGGGACCTGAGATCTCGGAGGGAAGGTCTGGCCGAGCTGAGAGCTCGGAGGGGAGACCCGGCCGAGCGCTCCCCGAGGGGCCGGGCGGGAACCCGGGCCCGGCGGGATCGGAGGACTCGGGGGAGGACCCGGGCCGCGGGGGGCCGGAGGGTTCCGGAGAAGGGAGCGGCTCCGGCTGTGGCGCGGCGTGCGAGGGGCCGGGCCAGGGGGCGGGCGGGTCGGCCTCCGGCTGGGCGTACCAGTCGTAGGGGGCCCCGTCGCCGGGGACCGTCCATGGCTGAGCCGCCCCGGGGGTCACCTCCGGCCATGCCGAAGGGCTGTGGGGCTGCTCGTCACCTGTGAGATCGGTCCGCAGCACGTGGGGCGAGGGCTGGCCGAAACTCGGCGGCGGCGTCGCCGGTGCTGCCGAACCCTCGGCTTCACGTTGGTGCTCGGACCCGGATTCCTGGCCACGCATACGACGCAGCCTAGCGACAGCCGGAGATCGTCATGCGGGTATGGCCGTATCGTCTGCCGGATTCATGCCGCAAAACGCCGGTATGACCCCATGGTCAAGGGCGTTTTCCGGTCAGTGATCGCGCCTCCAGGGCGGGGGTGACGGTCGCGTCCGCCGCGCCGAAGGCCGCCTGGTTCAGCTTCTTGACCTCGGTCTTCTTCGGCAGGTGGCCGTCCTTGTACTGGAACCAGACCATCACCGCGTAGTGCCCGTGGCGCCACTCGCCCACGAACGCCTCACCGGTGCCGAGAAGTTTGGTGACCTTATCCTTACCTGGCAGCGGTTTGAGGTATTCCTCCCGCTCCTTGCCCGAGCCGACCGAGACGACCTTGGACGCCCCCGCCGACGTCTTGAGGTTGGCGACTCCCACGGTGCCGATGATCTTCCCTGAGGCGTCGCGGAAGCTGGCCCGCAGAAGCTGGTTGCACTTGGCCGCGGTGAGGGCCTTCTGGAGCTTCTCCCCGACCACCGCCTTGTCGCACTTCTTGTCGGTCCTGCGCGTGGTCATCAGGTAGGTCTGCCCGCCGATCTTCACCTTCTTGCGCTTGAACACCTCGTTCAGGGTCAGAAGGTGCGGGTCGCCGGCGCGGGAGGTGGCGAAGCCGAACTTGCCCTCCGCGGTGTCGGCGGGCGGTATGAGGGGGGCCTCGGCGGTGGGGCTCGTCGCGCCGGGCACCGGGTCGGGGTCGGAGTTGGCCAGCACGGCCAGGCCGACGCCCGCGGCGACCAGCGCGGCGAACGCCCCGGCCGCGATGAAGATCGGGCGGCGTGAGCGGGGACCCTCGTCGTACGGGCTCCACATCTCCCGGCGGGGCCGTTCCCCGGACGGTTCCGTGGGGCGTTCCCGCGGCCCGGTGGGCCGGGAGGCCTGCTGGGGGGGTTCGGCGGCGCGGTTGTTCTGCGAGGCGTCGAACCAGTGCTGGCCCTGTGCGGGCGGCGACGCGTCAGGCCGGTTGTAAGGCTGGCGGCGCGGCGGCTCCACGGGAAAACCCATGCGCCGAGCGTAGCCCGGTATCGGAGCCGGTCGGCTCAGGAGTATCCGAAGTCCTGGGTCCACCAGGGCCCGTCGGGACCCTGGACGGCCCCGACTCCGGTGGCCGTGAGCTCGCAGTTGAGGATGTTGCGCCGGTGGCCGCTGGTGCCCATCCAGCTGCGCACCGCCTCGTCGGGAGAGGTGTAGCCGCGCCCGATGTTCTCCGCGCCGCCGTCGCGGTAGCCGGTGGCCTCCATCCGCTCCCAGGGGGACGTGCCGTCGGCGGAGTTGTGGGAGAGGCTTCCCGCGGCCGCCATTCCGGCCGAGTGCTTCCTGGCCGAGGCGGTCAGCCGCCTGTCGATCCTGAGTGGCGCGCACCCGGCCCGCCTGCGCTCGACGTTGACGAGCCGGACGACCTCGCGCTCCATCGCGCCGAGGACGGAGGGGGCGCCGTCGCCGCCGTCGCCGTTGAGCAGGTAGCGGGAGGGGCCGTCCTTCCCGGAGCCGCCGGTCGGCGCGTCGGCGCTCGGGGTGGGGCGCGGGCGCCGGTCCTGGGGGGCGGCGGAGGCGCGGGCGACCCGGGCGAGCGGGGCGCGCTCGACCTGTCCGGCCAGGGCGCCGCTGGGCGCGGGCCTCGTCGGACCGGTGTCGTTGAGGTAGATCTGGTCCGCGACGTTCCCGTCGCGGCTGCCCCGGCCGATGATGAAGCCGACCAGCAGAACCGCCAGCAGGCACGCGAACACCCCCATGCGACGCAGGCGCGCTCGCTGGGTATGCCCGGGGTGAGGAAGCTGCCACATACCGCTATCAAAGATAGGGATGTTTGCGGTGAGGAAGAAGGGAATGCTGAGAACATATTGGAACCGTTCCGTGAAGGTTCCGGAGCGGCGGTCCCGAGATCACCGTCCGGCGGCCCTTTGCCGGAGATGTGGGCGCCCTTTCCCGGAGATGCCGGTGTCCTTGCCCGGAGATGCGGGGAGAGGCCGCGCCGCCGGGTTCCCGCCCTGGTGACGGCGTCTTGCGCGGCCGCCGGATCCCGTCGTCCCGCGTGGCGGTTCCCGGGCACCGCCCCCGGGCGGGTAGACTGCAGGGGGTACCGGCGGAGAGTCATGTCATTTTGCAAGCACTCTCCCGTGCCGGTATCCTGCTAGTTCGTTGTGTGCGAATTGGTCTCCTCTTGCAGACCGATACGCGGCGCGTCCGGCGTCATCTCCTCTTTTCCTGGAGACGGAAGGTCCGGGCTGTCGTGTGCCCGCACCTACCGACCATGTTGCTGTCCTCTCCGACAGCGCCGAAGACGCGACCAAAGAAGGCATACGACCGTGCGCACGTACACACCCAAGCCTGCCGAAGTCGAGCGTCAGTGGCACATCATCGACGCCACCGACATCGTGCTTGGCCGGCTGGCCAGCCACGTCGCGATCCTGCTTCGCGGTAAGCACAAGCCGACCTTCGCCAACCACGTCGACACCGGTGACTTCGTCATCGTCATCAACGCCGACAAGGTCGCGCTGACCGGTAACAAGCTTGAGCAGAAGAAGGCCTACCGCCACTCGGGCTACCCGGGCGGTCTGCGCTCCATGACCTACGGCGAGCTCATGGACAAGCGTCCCGACCGCGCCGTCGAGAAGGCCGTGAAGGGCATGCTGCCCAAGAACGCCCTCGGCCGGAAGATGATCAAGAAGCTCAAGGTCTACGCCGGTTCCGAGCACCCGCACCAGGCGCAGCAGCCGGTGTCTTTCGAGCTCACCCAGATCGCCCAGTAGTCAATAGCTGCTTGTCGCCAGCAGCGTTGGCCGATGGCCGACGCCGAGTAGGAAAGTTAGAGGAGAACCGTGGCTGAGTCCACCGGTGTCGAGACGCCCGTCGAGGCCGAGCAGGAAGCGTACTCCGCGGAGGAGTTCCCCTCCGAGTACACCTCCGAGTCCACCGCCAGCGGCGACGTCGCCGTCCGCAAGCCCATCACCACCGGCAACTCGTACGGCACGGGCCGCCGCAAGGAGTCCGTCGCCCGCGTCCGCATCGTGCCGGGCACCGGCAAGTGGACGATCAACGGTCGTACGCTTGAGAACTACTTCCCGAACAAGGTCCACCAGCAGATCGTCAACGAGCCCTTCGTGGTGCTCGGTGCCGAGGAGCAGTTCGACGTCATCGCCCGCATCAACGGCGGCGGCGTGACCGGCCAGGCCGGTGCCCTGCGCATGGGTCTCTCCCGCGCGCTGACCGCGCTGGACGTCGAGGTCAACCGCCCGCCGCTGAAGAAGGCCGGCTTCCTGACCCGTGACGCCCGCGCCACCGAGCGCAAGAAGTACGGCCTCAAGAAGGCCCGCAAGGCTCCGCAGTACAGCAAGCGTTAAGCGTTGGGGCGCCTTTTCGGCACCGACGGGGTACGTGGGGTCGCCGGACGCGACCTCACGGCCGAGCTCGCCATGGACCTGTCCGTGGCCGCGGCTCATGTCCTCGGCGATGCCGGGGCGTTCAGTACCAGCGTCGGGCGGCGGGGCCGTCCCGTCGCCGTCGTGGGCCGGGACCCTCGGGCTTCAGGAGAATTCCTGGAGGCCGCGGTGGTCGCCGGCCTCGCGTCGTCTGGTGTGGACGTTCTCCGGCTCGGCGTGCTGCCCACCCCGGCGGTCGCTTACCTGACGACGGCTCTCAGAGCCGACATGGGCGTGATGATCTCCGCCTCCCACAATCCCGCCCCCGACAACGGGATCAAGTTCCTCACCCGAGGCGGCTACAAGCTGCCCGACGCGGTGGAGAACGAGATCGAGCAGCGGCTCGGCGAGAAGTGGGAGCGTCCTGTCGGTGCCTCGGTCGGCCGCGTACGCGAGGCGTACGGTGAGGCCGACCGCTACGTGTCCCACGTGCTGTCCACCGTGAACGGCCGTCTCGACGGCCTGAACGTGGTCCTCGACTGCGCCCACGGTGCCGCCCACATGGTGGCTCCCGAGGCGTTGCTGCGGGCCGGAGCCACCGTGGAGACGATCGGGGCGCGCCCCGACGGTCTCAACATCAACGCGGGGGTCGGCTCCACCCACCTGGACAAGCTCCAGCAGATCGTGGTCTCCCGCAACGCGGACGTGGGCATCGCCTACGACGGCGACGCGGACCGTTGCCTGGCCGTCTCGCACACCGGTGAGATCGTCGACGGTGACCAGATCATGGCGGTGCTGGCCATGGCCATGCGCGCCGAGGGAACGCTGGCCGGCGACACCGTGGTGGCCACGGTCATGTCCAACCTGGGCTTCAAGATCGCGCTCAAGAACGCTGGTGTCGACGTCGTCGAGACCGCCGTGGGCGACCGCTACGTCCTGGAGGCCATGAGGGCCGGCGGTTACAACCTCGGCGGCGAGCAGTCCGGCCATGTCCTGATGCTCGACCACGCCACCACCGGGGACGGCCTGCTGACCTCGCTGCACCTGCTGGCGGTCGTGGCGCGGGAGAAGAAGTCGCTGGCCGAGCTGGCCTCGGTGATGACCCGCCTGCCGCAGGTCCTGGTCAACGTGAAGGACGTCGACCGGTCCAAGGCCTCGGCTCCGGAGCTGGCCGCCGCGGTCAGCGCCGCGGAGTCGGAGCTGGGAGAGACCGGGCGCGTGCTGATCCGGCCCAGCGGCACCGAGCCGATGATCCGCGTCATGGTCGAGGCCGCCTCGGCGGAACAGGCCGAGCAGCTGGCCGGCCGGCTGGCCGACGTCGTCCGTACGGCCTGCGTCTGAACGATCGAAGCACGGCCCGCACTTTCGGTGCGGGCCGTGCTTTGTCATGTGCGCGACCCGCGTAGCACCCGTTCCGCCGCGCTCGACGCGCCTCGTTCTCGTGATCCGTTGTGCCCCTGATTGTCCCGCGCCACGCCGCACTTCGCATTGATTGACACTCTGAGTCGTTGATCAGACACTTTTAGTGGTTGAGGAGGGGTTCCCTCCAGGAAACCGCTCATCGTGCCGAATGGCGACAAGCCCCGGCGGCCGTCCGGTCGCTCCGGTCGTCACGATGCCCACGCGGCGCGAGGCCGCCGACATCGTGATCGAACGAAGGGGTGCCGCGCCGTGCTTTCGCTTCCCGCTGTTCTCGGCGGCATCCCCGATCAGACGGGGACGACCGGCCCGCGTGCGTCCGGCGGCCGTGATGAGTGACGTGCCACGCCCGGCAGGGGCGCCCGGCCGGTTCACGAACCTGATCGGAGGCTCGCCGAGGTACAGGCGGGCACTCGCCCAGCTGCTCGTCCTGAGCGCGGCCGCCGGCGCGCTGAACGCGCCGGCTCCCATGGCCGCGTCGGCGGCCGGCACGATCGTGTTCGACCAGCCCTTCCACAACAACACGCCCAACGGGCTCGGCGCCGTGGTGCTGCCCGCGCTGCCGAGCGGCGGCACGAACATGGCGTGCCTGACCGCCTCCGGCAACAACAGCACTGGCGCCCTGCACACCTGTGACAACAACCGGGACCAACAGGGCTCGGGCAAGCTGCGCCTGACGGACGCGGCCACCACCAAGGTCGGCGGGCTCCTCGGGGCCGTCAGCGTGCCGACCTCGCAGGGGCTGGACGTGACGTTCAACACCTACCAGTACGGCGGGACGGCAGCCGACGGGATGACCTTCGTCCTGGCCGCGGTGAACCCCGCCACGTCCGCGCCTCCGGCCAACATCGGCCAGTCGGGCGGTGCGCTCGGCTACACCTCGTTCTCCTCCCTCCCCGGCCTGGCGTACGGCTATCTCGGCATCGGCTTCGACGTGTACGGGAACTTCAGCAACAGCGCCTACCAGGGAAGTGGCTGCACGAACCCGGCCTACATCGGGACGGGCAGCGTCCGGGTGCCCGGCCAGGTCGTCATCCGGGGACCGGGCAACGGCACCGTCGGATACTGCGCGATCAACAGCACGGCCACCTCGACGAGCGCCCCCGTTCTCGGGCTGAGATCGACCGCCCGCACGCCCGTCCCGGTCCAGGTCGGTATCAACCCCACGAACACGGTTCTCACCACCGCCGCAGGCATGGCCATCCCGGCCAACAGCTACCGAGTGATAACCACCCTGGTGAACGGTACGTCCAGGACGTTGACCGGCACCCTCCCCGCGGTCTCCACGAGCCTGTTCCCGGCGAGCTGGCTGACCTCGGCCGGGATCCCCCGGCAGCTGGCGTTCGGCTGGGTGGCCTCCACCGGAGGCATCACCGACTTCCACGAGGTCGACAACGCCAGGGTCGCCACGATCAGCGCGGTTCCCGAGCTGACCGTCGCCCAGACCAGTTACAACGCCGCGACGCTGCAGCCGGGCGACCCCGTGACCTACAGCGTCGTCGCGGGTGTCGCGGCGGGTCTCGACGAGACCACGCCGATCACGATCACCCAGACCCTGCCCGCCGGGACGGTCCCCGTGGGGGCGTACGGCACCGGGTGGGTCTGCTCGGCGCCGTCGTCGCGCTCCATAACCTGCACGAACTTCGCCACCCCGTTCGCAGACGGGACGACGTTACCGCCGCTCACCGTGGTGGGCATCGTCACAGGGACCGGCGTCACGCCGGCGCAGATCCAGAGCGGGACCGTGGTCACCGCGTCGTCCAGCGACGCCAATCCGGCCTATCTGGCGACGACGACCGTCGGCACGCTGCCGGCGACGCCCGGCGGCATAACCCTGAGCTCGAACTCGGGCACGATCTCCGGCGGTAACACGGTGACCGTGAGCGGTACGAACATCTCCAACGCCACCGCCATCGAGATCGGCACCACCGCCCAGCAACAGGCGGGCACCCCGGTCGTCCTGCTGCCGTGCCCCTCGGGGGTCACCACCGGCTGCTTCGTCAACAACGGCGACGGCACCCTGACCATCCCCTCCATGCCCGCCAGGACCACGGCCGGCGCGGTGAACGTCAACGTCGTCACCCAGGGGCTGGACGCGCAGGCCGCCTACACCTACATCTCCTCCCCCGCGGCGCCCGCCGCGCCCACCGCGGTGGCCGGGACGACCAGCGCGACGGTGAACTGGACGGCGCCGGCGGCCAACGGCAGCGCCATCACCGGCTACATCGTGACCCCGATCCGCAACGGCGTGGTCCAGACCCCGGTGTCCTTCGACGCCTCGGCCACCAGCAGGACGCTGACCGGGCTGACCGCCGGCGCGACCTACACCTTCACCGTCACCGCGGTGAACGCGGTCGGCACCGGCCCGGCCAGCCCCGCCTCCAACGCGGTCGTCCCCTACGACGTCCCCGGCCGGCCCACCATCACCGCGGCCACCGCGGGCACCTCCTCGGCGAACCTCACCTGGACCGCGCCGGCGGCCAACGGCAGCACCATCACGAGCTACGTCGTCACGCCCTACATCGGCGGCGTCGCGCAGCCCACCCAGACGTTCGCCGGCACCGCGACCACCCGTACCGTCACCGGCCTGACACCGGGAACCTCGTACACGTTCACCGTCACCGCCGTGAACGCGGCGGGCCCGGGCCCGGCGTCCCTGCCCTCCGCCGCCGTCGTCCCCAACGCCTCGCCCGCCTTCACCTTCGCGCCGCCGCCGGCCGGTGAGGTGAACGTCGCCTACAGCGTCCCGCTGACGGTCACCGGCGGTACGACGCCCTACACGTGGTCGGTCAGCGCGGGCAGCCTGCCGCCGGGTCTGACCCTGAACGCCTCGACCGGCGTGCTGTCGGGCACCCCGACGCTGGGTGGCACCTATTCCTTCACCGCGATGGTGACGGACGCGAGCAACGTGAGCACCACCCGGGCGGTCACCCTGGTCATCGCGCCGCCGCCGGTGCTGACGTTCCCCGCGCCGCCCAACGGCGAGGTGAGCATCCCCTACAGCATCCCGCTGACCGTCACCGGAGGCACCGCGCCGTACGTGTGGTCGATCACGGCGGGCAGCCTGCCCCCCGGTCTGACGCTGAACACCTCCACCGGCGTGCTGTCGGGCACCCCGACGCTGGGAGGCGTCTTCTCCTTCTCCGTCAGGGTGGTCGACGCCTTCGGCCAGAGCGACACCAGGACGGTGAGCGTGACGATCGCGGCGCTGCCGACGTTCACGTTCGCCGCGCCGCCGCCCGGACAGGTCGGGGTCGCCTACAGCGTCCCGCTGACCGTCAGCGGCGGGGTCGCGCCCTACACGTGGTCGGTCAGCGCGGGCAGCCTGCCGCCGGGCCTGACCCTGAACGCCTCGACCGGCGTCTTGTCGGGCACCCCGACCACGACGGGCAACTTCACGGTCACCTTCCGGGTGGTCGACGCGAACGGCCTCGCGGACACCCGATCCGCGACGCTGGTGATCGCGGCCGGGGCCCTGGTCATGGTCAAGACGGCCAATGTCTCCTCGGCGGTCCCGGGCGGCACGGTCAACTACACGATCACCGTGAACAACACCGGTACCGCCGCCTTCACCGGCGCGACGCTGGACGACCCGCTGGCGGGCGTCCTCGACGACGCGACCTACAACGGCGACGCGACCGCGAGCGGCGGCTCGGTGTCCCTGGCGGGCCAGACCCTGACCTGGACCGGCAACGTGGCGGCCGGAGCCACCGTGACCATCACCTACTCGGTCACGGTGAACAACCCCGACACCGGCAACAAGGTGCTGGCCAACGCGGTGACCTCGTCGACGGTCGGCAGCACCTGCCCGGCCGGCGGCGCCGACACCCGCTGCTCGGCCACCGTGACCGTGTCCGGGCTGTCCATCGTCAAGGTCGCCAACGTCTCGACGGCGACCCCCGGAGGGACCATCGGATACACGGTCACGGTGACGAACAACGGCCAGACCCCGTACACCGGCGCGACGTTCACCGACGCGCTGGCCGGACTGCTCGACGACGCCGTCTACAACGCCGACGCCGTCGCGACGACCGGCAACCTGTCGTACACCGCCCCCAACCTGACCTGGACCGGCAACCTCGCGCCCGGCGCGAGCGCGAGCATCACCTACACGGCCACGGTGCGCAACCCCGACACCGGCAACAGGATCGTCTCCAACACGGTCTCCTCGGCCACTCCCGGCAGCACCTGCCCGCCGGGAAACCCCGGCCCGCAGTGCGTCGCCACCGTCACGGTCCTGGTTCCGGGACTGACGATCAGCACCAGCACGGACGTGGCCAACGCCACCCCCGGCTCGGTCGTGAACTACACGTTGACGGCCTCCAACACCGGGCAGACCCCGTACGTCGGGACGAGTTTCACCGTCTCCATGGTGGGTGTGCTGGACGACGCGACGGGCAACGGAGACTTCGCCTCGACGTCGGGCACCGTCGTCAACAACCTGAACGGCACCTTCACCTGGACCGGTGACCTGGCCATCGGCGCGACCGTCACCGTCACAGGTTCGGTCACCGTGAAGGATCCCGACACCGGCAACAAAGTTCTGACAACCTCCGTGATCTCCACCGCGCCCGGCAGCAACTGCCCGGCGGGCAACCAGGGCCCCGGGTGCTTCAGCGTCGTCACGGTCCTGGTCCCCGGTCTGACGATCGTCAAGACGGCCGACACGCTGACCACGACCCCCGGCTCGGTCGTGAACTACACGGTCGCGGTCACCAACTCGGGACAGACGCCGTACACCGGCGCGACGTTCGCCGACGCCCTGGCCGGGGTGCTGGACGACGCGACCTACAACGCGAACGCCGCCGCGACCAGCGGCTCGGTCGGCTTCGCGGGCTCCACGCTGACCTGGACCGGCGATCTGGCCGTCGGCGCGAGCGCCACGATCACCTACTCGGTCACCGTCATCAACCCCGACACCGGGAACAAGACGCTGACCAACGCCCTCACCTCGGCCACCGTCGGCAGCAACTGCCCGTCGGGCGGCGGCGACGCCCGGTGCTCCAGCAGCGTGACGGTCCTCGTCCCGCAGCTGACGATGACCGTCACGACCCCGTCGAGCACCACGGTCCCGGGCGGCGTCGTGCCGTACACGCTCACGATGGTCAACACCGGGCAGACCCCCTACGTGGGCATCAGCGCCACGTTCACCGTCACGGACGTGTTCGACGACGCGACCTACAACGGTGACATCGTGACGAGCTCGGGCAGCATCGACGTGACCCCGGACGGTTCGCTCCTGTGGACCGGGGACATCGCGATCGGCGCGACGGTCACCATCACGGGCTCGGTGACCGTGAACAACCCCGACACCGGCGACAAGGTCCTGGGGAGCTCCTTCACGTCCGCCGCGCCGGGCAGCACCTGCCCGGCCGCCGGCGCGACGGCGCCCGGCTGCTTCAGCGTGGTCACCGTCCTGGTCCCGGAGCTGACGATCACGAACACCGCCGACACCCAGACGACCGTCCCCGGTGCCACGGTCACCTACACGACGACGGTCGCCAACACCGGGCAGACCGCCTACACCGGGGCCCAGGTCGTCAACCAGCTGGCCCAGGTGCTCAACGACGCCGCCTACAACGGAGACGCGACCGCCACGGCCGGTGCGGTCGCCTATGCCGGGTCCGACCTGACCTGGACCGGGAACCTGGC
Source organism: Streptosporangium sp. NPDC023825 (assembly GCF_040639575.1). Taxonomy (NCBI): domain Bacteria; kingdom Bacillati; phylum Actinomycetota; class Actinomycetes; order Streptosporangiales; family Streptosporangiaceae; genus Streptosporangium; species Streptosporangium sp. NPDC023825. Next base: position 122,296 of record NZ_JBFAAE010000015.1, on the reverse strand, counting down.
GGTCGGCGCGACCGCCACGATCACCTACTCGGTCACCGTGAACGACCCCTACCTCGGCGACAAGGTGATGCGCAACGTCGCGGTGTCGTCCGCGCCGGGCAGCACCTGCCCGGCGGGCGGCACCAACCCGGCGTGCGTCTCGACGGTGGCCGTCCTGGTGCCGGAGCTGACCATCGCCGCGAGCGCGAACACCGCCACGACGGCGCCCGGGGCCACCGTCAACTACACGGTGACCGTCACCAACTCCGGGCAGACGCCGTACGCCGGCGCCGCCGTCACCAACCTGCTGGCCGGGGTACTGGACGACGCGGCCTACAACGGGGACGCCACCGCCACGAGCGGAACGGTCGGCCTCACCGGGGCCGACCTGACCTGGACCGGCGACCTGGCGGTCGGCGCGAGCGCCACGATCACCTACTCCGTCACGGTCGACACCCTTGACACCGGGGACGCCCTGCTCTCCAGCACCGCCGTCTCGTCCACCACGGGGAACAACTGCCCGGCGGGGGGCGCCGACCCGCGCTGCACCGTCCAGGTGGCGGTGGCGCGTCTCCTGCTGGAGCAGAGCTACACCCAGACCGGGGCGACCCCCGGCTCGACGATCACTCTCAACGCCACGTTCACCAACACGGGACAGGTTCCCTACACGGGGATCTCCGTCTCCGTCCCCACCGCCGACACCATCGACGACGCCATCCCCAACGGGGACCAGACCGCGAGCTCGGGCACGCTCGTGCTCAACGCCACGAGCCTCACCTGGACCGGGAACATCCCCGTCGGGGGAGTCGTCACCGTCACCGGAACCCTCACGCTCAAGAACCCGCCCACCGGCGATCGGATCGTCACCGGCACCCTCGTCTCCGCCGCCCCGGGCAACAACTGCCCGTCCGGCGGCTCGGACCCCCTCTGCACCGCCACGCTCAACGTGCTCGTCCCCGGCCTGACGATCACCAAGACCGCCAACACGGCCGTCACCGTCCAGGGAGGCACCGTCGGCTACACGATCACCGTCGTCAACTCGGGGCAGGCGCCCTACACCGGCGCGACGTTCACCGACCCGCTGGCCGGGGTGCTGGACGACGCCGTCTACAACGCGGACGCCACCACCACGACCGGCACGGTGAGCTATGCCGGATCCACGCTGGCCTGGACCGGGAACCTCGCGGTCGGGGCGAGCGCGACCATCGCCTACACGGTCACCGTGCGCAACCCCGACCCCGGGGACAAGGCGATGATCAACACGATCTCCTCGCCCACCACCGGCGTCAACTGCACACCGGCGAGCGGCGACACCCGGTGCACCAGCACCGTGGCCGTGCTCGTCCCCACGCTGAGGATCACCAAGACCTCGAATCCCACGACGGCGGTGCCGGGAACAACGATCACCTACACGATCGTCGCCACCAACACCGGGCCGCTCCCCTACACGGGGGCGACGTTCACCGACGCGCTGGCCGGGGTGCTGGACGACGCCGCCTACAACGCGGACGCCACCGCCACGAGCGGAACGGTCGGCCTCACCGGGTCCGACCTGATCTGGACGGGAAATCTCGCGCCCGGTGCGAGCGCGACCGTCTCCTACACGGCCACCGTCGACAACCCGGCGACCGGCGACCTGAACGTGGTGAACGCCGTCACCTCCGCCACCCCGGGCAACAACTGCCCGGCCGGCGGGACCGACCTGCGCTGCGTCGACAGCGTCCCGATCACCGGCGCCACCACGCTGACGTTCGACAAGGCCGCGAGCACCCCCTCGGCCGCGCAGGGCGAGACGGTCACCTACACCGTCACGATCAGCAACAGCGGGCTGACGCCCTACGTCGACGCGACGTTCACCGACTCGCTGGCCGGGGTGCTGGACGACGCGACCTACAACAACGACGCCGTGGCCGGGACCGGTGACGTCACCTACGACGCACCCGACCTGACCTGGACCGGGACCGTTCCGGCCGAGGGGTCGACCACGGTCACCTACTCGGTGACGGTGAACACGCCGGCCTCGGGCGACGGGATCCTCACCAACACCCTGGTCTCGGACTCGGTGGGCGAGAACTGCGAGGTGGGAAGCACCGACCCCCGTTGCGTGGAGACGGTGACCGTGGCGAGCCTGGCCATCGTGACCTCGTCCGACAAGCCGGCCTACCTGCCGGGCGATGTGATCCACTACACCACGGTGATCACCAACACCGGGCAGACGCCCTACTTCGGAATCGGCGTCCTGTTCCGGGGGATCGAAGGCGCCGACGACGCCGTCGCCAACGGCGACCAGACCGCCACCTCCGGGACGCTGACGCTGAGCCTGGGGGGAGTGGTGGGGCTCACCTGGACCGGGGACGTCCCCGTGGGCGGCAGCGTCACGCTGACCGGCAGCCTCACGGTGAACAACCCCGACCTGGGGGACAAGGTGATCACTCTCACCACGCTCTCCACGGTGCAGGGCAGCAGCTGCCCCGCGGTGACCGAGCCCGGCTGCACCAACACGGTCACCGTGCTGACCCCGGGGCTGACGATCACCAAGGTCGCCGACCGGAGCGCGGTGGTCCCGGGCGGCTCCGTGGCCTACACGATCACGATCGCCAACACCGGGGACAGCGTGTACACCGGTGCCGTCGTCACCGACGCGCTGGCGAGCGTGCTGGACAAGGCGACCTACAACGGTGACGCGGCGGCCACCTCCGGCGTGGTCGGCCTCGCCGGGACCACGCTGACCTGGACCGGGGACCTGGCGGTCGGGGCGACCGCGACCGTCACCTACTCGGTCACCACCACCAATCCCGCCACGGGTGACAAGCTCCTGGTCAACCAGGTCGCGTCCAGCGAGGCGGGCAGCACCTGCCCGCCCTCCAGCACGAGCACGGCGTGCGGGGTGAGCGTCCTCGTCCTCACCCCGATCCTGACGCTCGTGAAGACGCCCGGCGCCACGTCGGCCGTCCCCGGGGCGACGGTCACCTACACGATCACCGCCACCAACACCGGGCAGGTGCCCTTCGCCGCGGCGACGTTCACCGACGCGCTGGCCGGGGTGCTGGACGACGCCGCCTACAACGGGAACGCGAGCGCCACGACGGGTAGCGTCACCTTCACCAGCCCCAACCTGACCTGGACCGGAGCTCTCAACCCCGGCCAGGCGGCCACGGTCACCTACAGCGTCACGGTCGACGACCCGGGCACCGGCGACGAGCGGCTGGTCAACGCCGTCACCTCCGCCACCTCCGGCAGCACCTGCCCGGCCGGCGGCACCGACCCCCACTGCCTCAGCGACGTCCCGATCTCCAGGGTCACGATCACGAACGTGGCGAACGTCACCACGGCCGTCCCGAACCAGGTGGTGAGCTACACGGTCACGGCCACGAACACCGGGCAGACGCCCTACACCGACCTCGTCGTGGACGGACTGCTCATCGGAGCCGTGGACGACGCGGTCTACAACGGTGACGGGACGGTCACGGCGGGCAGCTTCGTCCTCGTCCCGCAGAACCGCGCGGTGAAGTGGACGCTCCCGCTCGCGGTCGGCGCCACCGCGACCGCCACCTTCTCGATGACCGTGCTGAACCCGGACCCGGGGGACAAGGTCATGACCTCCCTCGCCACCTCGTCCACACCGGGTACCAACTGCCCCGTCGGCGGCACCGACCCGGCCTGCACCTCGACGGTGACCGTGCTGATCCCAGCCCTGAACGTCTCCAAGAGCGCTGACCGGACGACGATCACGCCCGGTGGGACGATCACCTACACGATCACGGTCGCCAACACCGGGCAGACCCCGTACACGGGGGCGACGGCCACCGACAGCCTCGCGGAGGTGCTCACGGACGCCACCTACAACGGCGACGCGAGCGCCACGAGCGGCACCGTCACCCTCACCGGCTCCAACCTGGTCTGGACCGGCGACCTCGCGATCGGCGCGACCTCGACGATCACCTACTCGGTCACCGTGCTGAACCCCGATCCCGGCGACAAGCTGATCAACAACCGGGTCTCCTCCGACACGCCGGGCAGCACCTGCCCGTCTGCCGGAACCGTCCCGGCGTGCACGACGCTCGTCACCGTGCTCGTCCCGGCGCTGACCATCGTCAAGACGGCCAACGCGGTGACCACGACCCCCGGTGGCACGGTCGGCTACACGATCACCGCCACCAACAGCGGGCAGACGGCCTACACCGGCGTGACCGTCACCGACCCGCTGGCGGCGGTGCTGGACGACGCCGCCTACAACGGCGACGCGACCGCCACGACCGGCACGGTCGGCCTCGCCGGGCAGACCCTGACCTGGACCGGCGACCTGGCGATCGGGGCGGCGGTGACCATCGGCTACTCGGTCACCGTCAACAACCCGGACGCCGGCGACCGGGTGCTCGCCAACACCACCGCCTCGTCCGCGCCTGGCAGCACCTGCCCGGTGGGTGGCAGCGCCCCGGCCTGCACCTCGACGGTGACCGTTCTCATCCCCGGGCTGACCACCTCCATCGTCGCCGACCGGGCGACCACGACCCCGGGCGGCGTCACCCGGTTCACGATCACGATCGCCAACACCGGCCAGACCCCGTACTCCGGCGCGAGCGTCGTGAACTCTCTGGCCGAGGTGCTGGACGCCGCCACCTACAACGACGACGCGACCGCCACCACCGGCGCGCTCGGCCTCGCCGGAACCACACTGACCTGGACCGGTGACCTGGCGGTCGGGGCGACCTCGACCGTCACCTACACGGTGAGGGCCGCCGACCCCAACACCGGTGACACGAGCATGACCAGCGTCATCTCCTCGTCCGTGCCCGGCAGCACCTGCCCGGCAGGCGGCACGGACCCGGCCTGCAGCGCGACCGTCACCGTCCTGATCCCCGCGCTGAGCATCGCGATGACCGCCGACACCGCGACCACGACCCCCGGCGGCACGATCGGCTACACGATCACGCTCACCAACACCGGGCAGACGGACTACGCCGGCGCCTCGGTCGTCGCCGCGCTGGACGGCCTGTTCCCCGACACGATCTACAACAACGACGCGAGCGCCTCCACCGGCGTCTTCGACTACACCGCGCCGAAACTGACCTGGGTCGGGTCCCTCGCGATCGGCGCGAGCACCACGATCACCTACTCCGTCACGGTGAAGGACCCCGACCCCGGCGACAAGGCGCTGACCAGCAGCGTGTCCTCCACCGCACCGGGCAGCACCTGCCCGGTGGGTGGTACCGACCCGGCGTGCGCGACGTTCGTACGCGTCCTGATACCGCAGCTCACGATCACGCAGACCGCCGACACCGCCACCGTCGTCGCCGGAGAGGCCGTCCAGTACACGGTGACCCTGGTCAACACCGGCGAGACCGACTATCTCGGCGCCGCGTTCACCGAGCCGCTGACCGGGGTGCTCGACGACGCCGTCTACGCGGGCGACGCGGCCGCCAGCGTCGGCACCGTCACCTATGCCGCCGGCGTCCTCAGCTGGGGAGGCGCCCTGCCCATCGGGGACACCGCGACGATCACCTACTCGGTCACCACCCTCTACCCTCCGCCGGGCGACAAGACCATGACCAGCACCGTCAGCTCCGTCACGGCCGGGGCGACCTGTCCCGAGGGGGGAGACGACCCCCGCTGCACCACGACCGTCACCGTCCTGACTCCCGGCCTCACCATCACCAAGACCGCGGACAACAGCGGTGCCGTGGTGGGAGGCGCCACGGTCCGGTACACGATCACGGCCACGAACACCGGGGAGTCCCCGTACGCCGAGGCCGCGTTCACCGACGCGCTGGCCGGGGTGCTCGACGACGCCGTCTACGGCAACGACGCGACGGCCAGCGTCGGCGCCGTCACCTACGCCGACGGCGTCCTCGGCTGGACCGGGGCGCTGCCGGTGGCGGCGAGCGCGGTCGTCACCTTCAGCGTGCTCGTCACCCAGGAGGGCACCGGCGACGCGATCCTCGACAACCAGGTCACCTCGGCGACCGCCGGCAGTACCTGCCCCGCCGGCGGCACCGACCCCGGTTGTTCCGTCCAGACCGCCGTGACCCCCACCAGCATCACCCTCATCGACCTGACCAGTGCCTTCACCCTGACCGGCAAACCGGACTCGACGGTCCGCGGCAACCAGCTCGTGACCATGACGGTCATCACGAACAGCTTCGACGGCTACACCGTCACCGTGCGGGCGGCATCCCCCGAGCTCACCTCCGACCAGCCCGGCAACGACTCCACCATCCCGATCGGGAACCTGCGCGTGCGCGAGACCGGCACGTCGGCCTTCCAGCCGCTCTCGACCACCGTCCCGGTGCTCGTCCACGACCAGCCGGTCCCGTCCGCCCCCAGCGGAGACGCCATCGGCACCGACTTCGAGGCTTACATCCCCTTCGTCCAGGTCGGCACCTATTCGGGGACGCTCACCTATGTCGCGACGGCCAAATGACGCCACGCCGTTCCCGGGGGACGTCCCATCGCACACCACTCATCCCGTACGCGAGCAACGTGAAGGAGAAAGCCATGACATCGATGATCCGTCCTTCCACCGGTACGCTGCGCGCCGCGGTCCGCTGCGGGCTCGGCGTGGCCCTGGTCGTCGCCCTCGCCACACCGTCATCGGCGGTGGCCGCCCTCGAACCGCACCCTGAGGACCCCGGGAACGCCAAGGGCGCCGGGGGCAGGGCGGGTAAGGCGGTGACCGGGGGCGTCCCGAGCCTGAGCATCAGCATCGACAACGGCCGGACCGCCGCCGAGGAGGGAGACCGGCTCACCTACGCCGTCACCGTGCGCAACACCGGGGCGACCCGCGTGCGCGACCTCGAACTCACCCAGACCCTGCCGACCGGCCTCAGGTTCGTCTCGGCGGACGGCGGGGGCTCGGCCTCGAAGGGGCAGGTCCGCTGGAGCACCGACGTGCCGCCCGGCAAGGACGCCACCTTCCACACCGTCGCGGAGGTGGGGGCCACCCCGGAGGACCTGCTGCGCCTGGCCAGCATCGCCTGCGCGAACACCGAGGGGAGCGACAGGCCGATCGTCTGCGCCACCCACTCCGACCAGTTGCCGGCCGGCGCGGCGGCGGCCGAGGCCGCGCACGCGAGGGCCCACCCCGTGTCGAGCCGCCTGGGGTACGTGGGCCTGGGCGCGGGTGCCGGTCTGCTGGTCCTGGCGCTGGCCGGGCTGCTGCTCGTCCGCCGTTCCAGGCGCGGCCGCCACCTGCGGCAGCCGCCCTCGTGACGACTCCTGAGCAACGGGGTACGGGCCCCGTACCCCGTTGCTCAGGAGTGTGACCGAAGCTGCGCGTCCAGGGTCCAGATACCGACGTCCACATTGACGACCCTCGCGCGGTAGAGCTCCCGTTCGGTCAGGACGCAAAGGTCGCCCAGACCCAGCTTGGCCATCACGTGGTCGGAGAACGGCGTTCCCGTTCCCGACAGGAGTGACCGCAGGAAGCCCTCGCCCATTCGACGGTGTGCAGCACCCAGGGCGCCTGCCCGGTGATGACGAGTCCGAGGAGATCGGACAGCTTGTCGGCGGGTTGCCTGCGGAGCCGGCCGTCCGAGAGCTGGGCGATGTGGTTGCCGGTCTCGATCACCGCGGTGACGGGCAGGATGAGATCAAATGATCGTTTCTCGTCACGCAGTGACCGCAGCACATCTTCCCGGTCCTGTCGGCCGCCGTGATGACGGCGCGCTCCCTTCCGTTCCTGCCCTCCAGCCGGAGAGCGAGCTGGCTGGTCAGGAGCCGGGAGGAACGAAAAGGGGCGCGCGGGCTGCGACCGGGTCGGCCGTTGTACCAGGTGGCGTCGATACCGCCCGACCCCGGCGAGGTGCTTTCGGTCGCGAGTAGCTTGTGACGGAACCGCTCCGGCCAGTTCTTTGTGGATCGTTTGTGGCCTGATATTCCCCAGAGCGTTTCGCTGACGATCTCCGGCTCGGGGCGGACCTGGATCGTGACGTCGAGCCGCACGATCCGATAGCTGCTCGGCTCGCCTCTGAGGGGGAAGACCGTGCAGCCCAGGCTGAACCGGTCCGTCCCGTGCGGGGGACATCCTTCGATGCCCCCGCGGAGGGGCCCCTAGTCGCCGCGCCTGCTGTCGAGCGCGTCCACGATGTCCGTACCGGCCGCCAGCCGGGAGAGAACCTCAAGCCCGTCGAGCGCGTTCGACCTTCCGCTGCTGTTGCGGCCGATGAGTGCCGTCATGCCGCCCAGCGGGAGTGTCGCGTCGCGAAACGTCTTGAACTCCGTGAGGCGCAGCCCATGCAGGTACGGCTTCATATTCGAACGGTACACGTGCGCCCCCTGCCAGAGAGGACGCACGTGAGGTCCTACTCGTCGCCGGTGAGGGAGAAGCTCCGCAGGCGCACGCCCGCCCAGACGACCGCGCCGACGGTGACGACGGCGAGGGCGGGGACGGCGAAGCCGAGGGTGATCTCGGTGGAGAAGAACGCGGAGGACGACAGCTGGTCGGCGATCGTCTGGGCCCACTGCTGGATGGAGAACCTGCGGGCGCCGGGGACGAAGTTGCCGACCACGCCCTCCCAGACGAGCGCGTAGACGATGCCGATCGTGACCGCGTGCCGGGTCAGCACGCCCAGCAGCATGAACACCGCCGCGTACGCGATCCCGCCGATGAGGGAGCCGAGCGCGAAGCCGTACGCGATGCCGGATTCGAGGTTGACCAGCAGGTAGGCCGCGACGAAGGTCGGCACGGCGGCGAACAGCGCGAGCATCGAGGCGGCGACCACGAACTTGGTCCGGGCGATCACCGGGCGGGAGATCGGCTTGGACAGCAGGTGAATGATCGTGCCGTCGTCGATCTCGGGGGCGATCACCCCGGTCCCCGCGATCAGGCCGAGCAGCGGCAGCATGGTGCCGATGGCGAAGGTCTGCATGAGCGTGACCGCGGTCCGCTCGTCGGCGGCGCCGATGAACCTCAGCAGGGCGGCCATGGCGACCAGCACCAAGGGCAGCATGATCAGCAGCCAGATCCGGCGGCGGCCGAGGAGCGCCCGGTAGGAGATTCCGGCGATGACACCGTTCATGGTCAGCTGCTCCTGTTGATCAGGTAGGAGAAGACGCTCTCCAGGTCTTCGTCGGCGGGGGAGACCTGCAGGATCCGGATGTCCGCGTCCTTGGCCACCCTGGGCAGCAGCCGGGTGAAGCGCCGGAAGTCGACGGCGTGCACCTCCAGGCCGGCCTCGGTCAGCGAGACCGAGCCCGAGGAGGCGTCGGCGATCAGCGCGGACGCCAGGCGGCGGTCGTCGCTGGAGCGGACCCTGAACAGGTGCGGGCGGTCGGTCATCCGGCGGCGGATCTCGCGGAAGTCCCCGGAGGCGGCGTGGCGCCCGGCCACCAGCACCTCGATCTGCTGGGCGACCCGCTCCACCTCCTCCAGGATGTGCGAGCTGAACAGGATGGTCTTGCCCGCGGTGCCCATGGCGCGGACCAGGTCCATCAGGTGCAGGCGCTGGCGCGGGTCCATGCCGTTGAACGGCTCGTCGAGCAGCAGGACCTGCGGGTCGTGGACGAGGGCCGCGGCCACCTTGACGCGCTGGCGCATGCCCTTGGAGTACGTCTCGATCCTGCGGTCCTTGGCGCTCTCCATCTCCACCAGGGCGAGCGCCTTGCGCGCGGCGTCGTCGGGGTTGGGCAGGCGGTGCAGCCTCGCGCTGGACAGCACGAACTGCCAGCCGGTGAGGAAGCCGTAGACGGCCTCGCGCTCGGGGACCAGGCCGATGGAGCGGTAGATCTCGTGGTTGCGCCAGATGCGGTCGCCGTCGAGGGTGACGGTGCCGCCCGAGGGGGCGAGGAACCCGGCCATCATGTGCAGCAGCGTGGACTTTCCCGCGCCGTTCGGGCCGAGCAGCCCGGTGACGCCGGGGCCGACGGTCATGGTGATGTCGTTGACCGCGACCACGTTGCCGTACCAGCGGGACACCTGGGCCAGTTCGATCTTCATCGGGAGGCCGCCTTACGGTAGCGCGCGATCAGGGCCGTGACGGACAGGGCGATCAGCGCGATCATGATCACTCCCGCGACCAGGGATCCGCCGTCCGGCGGGTAGATGACGCCCGCGGTGGGCGTCGCCCCGAAGATCCCGACGTGCACGGCGGCGTCCACCAGGAAGAACGGGTTGATCAGCCACGCCCACGCGGCGGTGGTGTCGTCGCCCATCGACTCCAGCGTCGCGAACAGCACGGTCGACACGGCGGAGGCGAGCAGGTAGAAGGCGATGACCGCGGCCACGCCCAGGCCGCGCCTGGGGGTGAACGAGGCGATGGCCACGCCGAGGCAGGCCAGCAGCAGCGCGTAGCAGACCGCGCCGGCCATGGAGGTGAGGTATTCGGCGGTGTGCGTGTCGCCGGGCAGGTCGATGACCACCTCGCCGATGTAGAGCACGGTGAGGGGTGCCGCCAGCAGCAGGAACATGGCGGTCGTCATCGCCGCGAGCTTCGCCCCGACGTAGTCCCGGATCGTCACCGGGCGCGACAGGTAGAGCGGCAGCACCCGGAAGCGCAGGTCGGGCGCGACGGCGTACGGCGACTGCGAGGCCAGGAAGATCGCGAGCACGGCCTGCATGACGACGGCGTACTCGGTGTAGCGCATCCCCTCCTGCTTGGCCAGCGCCATGATCGCGATGGAGACGACCGCGGGCAGGAGCATGACGCCCAGGAGCGCGAAAGGGATGATCTTCGACCGGGCGGTGCGGCCGAGCCCGAAGATCCCGCGCAGGCTGTGCACGGTCAGCGCGGCGGTGGCGTGGCCGCGGCCGAGCCGCGGCCCCTCGTAGTGGCGGTATCCGATGTCGTGGATGACACCCGTGGGTTCAGACATTGACCGGCTCCCTGAAGACGTCCTCGATGCGCTGACGGCCCTGCTCCACGCGCACGAGGCAGAGGTCGAGCTCGCAGACGGCGTCGCGGAGCGCGTCGAAGGTCTCCGGCGCGCGGACGTGGACGAGCAGCAGCCTGCCGTGCGGGGTGACGGTCTCGCCCAGCTCGGTCAGCCGGGCCGCCAGCGCGTCCTGCCCCTCCTCGACCTCGACGGTCACGGTCTGGGTGATCTGGGTGAACTCCCCGATGGACGAGGAGCGCAGCAGCTTGCCGCCGTCGATCACGATGACGTGGTCGCAGACCCGCTCCAGCTCGCCCAGCAGGTGGGAGGTGACCAGCACGCTGATGCCGAACTCGGAGCCGATCCTGCGGATCAGCGCGAGCATCTCGTCGCGGCCCCGCGGGTCGAGGCCGTTGGTGGGCTCGTCCAGCAGGATCAGGCGCGGGTCGTGCACCAGGGCCTGGGCCAGCTTGACGCGCTGCTTCATGCCGGTGGAGTAGCCGCCCATCGCCCGGTAGCGCTCCTCGTACAGCCCGACGTGGCGCAGGACGTCGGCGGCGCGCTCGCGGGCCGCGGTGCGCGGCAGGCCCGACATCTGGGCCATGTGCACGGTGAACTCGGTGGCGGACAGGTCGGGCGGCAGGCAGTCGTGCTCCGGCATGTAACCCACGACCCGGCGGATCTCCGCCCCCCTGGTCGTCGCGTCCATGCCCAGGACCTGGGCGCTTCCCGCGCTGGGTTCGAGCAGACCGAGCAGGATCTTGATCAGCGTGGATTTGCCCGCGCCGTTGGCGCCGACCAGGCCGGTCACACCGGGGCCGACGGTGACGGTGAGCTGGTCGAGCGCCGTCACCCGGGGGAAACGTCTGGTTAGTCCCTCGGTGGCGAGGATAGTCATGCTCGGACACTATCCGTCGCCACAGGCGCGCACCTCCGTCACGGGAAGGAGTCTCGCCTCGTCCGAATGGGCAATTCTCAGCCGTCAACCCCTACCCGGGCGGGCCGGCAGCCTCATCCCGAACCGGGACCAGTAGGCCTTCTGGACGAGGAGCGTCACCACGCCGGAGATGACCATCCCCGCGACGTTCACCCCGAGCTGGACGGCCGAGGCGGCCATGTCGCCCCAGCGGGCCAGCGCGGCGGCGACCGCGAAGTATCCGGCGGCGGGGACCGTGGTGACCGAGATGAAGACGCCGACCAGGGCCGAGGACTTGCCCGCGGTGACCGAGAGCACCCCGGCGGCGCCTGCGAGCAGCGCGACGATGAACGACCACCTGTCGTACTTGACGATGAACTCGATCTCCTCGTGCCCGGTCGCCAGGGTGCCCACGCCGATCCAGCCGAGTCCCCGTGTGACCAGCGCGCAGACGAAGGTGATCACGACGGCGACGGTGAAACCCAGGACCAGGGTCCTGGCCGCGCGGCCGATGAGGTCCCGGTCGGTACGGAGCAGGCCGAAGCAGACGGCCGCGATCGCGCCGAACTCCGGTCCCAGCACCATCGCGCCGACGATGAGGATCGGCGAGTTGACGATCACGCCGATCGCCGCGAGCAGCGTGGCGATCGTGAGGAATACGAGGAAGGCCCAGGTGAGCCGGGTGTCCTCGTCGACCCGCTGGGCGAACTCCGCCCAGACCACCGCGTCGTCGCTGTCGCCAGGCGCCTCCTCCTGGGCGCGTTCGGCTACCTCCGAGATCGACAGGTCGACCTGCTCGGCCGCGATCGAGCCCTCCGTGTGCAGGCCGAGTTCCTGGAGCCGGTCGATCACCTCGTTGGCGGCCTCGCGGGCGATGTCGAACTGGACGAGGTCACCGGCGGGGGAGCGCGCGGCACCGGGGAACACCACGATGTTGACGACGCCGACGCACCCGTCGAGCACCTCCAGCACCTTGTCCGACAGCTCCGGTGGACTGATCACGCGTAGATGCAGCACGGGCCAACCCTAGGACCTGTGTCCCGGTCCGCTGAAGCCTGAAAGCGGAGGGCCGTCTCCCGGAGGTCGCCTCGCCCTGGTCGTACCCGGGCTTTCACCGGATGTCGTCTCGCCGGGCGCCGTCCTGCCGGCGCGGGAGCGGATTCTCCCGGGGACTTCTCAGGGCACCCTGACGGCGGGATCGGCACTCAGGCGCCGGAGCAGGCCGGCCGTCCGGGAGGCCCCCTCGGCGTCCTGCCCGGTCCGGCGGCCCGACTCGATGGCGTCAGCGAGGGCCGCCAGCTCGTGCGACGGCAGGAAGGCGCGCGCCGCGCGCAGCCGCAGCAGGACTTTGCGGCCTCCCGGCTCCTGGGCGTACATGTACAGGTACGGGAGCCTGCGGCCGGTCAGGTCGCGGGCCCTCGAGCACTCGGGGAAGGAGTCCAGCCAGACGCGGGCCCGCGCGAGGTCCACCCTGCGCGTCGTGAACGCGCCGTGGACCTCCACGACGCCTCCCTCCAGCACCGCCCGGAAGCGGAAGATGCCGAGGAGGACAACGAGGAAGACCATCAGGGCCACGACGAAGGGCACCATCAGGAGCTGGAAGCCGAGAGCGGAGCCTCCGGTGGACAGCTGAACGGCCCGTTCGAGCTCCGAGATCGCGGACAGCGGGAGGCCGACGAAAGGGACGGTCAGGAGGATGGCGCCGATCTTCATACCGGTGCTCGCGCCAACGCTCAACTTCAGCGGCCCATGGGATGGGATGCTCACGTATTGGATACTAACCCCCTTAACTAGCGGGTCTTTGGCATTATTTCGGGATATATGAACGCACGCGGATGAAAGCTTTACCTCCGGCAGGTGTTGGTTTCGCGGCGGCCGGAACGGCGCCTTCCCCCGTGGAGCCGTCCGGCGGGGAAGGACGTCCCGTCGTCGGCGCGGGCGATCAGGTGAGCGAGTCGATCCAGCGTTCCAGGCGGCGGCCCTCCCCGGCCATGAGCTCGGGGTCCCGGAAGGTGTTCGTGAGGAGCGCGACGCCCTGGTAGGCGGCGACCAGGGCGACCGCGAGCTCGCGGGAGTCGGGTCGGCCCATCTCCCGGAACTGCCGCTCGGCATAGTCGATCAGCAACCGCATGACCTCGGCCGCGGCGCGGTCGAGGCCGTCGGTGCGCTTGTCGAGCTCCGAGCACAGGCTCCCGGTGGGACAGCCGTATCGCGCGGTGAGTTCGCGTTGGTCGATCCAGCCGCGCAGGAGCGCCTTCAGGCGGTCGCGGGGGCCGGTGTGCAGGTCGAGCGAGGCGGTCATTGCCCGGAAGCCGAGCGCGTGCGCCTCGATCGCCGCCTCGACGAGCTGGTCCTTGGTCTTGAAGTAGTAGTAGACGTTGCCCAGGGGGACCTCGGCCACGCGGGCGATGTCGGCCAGCGTCGTCTTCTCGACGCCCTGCTCGTGCAGGACCTGGGACGCGGCGGCCACGAGCCGTTCCCGCTTGCCCCGCTTCGTGGCGCGGTCGTTTCTCACTGAGTCAGTCATCTCACTCACAAGTGTAGACAGCCGGGGCGAGAGCTCGCTATGGTCCATTTAGTCAGTCAACTAACTTACTTATGAGGACGGCTTTCGTGATCGTGGTTACGGGATCGACCGGCAACGTCGGACGGGTGCTGGTACGGGTGCTCGCCGAGGCCGGGGAGCGGGTGGCGGCGGTTTCGCGGCGGCCTTCCGACATGCCGGAGGGCGTGACGCACCACCGGGCCGACCTGGCCGACCCGCGAAGCCTCCGGCCCGCGCTCGACGGGGCCGACGCGCTGTTCCTCCTCGTCGCCGGTGCCGGAGAGCACCTGAACCCGCGAGACATCCTCGACGTCGCGAGGGCGGCCGGGGTCCGGCGGGTCGTCCTGCAGTCCTCCCAGGCCGCCGGGACGCGACCGGAGTCCGGCTCCCACGCTCCCCTCCGGGTGCTGGAGGACGCCGTCCGGGGGTCGGGTCTGGAGTGGACCGTCCTGCGGCCGGGAGGCTTCGCCTCCAACGCGTTCGCGTGGGCGGAGACGATCCGCTCGCGGCGGACCGCCGCCGCGCCGTTCGGCGACGTCGGGCTGCCGGTCGTCGACCCGGCCGACATCGCCGAGGTCGCGGCCGTGGTCCTGCGCAAGGGGGAGCACGCCGGTCACACGTACGAGCTCACCGGCCCGGCGCCGATCACCCCGCGCCTGCGGGCCCGGGCGATCGGGGAGGCGCTGGGCACGCCGGTGCGGTTCGTCGAGCAGAGCCGCGAGGAGGCCAGGGAGCAGATGCTGCGGTTCATGCCCGAGCCGGTCGTGGACGGCACCCTCGCCATCCTGGGCGAGCCGTCGGCCGCCGAGCGGCGGGTGAGCCCCGACGTGGAACGGATCCTCGGCCGCGCCCCCCGAGCCTTCGCGGAGTGGGCGCGGCGCAACGCCGACGCCTTCAGATGACCCGCCCGCGACGTCGGCGACGGGGAAGGCGCATCCGCGCTCCTCGGGCGGAGGCGCCGGGTTCCTGATGTGCCGCTGCTCCGGCGGCCCCGCTGTCACCGTCCGCTACCGCGGACCCGCGAAGAACGCGGTCAAAACGGGGGTTTCGCGGGTCCGGATGACGCGGCCACCGGCCACCGGCGTGATCCGTGACCAAAATCGGCGATCTGGTCGCCGGTTTTTGAATCGGCCGTCACTTGGCGTAACCAATGCCGTAGCGTTTGGAAAACAACAACCGCCTCGGGGGAGTGACGCCCGGAAGGGGCGAGCGATGCCACCCAGACCCCGCAGCCTCAAGCGGCAGATGGACGTTCTCACGACCCAGATGCGCGAGCACGGGGCCACGTGGAGCCAGATCGCCGCGGACTACCAGCTCCGTTTCAAGCTCAATCCGCTGCGCGGCTTCCGCGAGGCACACCGATACACGCAGTCCGAGGTGGTCCGACTATGGAACCTGCGCTGGCCAGACGACGTGCTCAGCGAACGCCGGCTCGGGGCGTGGGAGGCCTGGCCTTCGGCGACCGGCAACGAGCCTCCCATCTCCGGACTGGAACGCCTGGCCCGCATCTACCGGTGCCGGGCCGGGGACCTGGTCCATGGGGAGGACCACAGCCGTGACGACGACCGCGCCGGCAGGCACCCGGCGGCCAAGGACCGGCCCGTTCCCCGGCCCGTACTCACTGTTACCGATATCGCCTCATTTCTGGACGGGTTGCCGACACAGCCGCCCGGCCACGAGGCCGATCGGGTTCTCACGGTCGCGGCTCTGCGGGAGCAGGAGTTCGGCTATCTGGTCGCCGCTCTCACCCAGTGGGCGGACGGGATGAAACGCCGCGACCTACTGGCCGTGGTCGCCTCCGCGGCCGCCGCGGCGCACGCCTCCCCCCTTCTCGCCCACCTGGACCGCGACGCCCTCGAACGCCTGACGTCGGCCTCCCAGGCGCCCTCCCGGGTCGACGGCGAGGTGGTCGGGCATGTGGAGACGATCCTTCGTCACGCCATCAGGCAGGAGGACATCCTGGGTCCCCAGGCCGTGCTGGAGACGGCTCTGGCACAGCACGGGCTGGTCCGCCGGCTCCTGGGGGGCGCCGCCGACGAGGACCTGCGCCGGCGACTGATGTCGCTGCTCGCCGACATATCCCGTTTCATCGGGTGGCTGCTGTTCAACTCCGGTGACTTCGCCGGAGCCGAGCACTATTACGGCCAGGCCCGGCGCGCCGCTCACGAAGCCGACGACGACCTCATGTCCAGTTACGTGCTCGCCCAGTGGAGTCACCTGGCCACCTGGTCCGGCGACCCACGTCTCGGCGTCGAGCACGCCCTCGGGGCACTCGCCTGGGCGCAGCGGGGCGGCAGTCCCATACTGATCGCCTATGCCAACGACGTCGGCGCCCGCGCCTATGCGGGAATCGCGCGTCGCGAGAACGGCAAGAACCGGGCCAGGGACCACGCGCGGTGCCGTACCGCGCTGTCGGCCGCCCGCTCGGGGCTGGACGACTCCACGCAGGACGACCCCGGCCGGAGACTGACGTACTTCTTCGGTCCGGCCATGCTCACGCTGACCCGCGCCCTGTGCCACCTCGACATGCGTGAACCCGACGACGCGATCGCCTGCGCGCGCGAGGCGATGACCTCGATAGGGACGGCCTTCTCCCGCAACCTGGCGTTCGGTCACCTGTATCTCAGCCGCGCGTTCGCCCAGAAACGTGAGATCGGCCAGGCCTGCACGGAGCTGGCCCTGGCCGCCGAGTTCACCGGCCGCAACCGGTCCCCGCGACTGGTCGCGGCCACCGCCGACGCCCGCCAGGCCCTGTCACCCTGGAACCGCACCGACCCCGTGGTGCGCCTGGACGAGCGGCTGCGCTCCTATGGCCTGCCCGCGGGAAGGTCTTCCAGGACGTAGATGTCGTAGACGTCGTTGACGGACGACGCCGGGGCGTCCACGCTCCCGACCTGCCGCCAGCCCCATGATCGGTAGAGGCGCTGGTTGCCCTTCAACCGCGGCTCCACGGCCAGCACCGCCCGCTGCGCCCCGCACCCCGCCAGCACCGCCTCGGTCAGCCGTCCGGCGATGCCGCGCCCGCGGTGGCCCGGCAGTACGCCCAGATCCACCAGGTGCCAGGTGCGGGAACCGGACTCGTCGGTGAACCCGGCCGGGAGCGGGTCGCGTACGCCGTTCCACCAGCGGCCCCCCTCCCGCAGGAACGCCCCGTAGGCGAAGCCGACCAGCAGCCCGTCCTGCCGGGCGACCGACAGCCGAAACCCCCGCCGCCTGAGCAGATCGGCGTAGGAGGCTCGCTGGTGTTCGAACTCGGCGGGCCCCTCGCTGTTGGGCGGGGCACCGAACGCCTCCCGGTAGGCCGCACCGACCTCCTCGGTGATCGTCTCGCCCTCCTCCGGGCCCAAAACCTCCACGATCACACGACCGCTCGCTGTCCTGCCCACGGCACCCGCCCTCCTCACCCGCTCTCGTCTCGAGAATTATCCGCGGCGCCTCGCCCGAAACAGGCGGGGAAGGCCGCTGCCGCGACGGCCGCGATCGGGTCACCGTGGTCAGCCGGCCTGCCGGGAGCGCTCCAGGTAGAGGACCAGGTCGCGCATCCGGTCCGCGGGCCAGGGCAGGCTCCGGCCGATCTCCTCGCTGTTCTCCCGCCACATCCGCCGCGCCGCGGCCTTGGTCGGTTCTCCGTCGTCGCCGTCGTCGTGGAACAGGTTCCCCAATGCGTCCCAGCGCTGGACCAGGGCCCGCACCCGGGGGTCGTCGACGGGGGTGTCGTCCCGTACGTGCCGCAGGAGCTCCTCGACGAGCCCGGCCCATTCGGTCCTGGCCGTCTCGACGGCCTCCGGGCCAAGGCCGGCCCTGCGCCGGGCCAGTCGCTCCCGCTGCTCCGTCGTGAACGAGCTCTCGAACATAGAGATCATCTCCAGGGTCGTCATGAACTGGTCAGGATCGGGCATCGACGCGCTGTCGATCTGTCCCAGCAGGCCGTGCAGCCGCTGTGTGAGCCGCTGGATCCGTGCGCCGTGCGCCTCCAGCTCGCGGAGCTGGGCCGTCAGCAGGTCGCGCATCGCCGCCAGATCGTCCGTGGAGTTCGCGAGCACGTCCGCGATCTCCTCCAGGGACAGCCCGAGCGTTCGCAGAGCCCGCACCCGATACAGCCGCCGCACGTCGCCCCCGGTGTAGCGGCGGTGCCCCGACGCGGTGCGTTCGCTCGCGCGCAGCAGGCCGATCTCGTCGTAGTGGTGCAGCGCGCGCACGGTCACCCCGCTCGCCCGCGCCACCTCGCCGATGCTCCACCGGCGTCCGGTGTCGTCTTTCCCGATCACGTCCGCCACGTTAGGACCTGCCGTCGCGGCAGGTTCAAGCCCCTGGAGGCGTGGCGACGCGCGGGACAAGGCTCCCCGGCCGCCCACGGCACCCGCCTTCCTCACCGGCTCCCGTACCGGGAACCATCCGCGCGGCCTCGCCCGAAACGGCGGGGAAGGCGGTGGCCCGGACGGTGCGGGACATCCGTGTCGTCAGGACGGTGAAGGTCTGTACCGCAGCAGTTCGCCGGGCTGGCAGTCGAGTTCCTCGCATATCCGGGAGAGCGTGCTGAAGCGGATCGCCTTCGCGTGCCCGTTCTTGAGGATCGACAGGTTCGCCAGCGTTATCCCCACCCGGAGAGACAGATCCGTGAGAGTGATGCCGCGCTCGGCGAGTATCTCGCCGAGCGCGACCTCGATGCCGTGCTCCAGGACCTCGTCCTTCATCACACGGTTCCCTCAAGGTCCTCAAGCATGTGCCGCCCCTTCCGAACGACCTCGGACACGGCCAGCGCGCAGAGGCCGATGAGAGCGGCACCGGTGAAAGCGGGTGGGGACAGCTCGTCGTAGTAAGCGCCGGTGCCGAGCACATGGATCGAGAGCGTGCTCTGGACCATGCCCGCGGTGAGCCAGATCACCAGCGTGCCGACGAGCTGGGTCACGCCGATCAGGCGGAGGTTGCGGGTCGTCCGGACGGAGAACAGGGAGCGGTCGCTCCTGAGCCCGCCGGCGAGAAGCCGCGCCATCCACCAGAAGGACAGAAGGTTCACCACGGCCAGGGGAAGCCAGGTCAGCAGATGGTAGAGCCCCGCGGTGAGGCCTCCACTCGCCACGCGGACCGTGGCCCGCAGATGATCGCCGGCGAGCTCGACGCCCGGGGGCAGTGAGGTGCCGAGGTCGACGCTGTCGGCCGGGATCGACACGGGAACCGTCCCTCCCTGGCCGAGCGCCAGCATGACGCTGACGACGAGTTGCCGTATCGACAGGAGAGCGACGGCGAGAACCGCCAGGAGAAGTGCCCCGTACAGCCACTTCAGCCAGAAGTTGCGGCGTGTCCCCAGGGGTGCCGGCTCTGATTCGGGGGTGGACGTGGGTGGTTCCATACCAACCTCCCTATCGAATATCGATATTATCGAAAAACGATAACTCGCCGTGGGGTCCGGGACAACCCCCGAGGTTCTCCCGGCACGAGGCGCGTTCGAGCCCCGCGCCGTTCGCCGGTTCCCGGCGTTTCTCCGTGAGAGTCGGCGAGCCGCCGCGTTGCCGGGGCGAGGAGGGTCAGATGCGGCGGAGGCGGACGCGCTGGATGGAGTGGTTGGCGCCCTTGTGCAGCACCAGGTCGGCCCGGCCCCTGGTGGGGGCGATGTTCTCCACGAGGTTGCGCTCGTTGATGTCGCGCCAGACGTTCTTGGCGAAGTCGGTCGCCTCCTCCTCCGACAGGTCGGCGAGATACCTGAAGTAGGACTTCGGGTCCTCGAAGGCCGTGCGCCGGAGCTTGTGGAAGCGGTCGACGTACCAGTCGCGGATGTGCTCGACCTTGGCGTCCACGTAGATGGAGAAGTCGAAGTAGTCGTTGATCGCCAGGGCGGTGGGCGGGGCGGGCTGCAGGACGTTGAGGCCCTCGACGATGAGGATGTCGGGGCGGCGCACGGTCTGGGTCGCGCCGGGCACGATGTCGTACTCCAGGTGGCTGTAGACCGGGGCCGTCACCTCCGGCAGGCCCGCCTTGACGTCGGCGACGAACCTGACCAGGGCCCGCCGGTCGTAGCTCTCGGGGAAGCCCTTCCTGTGCATGATGTCCCTGGCGGTGAGGACCTCGTTGGGAAGGAGGAAGCTGTCGGTGGTGATCAGGTCCACCCGGGGGTGCTCGGGCCAGCGGGCCAGCAGGGTGTGCAGCAGCCTGGCCGTGGTCGACTTGCCGACCGCGACGCTTCCGGCGATGCCCAGCACGTACGGCGCTTCCCGCCTCCCGCCGCCGAGGAAGGTGTTGAGCGCCGCGCTGCGCTGCCTGGCCCCGGTGAAGTGGAGGTTGAGCAGCCGGGTGAGCGGCAGGTAGATGTCGGTGACCTCGGCCAGGTCGATCGGATCGTCGACGCCGCGCAGCTCCTCCAGTTCGTCCACGGTGAGCGTGAGGGGGGTGTTCTTCCGGAGTTCGCTCCACTGTGCCCGGCTCAGCTGCACGTACGGTGTCGCGGTGTCCAAACCGTTGGCCATGCTCAGAGAGCCTACTGATCCGCGGGGAACGGGCCCTCTCCGGGTGCCGGGCGGGATTCTTGGGCTGTCCGGGGGGTTCTCCATAGACGCGCCGGACGATCTCTCAGGGAGGAGGTAGGACAATGTGCGGAATAGTGGGATATACAGGACAGCGGTCGGCGGTCGAGGTCGCGGTCGAGGGGCTGGGCCGGCTGGAGTACCGGGGGTACGACTCGGCGGGGATCGCCCTGGTGGGGGCGGACGGCCTCGCCGTGGAGAAGCGGGCGGGGAAGCTGGCCAACCTCCGCTCGGCGCTGGTCTCGCGGCCCGTGCCGCCGTCCGACGCGACGACGGGGATCGGGCACACCCGGTGGGCCACCCACGGGGCCCCGACCGACCGCAACGCCCACCCGCACACCGACTGCGACGGTCGGATCGCGGTCATCCACAACGGGATCATCGAGAACTTCGCCGCGCTCAGGACCGAGCTGGAGGGCGCGGGGCACCGGATCGTCTCCGAGACCGACACGGAGGTGGTGGCGCACCTGCTGGAGGAGTTCGCCGCCGGGGGGCTCATGGAGGCGATGCGCAGGGTATGCCTGCGGCTGGAGGGGGCGTTCACCCTGCTCGCGGTCTCGGCCGACGAGCCCGACGTGGTGGTGGGGGCGCGGCGCAACTCGCCCCTGGTGGTCGGCAGGGGGGACGGGGAGAACTTCCTCGGCTCGGACGTGGCGGCGTTCATCGCGTACACGCGCGAGGCGGTGGAGCTGGGCCAGGACCAGGTGGTCGAGCTGCGCCCCTCGAAGATCACGGTCGTCGACTTCCAGGGCCTCCCGGCCGTGACGCGTGACTACCACGTCGACTGGGACGCCTCCGCCGCCGAGAAGGACGGCTACGACCACTTCATGCTCAAGGAGATCGCCGAGCAGCCCCGGGCCGTCGCCGACACGCTGCTCGGCAGGATCGGCCAGGACGGGCGGCTGGCGCTGGACGAGATGCGGCTGTCCGACCAGGAGATGCGCGACATCAACAAGATCATTCTGGTCGCCTGCGGGACCTCGTACCACGCCGGGCTCATCGCCAAGTACGCCATCGAGCACTGGGCCCAGCTGCCCTGCGAGGTCGAGCTGGCCAGCGAGTTCCGCTACCGCGACCCGATCCTCAACCGCGACACGCTGGTGATCGTGATCAGCCAGTCGGGCGAGACCATGGACACCCTCATGGCGGTACGGCACGCGCGCGGGCAGCGGTCGCGGGTGCTGGCGGTCTGCAATGTCAACGGTTCCACGATCTCCCGCGAGTCCGACGCCGTCCTCTACACGCACGCGGGCCCCGAGGTCGCGGTGGCCTCCACCAAGGCGTTCCTCACCCAGCTGGTGGCGTGCTATCTGGTGGCGCTCTATCTCGCCCAGGTCAGGGGGGTGAAGTTCGGCGACGAGATCACCCAGATCGTCGAGCGGCTGGCGCAGATGCCGTCCAAGGTGAGCGAGGTCCTCGCGACCGTCGAGCCGGTCCGCGCGCTGGCCAGGTCGCTGGCCGGCGAGCGGTGCGTGCTCTTCCTGGGGCGGCACGTGGGCTTCCCCGTCGCGCTCGAGGGGGCGCTGAAGCTCAAGGAGCTGGCGTACATGCACGCCGAGGGCTTCGCGGCGGGGGAGCTGAAGCACGGCCCGATCGCGCTGATCGACAAGGGGCTTCCGGTGGTGGTCGTCGTCCCCTCGCCGTCCGGCCAGCGGGTGATCCACGACAAGATCGTGTCCAACATCCAGGAGATCCGGGCCAGGGGCGCGAGGACCCTCGTCATCGCCGAGGAGGGGGACGTCGCGGTCGCGCGGTACGCCGACACGCTGATCCACATCCCGGCCGTGCCGACCCTGCTCCAGCCGCTGGTCGCCACGGTGCCGCTCCAGGTCTTCGCCTGCGAGCTGGCCACGGCCAAGGGGCACGACGTCGACCAGCCCCGCAACCTCGCCAAGTCGGTCACGGTGGAGTAAGCCCGGCCAGGGGGTTCTCCACAGCCTGTGGACAAAGTCTATGGATTATCCACGGCCGGAAGTGGGTATAGGGGGTGCCCGCCTCATTGCCTGATTAATTGTCGATATATGCCATATAGCGGTTTACTGGGACGGATTAACGTGGCGTGAATCCACCGGACAATCCACCGGACCCAAGGGAGCCGCAAGATGGATCGTCGTCGTTTCCTCGCCCGAGGTGGTGCGCTGGCCGCACTGGGGGTGGCCGGGCCGTTCGCCGGTGTCGCACGGGCGGGAGCGAACGGGGAGATCCTCCCGGGCGCCGGGTACGGGCCGCTGAAGCCGGTCAAGGACGAGCGGGACGGCGTGGTGCGGCTCCACCTGCCCGGCGGCTTCCACTACCGGTCCTTCAACGCCGCCGGCGACAAGTTCAGCGACGGGTCCGTCGTCCCCTCCCGGCACGACGGGATGGCCGCGTTCCGGGGACCGGCCGGCAGCGCGATCCTCATCCGCAACCACGAGGTAAACGGCCCGGTCGGCGCGTTCGGCGACCCGGACAGGGCCTACGACCCGGCGGCGGGCGGCGGCACCTCGACCCTCCGGGTCACCCGCTACGGCAAGGTGCTCAAGTCCGCCCCCAGCCTGACCGGCACCCAGATGAACTGCTCCGGCGGCCCGATGCCCTGGGGCGCCTGGGTGACCTGCGAGGAGACCGTGAACGGGCCGGACGTGGGCAACGACTTCACCGGCCAGGACAACGGCAAGCTCACGCAGAAGCACGGCTACATCTTCGAGGTCCCGCTCGACGGCAAGGCCGGAGGGCCGATCAGGAACGCCGGGCGGTTCGCCCACGAGTCGGCCGCGTTCGACGGCTTCACCGGCGCGATCTACCTCACCGAGGACAACTTCGGCTTCGCCTCCGGCTTCTACCGCTACCTGCCCCCGAAGAACCCGCTGGAGGCCCGCCGCATCCTCGACGGCGGCAGGCTCCAGATGCTGGCCGTGCGCGGCGCCCCGGGCAAGGACCTCTCGCTCGGCCAGCCCAGGGGAGCCTCGTACGCGACCACCTGGGTGGACATCGACGACCCCGACCCCGCCTTCATCGGCACCCCCGCCAACGACGTCGCCGTCCAGGCCGTCGGCAACCAGGGCAGGGCCAAGGGGGCGGCGCTCTTCTCCCGGCTGGAGGGGGCGATCAACCACCACGGCACGATCTACTTCGTCTCCACCCAGGGCGGCGCGACCGCGTCCGGCGACACCCCGCCCAGCGGCTTCGGCAAGGGGCGCGGCCAGGTGTGGGCGTACGAGACGTGGAGCGGGCGGCTCAGGCTCGTCTACGAGTCGCCGGGCGCGGTCACCCTCGACCTGCCCGACAACGTCACCGCCAGCCCCCGGGGCACCCTGGTCCTCTGCGAGGACGGCTCGGGCGACAACTACCTGCGCGGCCTCACCCGCCGGGGCGAGATCTTCGACTTCTCCCGGCTGGTCCCCGTCGACGGCGACTCCGGCGCCGAGTTCGCCGGCTCGACGTTCGGCCCCGGCGGCCACACCCTCTACGTCAACGTCCAGTCGGCCAAGGGGATGAGCTTCGCCATCTGGGGCCCCTGGCAGCGCGGCGGCTTCTGACCCGCGGGATCGCGGGCCGGTGGTGTGACGCCGCTAGCCTGGAAAAGTGATCGTTGGTATCGGCGTCGACGTCGTGGACACGGCCAGGTTCGAGGCGACGCTGGCGCGGACGCCCGCGCTGCGGGGCCGGCTGTTCACCGAGGGGGAGAGCGCGCTGGGCACGGCCTCCCTGGCCGCCAGGTTCGCGGCCAAGGAGGCCGTCGCCAAGGCCCTGGGCGCGCCTCCCGGGCTGCGGCACCTGGACGCCGAGGTGATCGGCGGGGAGCACGGGCGGCCCGAACTGCGGGTGACCGGGCGGGCGGCGGAGGTCGCCGGGGCGCTGGGCGTGACCCGGTGGCACATCTCCCTGAGCCATGACGGGGGCGTCGCCATCGCCTACGTGATCGCCGAGGGATAGATTCGGTGGAATGCGGATCGCGTACACCTCCGACCAGATCAGGGCGGCCGAGGCGGCGCTGATGGCGACGCTGCCCGAGGGCGCCCTGATGGAGCGGGCCGCCACCGGGCTCGCGGTGGTCTGCGCCAGGATGCTCGGCGCCGTGTACGGCTCCCGCGTCGTGCTGCTCGTCGGCGGCGGCGACAACGGCGGCGACGCCCTGTACGCCGGGGCCCGCCTGGCGGCCAGGGGGGCCAGGGTCGACGCGCTCCTCGCCGGGACGCGCGTCCACGCTGCGGGCCTGGCGGCCCTGCGCCGCGCGGGCGGCCGGGTGACCGGCCTGCGCCCCGAGCACGGCCCCGCCGAAGACCCGGCGGGAGCGCGCGTCCGCGGCCTGCTCGGCGCGGCGGACCTGATCGTGGACGGGATGCTCGGGATCGGCGGGACCGGAGCGCTCAGGGAGCCGTACGCGACCCTGGCCGGGCTCGCGAACGACGCGCCCGGCGAGGTCCTCGCGGTGGACGTGCCGAGCGGCGTGGACGCGAGCAGCGGCCGGGTGGAGGGCCCCGCGATCCTCGCGGACGCCACCGTCACGTTCGGGGCGTGGAAGATCGGGCTGCTCGTCGATCCCGGCTCCGGGCACGCGGGCCGGACGGAACTCGTCGACATCGGCCTCGGCCCCCACCTGCCCGACCCCGACGCGGCCGTGCTCACCGACCCCGACGTGGCCGCGCTGCTGCCCAGGCCCGGCGCGTCGTCCGACAAGTACCGCAGGGGCGTCGTCGGGATCGCGGCCGGCAGCGAGCGCTACACCGGCGCCGCGGTGCTGGCCGTGGCCGGGGCGCTGCGGGCCGGGGTGGGCATGGTCCGCTACGCGGGGCTCGCGGAGCCGGTGGCCCAGGTGCGGGCCCGCTGGCCCGAGGCCGTGATCACCACGCTCGCGCCGGGCGAGGGGGTCGAGGAGGCGGGCCGCGTACAGGCGTGGGTGCTCGGCCCCGGCCTCGGCACCGGCGACGAGGCGCGCGCCATCGCCCGCTCGGTGCTGTCGAGCGAGGTACCCGTGCTCGTCGACGCCGACGCGCTGACCCTGGCGGCCCAGGACAGGTCCCTGCTCCGCCGGGGCGCGCCGGTGCTGATCACCCCGCACGCGGGCGAGCTCTCCCGCCTGATCGGCGTGCCGAGGGAGCGGATCGAGGCGCGGCGCCTGGAGAACGTGCGCAGGGCGGTGACGGAGCTGGGCGTGACGGTGCTGCTCAAGGGCTCGACCACGCTGGTCGCCGAGGAGGGGCGGCCGGTCAGGATCAACCCCACCGGCAGCCCCTGGCTCGCGACCGGCGGCACCGGCGACGTGCTGGCCGGCCTGGCGGGCGCGCTGCTGGCCGCCGGGCTGAGCGGGTACGACGCGGCCTCCTGCGCCGCCTACCTGCACGGGATCGCCGGCGGGGAAGGCCCTCTCACCGCCTGGGACGTCGCCGAGGCGCTGCCGGAGACGGTTCGTTCCCTGGTCAACGGCCCCCGGCACACCGGCTCACCTGCCAAACTGGGGTCATGAGTTTCCCGATGACTCCCGCCGAGGCACGGGTGGACCTCTCGGCGATCCGTGAGAACCTGGCGCTTCTCGCGAGCCACGCGCGCGGCGCCGAGATGATGGTCGCGGTCAAGGCCGACGCCTACGGGCACGGGCTGGTCCCCGTCGCGCGCGCCTGCCTGGAGGCCGGGGCGGGGCGGCTGGGCACCGCCTACGTCCGCGAGGCCCTGGAGCTGCGGGCCGCCGGGATCACCGCGCCGGTCCTGGCGTGGATCATCCCGCCCGGCGAGCCGCTGGAGCAGGCCGTCGGGCACGGCGTCGAGCTGTCGGCGGGCTCCGTCGCGACGGTCGACGCGATCGCCGGCGCCGCCGCCGGGGCCGGCCGCACGGCCGGGGTGCACCTGAAGGCCGACACCGGCATGTCGCGCGGCGGCGCGGCGGCGGCGGACTGGTCGGCCCTGGTCGAGCGGGCGCTGCGGCACCGGGCCGAGGGCACGATCGAGATCGTCGGGCTCTGGTCCCACTTCGCCTGCGCCGACATCCCGGGAGACCCGTCCATCGCGGCCCAGCTGGCCGCCTTCGAGGAGGCGCTGCTCATCGCGGAGAAGGCGGGCGCGGGCGGCTCCCACGTCATCAGGCACATCGCCAACTCGGCGGCCATCCTGACGCTGCCGCAGGCGCGCTACGACCTGGTCCGCCCGGGGATCGCGGCCTTCGGGCTGAGCCCGGTGCCCGGGCTCGGAGACTTCGGGCTGCGCCCGGCGATGACGCTCACCGCGCGGATCGCGCTGGTCAAGCGGGTTCCCGCCGGAACGGGCGTGTCCTACGGGCACCTGTACGTCACGGATCGGGAAACGACGCTTGGCCTCGTCCCGCTCGGGTATGCGGACGGGGTTCTGCGGCACGCCACCAACCTGGCGGAGGTGCTGGCCGGTGGCCGCAGGCGGCGGATCGCGGGCAGGGTCTGCATGGACCAGTTCATGATCGACGTAGGGGACGACCCGTTGGCGGAAGGTGACGAGGTGATCCTGTTCGGTGACGGATCGCGAGGCGAGCCCACCGCTCAGGAGTGGGCGGATTCCCTCGGCACGATCACGCATGAGATCGTGACCAGGATCGGTTCGCGGGTCCCGCGCGTTTACCGGTGAAAGGCAGCTCAGGGGGTCGCATGAGTAGTACCAGACGGCGCAGGGTCGGTATCGCGGGCGCGATCGTCGGTGTCGCGTCGGCGGGAGTGGCCGCCGGGGCCCTCGCCAAGCGGTACGCCGTCGGACGCATCAGGCTCCGTCCGGACCTGGAGGCGAGCGAGCCGCTCGGAGAGCTGCGCGGCCGCCCCACCACGGTCACCACCTCCGACGGCGTTCCCCTGTACGCCGAGGTCGACGGGCAGGAGGAGGCCCCGCTGACCGTGGTGTTCTGCCACGGCTACACGCTCAACCTCGACTCCTGGCACTACCAGCGGCGCGACCTGGGCGGCACGCACCGCCTGGTCCTGTGGGACCAGCGCTCCCACGGCCGCTCGCCGCGCATCCCGATGAAGGACTGCTCGATCGACCGGCTCGGCGACGACCTGGCCGAGGTCATCGAGGCGCTGGTCCCCGGCCCGTGCGTGCTCGTCGGCCACTCCATGGGCGGCATGACGGTCATGGCGCTGGCCGACCGGCACCCGGAGCTGTTCGGCGACAAGATCAGGGGCGTCGCGCTGATCTCCACCTCCACCGGCAAGCTCGGCGAGATCTCCCTGGGCCTGCCCGCGCTGCTGTCGAAGGCGGTGCACAAGGTCACGCCGGGCACGGTGTCGATCCTGAGGCGCGGCGGCTCGCTGGTCGACAAGAGCCGCCAGGTCGGCAACGACGTGGCCTTCCTGGCCCTGCGCCACCTGGGTTTCGGCGACTCCAGGAACGTTAGCCCCACGGTCGTCGACTTCGCCGAGTCGATGATCCGGTCCACCCCCTTCGAGGTGATCGCCGAGTTCTACCCGGCGCTGATGTCGCACGACAAGCTGAGCGCGCTGCGCGTGCTGGACGAGGTCCCGACCTCCATCGTGGTCGGCGACAAGGACTGGCTGACGCCCGTCGAGCACAGCAGGGCGATGGCGGCGGCACTGCCGAGTGCCCGGTTCACCGAGGTCTCGGAAAGTTCGCACCTGGTCCAGCTGGAGCGGCCTACCGTGGTCAACGAAGCCCTGCACGAGCTGCTCAAGCGGGTGGACGCGGGCGACGACGCCGACGCCGCCGACGCCGGTGACATGGGCGGGTGAGCCGGGGGCACGCGCACGGCGTACGGTGAGCCCGAGGTCCGGCCGAACCGGGACCCGGGGTTCGAGAGGGCGCCGCACGGCGCCATGGGGGGTCGACGGACCCCGAGAAGCGCGGTGGGACACCCGAAAAGCGCGGTGGGACACCGAGAGGCATCGACAGGAGTGACGAAGCGGTGAGAATCGTGGCGACCGCCGAGGAGATGCGGGAGCTGGGCGAGGAGCTGGCGGCGCTGCTGCGCCCCGGAGACCTGGCGGTGCTGTCGGGCCCGCTCGGCGCGGGCAAGACGACCCTGGTGCAGGGGATGGCCGAAGGGCTCAAGGTGCGCGGCCCGATCACCTCGCCGACCTTCGTCATCGCCCGGGTGCATCCCTCGCTCTCGGGGGGCCCGCCGCTGGTCCACGTCGACGCCTACCGCCTCGGGGGCGACCTGGAGGTCGACGACCTGGACCTAGACGCCTCGCTGGAGGAGTCGGTGACGGTGGTGGAGTGGGGCGAGGGCCTGGTGGAAGGGCTCGCCGACGACCGGCTGGAGATCCTCATCGGCAGGGGCGCGTCCGGCGAGCCGGGCGAGGAGCGGACCGTGACCCTCCGGGGGGTCGGGCCGCGCTGGCACGGCGTCATCTGAACGGTGTCCACTGATGTGCCTACGAAGCCGGGGAAATCCTGGCACGCTGGCACTACGCACCATTGGTCTAGATCGTCAGGCCTGATGATCGACTCTGGCGGGTTTGCCCATGTTTAATGGGGAACAGGTGGGAAATCGTGCCGGGCGAGGGTCGTCGGCCGGAGGGCGAAGTGGAGTTCGACGGTGCCAAGCGTCAAGCGTGTCGCGGTTCTGGGAGCCATCGTCCTTTTCGGACTGCTCGGGTGCTCGGCTGACGCCGACTCGGGCAACCCCACGGGCACTCCCACCCCAACCCTGCCTGATTCCGGCATCAGCCGGCAGGACATCGAGGTCCAGCTCCAGCCGGCCCGCGCCAAGGCCGGGCAGAAGGTGTGGGTCCTGGCGAACTGCCCGATCCCGCAGGGCGGTCCCGAGCATCGCGGTACCGCGTCCTCCCGGATCTTCCGCACCCCGGTGACCCTCGACCCGATCCTCGCGACGCCCACGCCCGACCCCGCCTCGACCGCGACCCCGACGCCGCGCCCGTGGGTTCGTGGCCAGGCCACCGTCGCCGAGGGCACCGCCGCCGGGGTCCACGAGGTCAACGCCAGGTGCGAGGGGACCAACGACACCGGCAGCGCCAACCTCAGGATCGTGCCCGACACCGAGCCGAGCCCCACCCCCACCGACCCCACCTCCAGGCCGACCCGGACGATCATCAGTACCGAGGCGCCGGGTACGGGCGGTGGCGGCACCGCGGCCGGAGGTCCTGACGACTCGAGTGCCCCGATCGGCACGACGGGTGTCCTGCTCGCCCTCGCCCTGGCGGGCGGCATCGGCATCGCGGTCGTGCGTCGCCGCCGTTCGTAGTCCCCGATGGCCGATTCCACCCGCTGGTCCAGGATCGTCCTGGCCGGAGTGATCACCGGTGTCGTCATGGTCGCGTTCGGCAACAGGGGCGGCGACGTCGAGAAGGAGAAGGCGCCCGCCCGCACCTCGATCGTGCCCAGCCGCATCGACATCCCGTCCCTGGGGATCAAGGCGCCCCTGATGAAGCTCGGCGTGACGGGCGGCCGGGTCGACCTGCCGCCGTACGAGAAGCCGAACGTCGCGGGGTGGGTCAAGGACAGCGCGGTCCCCGGCGACGAGGGTTCCGCGGTGATCCTCGGGCACGTGGACACCAAGACCGCGCCCGCGGTCTTCTACAAGCTCAAGGACATGCGGGAGGGGCAGGTCATCAAGGTCGTGCGCAGCGACGGCAAGGTGGCCCAGTACCGGGTGGACACGATCGAGCAGATCAGCAAGCACCGGTTCCCCGCCGACAAGGTCTATCTCGAGGACGGCCTGCGGCTGATCACCTGCGGCGGGGACTTCGACTGGGACAGCAACGAGTACGAGGACAACCTCATCGTCTACGCCACCCTGGTCAAGACCTGAGTCGTCCCGCCTTTCCGCGCGGCTCACTCGGGGGGAGTGCCCCTGAGCCCTCGCGGGACGGGATAGGCTAACTGTTCGTGCTGGTCCTGGCCTTTGACACTGCCACCCCCGCCGTCACCGCAGCTCTGCACGACGGTGAGAGGGTCCTCGCCGAGTCGACGACGGTCGACGCGCGCCGTCACGGCGAGCTGCTCGTCCCCACGATTGAGACGGTCCTCCGGGAGGCCGGAGCCTCGCTCGGCGACGTCACCGCCGTCGTCGCGGGCTCGGGCCCCGGCCCCTACACCGGGCTCCGGGTCGGTCTGGTGACCGCCCAGGCCCTCGCGACGACGCTGGGGGTCCCGGCGTACGGCGTGTGCACCCTCGACGCGCTCGCGTACGGCAGTGAGCTGGCCGAGCCGTTCCTGGTGGCCACCGACGCCCGGCGCAAGGAGGTGTTCTGGGGCCACTACCGGGACGCGCGCACCCGGCTGTCGGGTCCCGCCGTGGACCGGCCTCAAGACCTGCCCGGGGAGCTCCCGCTGGCCGGCGCGGGCGCGCGGATGTACGCCGAGGTCGTCGGCGCCTCCCGGCTTCTCGACGTGCCGGAGTACCCCCACGCGGGCGCGATGGCGGCGCTCGCCGCCGGGCTGCTCGGCGAGCCGGGCGTCCGCGAGGCCGTGGAGAGCGGCACCCATCCCGTGCTCGGCCCGCCCCGCCCGATCTACCTGCGCCGCCCCGACGCCAAGGAACCCTCGGCGCCCAAGAGGGTCACGGCATGACCGTCGTGCTGCGCCGGATGACCGTCGACGACCTGCCCGCGGTCATGGAGGTGGAGCGGAAGACCTTTCCGGCCGACGCCTGGAGCGAGGGCATGCTCCGTGGCGAGCTCGACGACCAGCCGAGGACGAGGCACTACGTGGTGGCCCTGGCCGACGGCGTGATCGTCGGCTACGCGGGCCTCGCCGCGGCGGGGGACCAGGCCGACGTGCAGACCATCGCCGTGCTGGCCGAGTGGCGCCGGACCGGCGTCGGCGGCGCCATGCTGGCCGAGCTGCTGGCCGAGGCCGCCCGCCGGGGCGCGGTGTCGGTCTTCCTGGAGGTGCGCGCCGACAACCCGGGCGCGCAGGCCGTCTACGACAGGTTCGGGTTCGAGCGGATCGGCCTGCGCCGCCGCTACTACGAGGACGGCACTGACGCGATCATGATGAGGAAGGATCTCCATGCGTGACGAACCGGTGGTCCTGGGAATCGAGACCTCCTGCGACGAGACGGGGATCGGCATCGTCAGGGGGCACACCATGCTGGCCAACGCCATCGCCTCCAGCGTCGAGCAGCACGCCCGCTTCGGCGGGGTGGTGCCCGAGGTCGCCTCCCGGGCGCACCTGGAGGCGATGACCCCGACCGTCGAGCTGGCACTGGGGCGGGCGGGGCTGCGCCTCGCCGACGTCGACGCGATCGCGGTCACGGCCGGGCCCGGCCTGTCCGGGGCGCTGCTGGTCGGCGTCGCCGCGGCCAAGGCGTACTCGCTGGGCCTGGGCGTGCCGCTGTACGGCGTCAACCACCTGGCCGCCCACGTCGCGGTCGACCAGCTGGAGCACGGGGCCCTGCCCAAGCCCTGCATCGCCCTGCTGGTCTCCGGCGGGCACTCGTCCCTGCTGCTGGTGCCCGACGTCGCCAGGGACGTCGTCTCGCTGGGTTCCACGGTGGACGACGCCGCGGGCGAGGCGTTCGACAAGGTCGCCAGGGTGCTCGGCCTGCCGTTCCCCGGCGGGCCGCACATCGACAGGGCGGCCCGTGAGGGTTCCGGCGCGGCCATCGCGTTCCCGCGCGGCAAGTACGACGACGGGACGCTCGACTTCTCCTTCTCCGGCCTGAAGACGGCCGTGGCCCGGTGGGTGGAGGCCAGGGAGAAGGCGGGCGAGCGGGTCCACGTGCCCGACGTGGCGGCGTCGTTCCAGGAGGCCGTCGTCGACGTGCTGACCCGCAAGGCGCTGCGCGCGTGCGCCAAGTACGGCGTCCAGGACCTGCTGATCGGCGGCGGGGTGGCGGCCAACTCCCGGCTGCGCGCGCTGGCCCAGGAGCGCTGTGACGCGGCCGGGGTTCGGCTGCGGGTCCCCAGCCCCGGGCTGTGCACGGACAACGGCGCCATGGTGGCGGCCCTGGGCTCCGACCTGGTGGCGGCCGGCATCACGCCGTCGGGGCTGGACATCCCCGCCGACTCCTCGATGCCCATCACCACCGTCCACGTCTGACGGACCCGGCCCGCGCCCGCGGGTGTCGCCGGACCGGGGGGTGCGCCGCTCACGCGTGCCCGCCCGGCCGTCGCGCCCCCGTCGGGCGGCGGCGGTGCGGGCCCTTCCCCGCGGGGTGCCCTAGGCGGAGTGCAGGGCCAGCACCGGGTAGTCGGTGTAGCCGCGGTGGTCGCCGCCGAAGGCCGAGCTGAGGTCGGCCTGGTTGAGCTCGGCGCCGAGGCGCAGGCGGAGCGGCAGGTCGGGGTTGGCGAGGAACGACTGGCCCAGCGAGACCAGGTGGGCGCCGCGCTCCAGCCAGTGCGCGGTCCGGGCCGACGGGTCGCCGATCGACGGGTCGTTGACGATCAGGGCGTTCGGCCAGGACTTGAGGATCTCCTGGTTGACGTCGTCGGAGGGACCGGCCACCAGGTGCAGGTAGGCGAGGTCGAGCCCGGCGAGCTCGGAGACCAGCGCCGGGTAGACCTCGTGCAGGTCGTCCTCGACCAGGTCCCCCGCGCCGTTGCCGGGCGAGAGCCGGATGCCGACCCTGGAGGCGCCGATCCGGTCGGCGGCCGCCCGCGCGACCTCCACGCCGAAGCGGATCCTGTTGGCCACCGAACCGCCGAAGTGGTCCTCGCGCAGGTTGGCGTTCCGCGACAGGAACTGGTGGATGAGATAGCCGTTGGCGCCGTGCAGCTCGATCCCGTCGAAGCCCGCGTTTACGGCGCGCTCGGCGGCGTCGGCGAAGTCCTGGACGGTCGCCTCCACCTGGGCGGTCGTCAGCTCGATCGGGGTCCGGTAGTCCTGCAGGCCCGACGGGGTGAAGATCTGGCCCGCCGGTCGTACGGCGGACGGTCCGACGGGCAGCGCGCCGGTGTTGTCGGGGTGGCCGATCCGGCCGGAGTGCATGATCTGGGCGAAGATCCTGCCGCCCGCCGCGTGGACGGAGTCGGTGACCTCGCGCCACCCGGCCACCTGCTCGTCGCTGTGCAGCCCGGGGGTGTTCATGTAGCCCTTCCCCGCCTGGCTGGGCTGCACCCCCTCGGTGATGATCAAGCCCGCGGAGGCCCGCTGCGCGTAGTAGAGGGCGGTCAGCGACGAGGGGATCCCGTCGACGTAGGACCGTGACCGGGTCATGGGCGCCATCACCAGCCGGTTGGGCAGCTGGAGACCGGCGAGCGAGAACGGTGAGAAAGGCATGACGACCTCCTTTGTTGGCTGGCCAACTTGGCTAGCCAATAAGCAGTTCTACAACTTGGTCGGCCAACATGCAAGCGGTAGTGTCGGGGGAGAACGGAAGGACCTGACATGGCGGAGCCGCTGATCGACGAAGAGCGCGACGCGACCGGCGAGCGCGCCGCGGCCCGTGAGGGCGCCGCGGACGGGGACCCGGCCGAGGCGTGCGGCGCCACCCCGGGCTGCGGTGAGTACGACAGCGATCTCAACTGCCTGATGGCCAACGCGACCCGCGGCCACCGCGTGCTGCTGGCCAGCCTCCTCGGGGAGATCGACCTCTACCCGGGCCAGGAGCGCGTGATGGGCGCCCTGTGGGACAACGGCCCCCAGTCGCAGAACAGCCTGGCGAGAATCGTCGGCGTCGACGTCTCCACCATGACCAAGACCCTGCAGCGTCTGGAGCGCAGCGGGTTCGTCAGCCGCAGGCCCCATCCCGCCAACCGGCGGATCAGCATCGTCGACGTCACGCCCAGGGGGCACGCGCTCCGCCCCGAGGTCGACCGGGTCCTCGCCGAGATGCACCGCCGGATGACCCGGGGGCTGACGGCCGAGCAGACCGACGAGCTGTTGGTCCTGCTCTCCGTGGTCAGGAACAACCTGTGCCCCGAGGTGAGGGCCGTGAAGAGCCTGGAGGGTCACCCGGCCGATGTCGCGCGCGCCGGCTGACGGCGTCCGTACGGGACCGGGCGGGCCGCTGAGAGCCGCCGGGGGCGGGTCGCGCCCGGGGGCGAAGCCCCGGCCCGGGAGTCAGTCCTGGTCGGTCCTGGTGGGGCGGAGCAGCGCCTCGGCGAGGGCCAGCATGGTCTCCTCCAGGGCGCCCAGGCGGCGGGTGAGGTCGGTGTGCGCGGGCTCCACGGTCTCGCTCAGCGCCTCGGAGAGCTGGTCGCGGTCGGGCAGGGCGCGGAGCGTCTCGGCCAGCGGGGCCAGCGCGGCCTCGGCCCGGATGACGCGCTCGTCCAGGGAGTCGAAGCGCTCGCGCTGCTCGTCGGTCTGAACGCCGATGAGCGCGCCGACGCCGAGGACGGCGGGCAGGACCTCCAGGCGCTCGTCCAGGCTCTCCAGGCGCTCGGCGGACTTCTCCGCGTGCCCGTCCAGCGTGGACAGCCGGGAGTCGATGACGTCCATCCGGCCGGTGAGGCGGCCCTCGATGTCGTCGAGGCGCTCGTCGAGGGTGTCGAAGCGGCCACCGGCCGCCATGCGATGGCCCTCCAGCCGGTCGACGCGGCTGTCGATGCGGTTCTCGACGGCGGCGGCGCGCTCGTCGATCCTGGGCACGACCAGGTCGACCCTGGCGCCCACCTGCTCGACCCTGCCGCTCACCAGGTCCACCTTGCCGTTGACCTGCTCGACGGCGGCGAGCATCCGGTCGGCGGCGGTGCCGACGGCCTGCTGGACGCTCGCCGACAGGTCGAGCATCCCCGCCTCGATACGCCCGGTGCGCTGGGAGAGGTCGGCCAGGGCCCTGTCCAGGCGGCTGAACCGGTGCGCCGCGATGCCCATGTCGGCCTGGAGCCTGCCGAGGTGCTCGGCCAGCTGGCGCACCTGCTCGTCGAGGCCCAGGGTGCCCTCCGAGATCGCCCGCAGGCGGGCGAGCGCCTCGTCCATGCTCTCGCCCACGGTGCCGAGATCGGTCCACAGGCTCGGCAGCTCGCCGAGGGGGGTGACCCGGTCGCGGACGGTCTCGACCCGGCGGCCGAGGGAGTCGACCCGCTCGCCGACGGCGTCGACGTGGTCACGCACCGCCTCGACGTGCTGGGCCAGGCCCTCGGCCCAGGAGGGCGGTTTGGCGGCGATGTCGTCCAGGCGCCCGTGGACGGACTCCAGCGTGCCGTTCAGCCCGCCGATCTCGCGCTCCCTGACCTCGCGCAGCAGCCACTCCATGCCCTCCAGGCGCTGCCGGATCTCGTCGAGCACCGCGCCCTGGGTCCGCTGCTCGTAGACGTGGTCCTGCGCCGCGCGGGCGAGGAGCTCGCGCATCCGGTCGGAGATGGCGGTCTGGCTGCCTGCCTGGAGCAGGGTGTGGTCGGAGTGATCCACCGAGAGCTCCTTCACTCGCCGACGCTCAGCCGCGCGGTTGGATTTGATGGGATTTGCCGATGAACGATATGAAACCGCAGGCGAGAGAGAACTCCCGCCTGGCAACCTTAGCCTCTGGATCAAGGTTTTCCGGCAGCGAGATTAAAAGAGAGGAATTGCCGGTTGGCTGGAAGAATTGACTATTTTGGCTGGTCAAACAGGGCTTACCGCAGCTGGTCGAACGGGTTCGATCCGGCCGGTCAGCCGGGGCCGCACACGAAGGCGAAAGGCCGCTCGCCGATTCGGGTGAGAATGACGACCGCGGATTCCTCACCGGAAAGCCGGAGGTCTTTCCTGAGGCGGTCGACGTCCACCGCGGAGCCGCGCTTCTTGATCGTCACATTGCCCGCGCCGCGCTCGCGGAGCGCCGCCCGCAGCCGCTTGAGCGAGAACGGCAGCGTCTCGTGGACCTCGTACCGGGACGCCCACGGCGTCGGCGTCGCGACGTCGCCGGTGATGTAGGCGATCTGCGGGTCGAGCAGGCGCCCGCCGACCGCCGCGGCGATCTCCGCCACCAGGTGGGCCCGGATGGCCGCGCCGTCCGGCTCGTAGATGTAGCGGCCGGCGGGGCCGGTGCCGGGGGCGCCGAGGGCCGGGTCGGGCGTCATCGTGGCGCCCGAGGGCAGGATCGTCGCCCTGCGCGCCGTCTCGCCCGCCAGCGCGCCGCACCAGATCACGGCCTCCTTGACGTCGCCCTTGTAGGAGACCCACTCGGCCTCCGCGCCCTCGGGGACGAACTCGTACGGGATCCCGGGGGCGACCTTCAGGCAGGCGGCCCCGGCCCGGGCCACCATCTCCAGCACGGCGGGCCAGGGCGGCGAGTAGCCCATCGGGTCGAAGGTCCTGCCCCGCGCCGTACGGCGCGCCGGGTCGGCGAACAGGACGTCGAAGGCGGCCGGGTCCAGGGCGGAGGCGTCGGCGGCGCGGACCGAGACCCGGTCGCCGAAGCCCAGGGCGTCCGCGTTGGCCTGGGCGATCGCCGCGGTGAGCGGGTCGGTGTCGACGGCCTCGACCGAGCACCCGGCCCTGGCCAGGGCGAGGAGGTCGCCGCCGATGCCGCAGCAGACGTCGGCGACCCGCGAGCCCGCGGGGACGCGCCGCGCCCGATGGTCGGCGACCTCCCGGCGGGTGGCCTGCTCCAGGCCCGTCCTGGTGAAGTACATGAGATCGGCGTCGGCCCCGAACTTCTCCCTGGCGCGCAGCCGGAGCGTGGCCTGCGTGAACGCCGCCGAGGTCAGGTCCGCGTCGTAGGTCTTCCTCAGCCTGGTCACCGCCGCCACCGGGTCGTCGCCGACGATCCCGGCCGCCGCGCCCAGGGCCTCCTGGCCGCGCGGGGTCAGGAGTTCCCGGAATGCGTCGAGATTCACACCAGCCGACGCTACCGCCTCGGCCGCAGGGCTTCGCGAGGGGCTTCCACCTGGCTTGACGTTCGCGTGAAGCGCAGAAGGGGTGCTTCGTGTTGACTGTCAAGGCCACCTTGCATACTGTTCCGTATTGGCACTCTCCCGGTGAGAGTGCCAAATACATGCGACGAGGCAGGTCTGACACCCGCGACGGCAGACCGCTGGTCGCCTCTTCTAGATCATTCAAATCTGAAGGGGAGGTCCGACGTGACGACCGCCACCAAGGTTCCCGTTAAGCCGCTCGGCGACCGCATTGTGGTCCAGCCGCTTGAGGCCGAGCAGACCACCGCTTCCGGTCTGGTCATCCCGGACACCGCCAAGGAGAAGCCGCAAGAGGGCAAGGTCCTCGCGGTGGGCCCCGGCAACTGGGATGAGGACGGCGAGAAGCGGATTCCGCTCGACGTCAAGGAGGGCGACGTGGTCCTCTACAGCAAGTACGGCGGCACCGAGGTGAAGTACAACGGCGAGGAGTATCTCGTGCTCTCCGCTCGTGACGTGCTCGCCATCATCGAGAAGTAGTTCTCGCTTCACAAAGATGACGTATCGAGCCCCGGGTCGCGAGAGCGCCCGGGGCTTTGATGCGCCGACGTACTTATGGAGAGGATTGTCATGCCGAAGATCCTGTCGTTCGAGGAGGACGCGCGCCGAGCTCTCGAGCGCGGCGTGAACGCTCTCGCGGACGCGGTCAAGGTGACGCTGGGCCCGCGTGGCCGCAATGTCGTCATCGACAAGAAGTTCGGTGCGCCCACCATCACCAACGACGGTGTCACCATCGCCCGCGAGGTCGAGCTGGAGACGCCGTACGAGAACCTGGGCGCCCAGCTGGCCAAGGAAGTGGCGACCAAGACCAACGACGTCGCCGGTGACGGCACCACCACCGCGACCGTCCTGGCCCAGGCCATGGTCCGCGAGGGCCTGCGCAACGTGGCCGCCGGAGCGCAGCCGCTCTCCCTCAAGCGCGGCATCGACATCGCGGCCAAGGCCGTCAGCGACCGGCTGATCGAGTCGGCCCGCCCGGTCGAGGACAAGAAGGAGATCGCCAACGTCGCGACGATCTCCGCGCAGGACGCCAGGATCGGCGAGCTGATCGCCGAGGCGTTCGACAAGGTGGGCAAGGACGGTGTCATCACCGTCGAAGAGTCCAACAGCATGGGCCTGGAGCTCGAGTTCACCGAGGGCCTCCAGTTCGACAAGGGTTACCTGTCGCCCTACATGGTGACCGACCAGGAGCGCATGGAGGCGATCCTGGAAGACCCCTACATCCTGATCACCCAGGGCAAGATCGGCTCGGTCGCGGACTTCCTGCCGCTGCTCGAGAAGATCGCGCAGACGAAGAAGGCCCTGCTGGTCATCGCCGAGGACGTCGAGGGCGAGGCCCTCGCGGTCCTCGTCACGAACAAGATCCGTGGCACCTTCACCTCCGTCGCCGTCAAGGCGCCGGGCTTCGGCGACCGCCGCAAGGCCATGCTGCAGGACATCGCCATCCTCACCGGTGGCCAGGTCGTCAGCGAGGAGATCGGCCTCAAGCTGGAGCACGTCGGCCTGGAGGTGCTGGGCACCGCCCGGCGCGTCGTCATCACCAAGGACTCCACCACCGTCGTCGACGGTGCCGGTGAGGCCGCGGCGATCGCCGACCGCGTCAAGGAGATCAAGCTCGCCATCGAGCAGTCCGACTCCGACTGGGACCGCGAGAAGCTCCAGGAGCGCCTCGCCAAGCTCTCCGGCGGCGTCTGCGTGCTCAAGGTCGGCGCGGCCACCGAGGTGGAGCTCAAGGAGAAGAAGCACCGCCTTGAGGACGCCATCTCGGCGACGCGCGCGGCGATCGAGGAGGGCATCGTCTCCGGCGGTGGCTCCGCGCTCATCCACGTCTCCAAGGTCCTCGACGACCTGGGCCTGACCGGCGACGAGGCGACCGGTGTCTCCATCGTCCGCAAGGCGCTCGTCGAGCCGGCCCGCTGGATCGCCGAGAACGCCGGCCTCGAGGGGTACGTCGTGACGGCGAAGGTCACCGAGCTGCCCGTCGGCCAGGGCTTCAACGCCGCCACCGGCGAGTACGGCGACCTGATCGCCCAGGGCGTCATCGACCCGGTCAAGGTCACCCGCTCGGCCGTCCAGAACGCCGCCTCCATCGCCGGCATGCTGCTGACGACCGAGGCCCTCGTGGTGGACAAGCCCGAGGAGGAGGCCCCGGCCGCCGCCGGCCAGGGTCACGGCCACGGTCACGGCCACTGATCGGTCACTGAACGACCCCCGGTCGGCCCCCGGCCGATCATCGGTTCCGAACGGCTCGCGTCTCCCCGGAGGCGCGAGCCGTTCGCGTTTCGCGGTAAACCGAAAAACGATCTCAAGCGTCGCGCCGGACAGAAGACCAAACGCGGTTCTAGCGAATAGGCGACGTATTTGGCAATCGAATGGAATATTTGCACATTCTGTAGTCGTTGCGGTCGCCGTTTGATTACGCGCCGTTATCTCCGCCTCAATGTGACCAATCCGTAGCCGTTTGCGATGACGACAGTCACTACCAGGGCGGGCATCATGCCTAACGTGACCGAGGGATGCGTCGCCGACGCCAAAAATGGGGTGAGGCTTGCGACGAGGTCTGATGGGGTCGCCCACAGGGATGATCTCAAGGATCTGACGAGCCTCGCCGTTCAGGGGGATCGCACCGCGATCGAATCTCTGATCGCGCAACTGCGGCCGATGGTCGTCCGATATTGCCGTGGTCGTCTGGGCCGGGTTTCCGGTCAGTATCACATCGCGGACGACGTGGCCCAGGAAGTATGCATAGCGGTGCTGTCCGCACTGCCCCGCTACCGTGACATGGGACGCCCGTTCGCGTCCTTCGTCTTCGGCATCGCGTCTCACAAGGTGGCCGACGCGCTGCGCAGCTCCGTACGATCCGCCGTGCCCACCCAGGACCTTCCTGACGGGCCCGACGAGGGTCCGGGGCCGGAGGAGACCGTGGTGCGTTACATCGAGGCCGAACACGCCCGCCGGCTGCTGTCGAGGCTGCCGGACAACCAGCGCGAACTGCTCATGCTTCGAGTGGTGTCGGGCCTTTCCGCCGAGGAGACCGGTAATGTACTTGGCATGTCACCAGGTGCGGTTCGTGTGGCCCAGCACAGGGCGCTGGCCCGGCTACGAGCGATGGCGGAGCTGGAGTCGATAGCTTGATCGCGGAGCCGTCGAGCAGGGGGCGCGAGCGAAGGCCCGAACCGCGGGGCGGGGCTCGCGACGACCCGGAGCGAGAACGATCATGACAACGGTTCACCCGCGACGTCCGGCTCGGAGATACGGGCCGGACGAGGACCCGGCGGTCGCCGAGACCGACGAACTCCTGGAGGCGCTCTCCGGCAGGAGGCCCGTCTCCGGCTCAGACGCCGCGGTCGCCCTGCTGGCGGCCCTGATCGACGACGTGGATCAGCGGTGTTCCTCGGTGTCGATCACGCCGTCCACGTAACCACGGGCGTATTCCCAGCTCACGTAGTCGGTGGGATTGGGCTGGTAGGCGGGCTCGTGCACCTGGGGCTGGCCGTTCTCGATCATCTGGCGCAGGTTGCCGCGCAGCAGCTCCCAGTCGAAGTAGTGCTGCTCCCCGCATTCGGGGCAGTCGAGCACCAGGCCGAGCACGCCCTGGGGCTCCAGCAACGAGCGGAAGACCTCCACGTCGGCGAGGTCGGTCATGGCCTCGTCGCGCTCGTCCGTCGTCAGCGGCTCGGGATCGTCGGGATCGCCCAGCGCCGCCGCCGGGTCGTCGGGGTCATCCGCGAACGGGTCGCGAGGGACATCGTCGAGCACGATCCCACCTTATGGCCTGGATGTGACAGACAGGTTCCGAACTGCACGAGTAGGACGCTCCGGGGCGGTACGGGCAGGTCAGAGGCTCGGACCCTCGGCGCCCCGGAGGGCCTGCCCGAGGCGAGAGGGCCTAGACGAGCCAGCCGCGCCGGGAGGCCTCCACCCCCGCCTGGAACCGGGACTGCGCCCCCAGCTCGGCCATGGCGTCGGCGAACCTGGCGCGCACCGTGCGGACGGAGACGCCCAGCTGCCGGGCGATCATCTCGTCGGGGACGCCCTGACCGGCCAGCCGCAGCACCCGGACCACCCCGTCGTCGCGGTGGGTCCCGGGCAGGCGGGCCCCGCGGGCCCACAGCTCCTCGAAGAGCGAGCGCAGCGCGGCCACCACGACCGGAGCCCTGACCAGGTGGAAGTTGTAGGCGTTCTCGGCGAGCGCGCCGCCCCACTGGGCGGGCATGCCCGCGGCGTCGTCCCCCGCGACGAGGAACCAGCTGGGCACCGTGTCGAGGGTGCGCACCTCGGCCCCCGCCCGCTCGAACTGGTCCAGCTTGTCGCGCAGGCCGGGGATCTCCAGGGTGTGCACCGGGATGGTGACCCGGCAGGCGAGCAGGCCGGCGCGCTGGGCGCCGATCCACTGGTCGGCGTAGCGGTGCGCGAAGTCGCTCATCGTCCGCCGGTCGGGGATGCTCGACAGCAGCCTCAGCGGCGGGGCCTGGACCGCCATGCCGATCACGCTCTCGTAGAGCTCGTCGGCGCCTCCGACCAGGTCCACCGGGAACTGGCCGGTCTGGTAGTCGCGGCCGGCGTCGTACTGGTGGATGAAGCCGCGGATCGAGCCGAGCACGGTGTCGATCCGGCGGCTCTCGGCGGCCAGCCGGTCCAGCCTCTCCGCGATCAGATGGCCGAGGGCCGCGGCCGGGTGGCGGGCCAGGTATTCGCCCCCCTGCTCGTCGACCACGCCCAGCCGCACCAGGGTGGCCAGCTCGTGGCCGAGCGGCTCGGGCGAGCGGTTGGTGGCCTGGGCGAGCTCGGCGCAGGTGGCGCGGTGCAGGCGCAGGACCGCGTTGTACAGGGCCGTCTGGGCCGGGGTGAGCCCCAGGCTCTCCAGCGGGTCGGGCAGTGTGGGTGTGTCGGTACTCATCGGCGAGGGACTCCTGCAAGTGACACGAGGGTCTGGCGAGAATAACCCGGCGAATAGTCCCTGTCCGGGCGTTGCTCCTACCGGTATGCCGCCGTGTGCAGCTTCGTGCAATTGCACGTTTGGACATTGCGAGACGAACGCATCGTGACGCACTCTTGACGCAGCGTCGGCGAAGGCGCGGATCACGCCGCCAGCCGGATGCGGAGGGGGGTTCGGTTGGCGTCAAGGCATCTCCGCGCCGATGCCGGTGATCCGGGGGACCGAGCGGGTCACCGACCGCTCGGTCCCCCGCTTTTCCCCGGTCCTCCGGGGGCCCGTCCTTCCTCCGGGCCCCCCGGGGCCCGTCTCTCCCGGGTCCTGCGCGCCGCCTCCCCGGGCCCTGCGCGCCGCGCCTTTTCCCCCGGGTCCACCGGCTTCGGCGCCAGACTCTAAACTGTGACCCGGGGGTCGGCGCCTTTCCCCGTCATGAGAGCGCCGCGGCAGGAGGATCGCAGATGGCCAAGTTCACCGAGCCGGGGCTCACGTTCGACGACGTGTTGCTGGTTCCCGCGTATTCGGACCTGCAGCCGGGGCAGGCCGACACCACCACGCGGCTGTCGCGGGGCATCACCCTGCGGATCCCGCTGGTCTCCGCGGCGATGGACACGGTGACCGAGGCCCGCATGGCGGTGGCGATGGCCCGCCAGGGCGGCATCGGCGTCCTGCACCGCAACCTGTCGATCGAGGACCAGGCCCAGCAGGCCGACCTCGTCAAGCGCTCCGAGGCCGGGATGGTCACCAACCCGGTCACCTGCTCCCCGGACGAGACGCTGGCCGACGTCGAGCGCCTCTGCGCGACGTACCGGATCTCCGGCGTCCCGGTGACCGACGAGACCGGCGTGCTCGTCGGCATCGTCACCAACCGCGACATGCGCTTCGAGACCGACGAGAACCGTCCGGTGCGCGAGGTCATGACCCCGATGCCGCTGGTCACCGCGCCGGTCGGGGTCTCCACCGACGACGCGTTCGCCCTGCTCAAGCAGAACAAGATCGAGAAGCTTCCGCTGGTCGACGCCGGGGGGCGGCTGCGCGGGCTCATCACCGTCAAGGACTTCACCAAGAGCGAGCAGTATCCCCTCGCCACCAAGGACGCCGACGGCCGGCTCGTCGTGGGGGCGGCCGTCGGCGTCGGCGGCGACGCGGAGAAGCGGGCGATCGCGCTGATCGAGGCCGGGGTCGACGTGATCGTGGTGGACGTCGCGCACGGCCACTCCAAGGGCCTCGCCGACATGATCGCCAAGATCAAGTCCAACAGCCGGGTCGACGTGATCGGCGGCAACATCGCCACCCGCGCGGGGGCCCAGATGCTGGTCGACGCCGGGGTCGACGCGGTCAAGGTCGGTGTCGGGCCCGGCTCCATCTGCACCACCCGCGTGGTCGCCGGCGTCGGCGCCCCGCAGGTGACGGCGATCCACGAGGCCTCGCTGGCCGCCGGCCCCGCCGGGGTCCCGGTGATCGGCGACGGC
Source organism: Streptosporangium sp. NPDC023825 (assembly GCF_040639575.1). Lineage (NCBI taxonomy): Bacteria > Bacillati > Actinomycetota > Actinomycetes > Streptosporangiales > Streptosporangiaceae > Streptosporangium > Streptosporangium sp. NPDC023825. Next base: position 78,433 of record NZ_JBFAAE010000015.1, on the reverse strand, counting down.
GGCCTGCAGTATTCGGGCGACATCGTCAAGGCCATCGCGGCCGGGGCCGACACGGTCATGCTCGGCTCCCTCCTGGCGGGCTGCGAGGAGTCCCCGGGTGAGCTGATCTTCATCAACGGCAAGCAGTTCAAGTCGTACCGGGGCATGGGCTCGCTCGGCGCGGTCCGCAACCGCGAGCGCGGCGGCGCCTCCTTCAGCAAGGACCGCTACGCCCAGGGCGACGTCGGCAACGAGGACAAGTTCATCCCCGAGGGCATCGAGGGGCAGGTCCCCTACCGCGGCCCGGTCGCCGCGGTGGCCCACCAGCTCATCGGCGGCCTGCGCCAGGGCATGTGGTACGCCGGGTGCCGCACGGTCGCCGAGATGCACGTGCGGTGCGAGCTGATGCCGATCACGGCGGCGGGCCTCAAGGAGAGCCACCCGCACGACATCCAGATGACGGTCGAGGCTCCCAACTACCACGGTCGCTAGGGCGGCCCGCGCCGGGCGCGCGGGCGGACGTGGCGTGCGCCCGCGCACGCGCGAGACGCCGCGCGCACGGCCGTGCCGCATGGAACGCGGCGTGCATGGCGCACGCATGGAACGCGGCGTGCGCTGTGCACGCACGGAACGGGAAAGACAGACATATGACTCAGGTGGAGATCGGCCGCGGCAAGAACGGCCGTCGTGCCTACGCGCTCGACGAGATCGGCATCGTTCCGTCCCGTCGCACCCGCGACCCGGAGGAGGTCTCGATCGCCTGGCAGATCGACGCCTACCGCTTCGAGCTGCCCGTCGTGGTGAGCCCGATGGACAGCGTGGTCTCGCCGAAGACCGCCATCGAGGTCGGCAGGCTCGGCGGTCTCGCCGTGCTCGACCTCGAAGGGCTGTGGACCCGGTACGACGACCCGATGCCGCTGCTGGAGGAGGTGGCCGAGCTCAAGGGCGAGCCCGCCACGAAGCGGCTGCAGCAGATCTACGACGCGCCGATCAAGGAGGAGCTGATCGGCCGCCGCATCGAGGAGATCCGCGCCGCCGGGGTGGCGACGGCCGTGCGGCTGTCCCCGCAGCGCACGGTCCAGTACCACAAGGCCGTCATCGACGCGGGCGTGGACATCTTCGTGATCCGCGGCACCACGGTCTCCGCCGAGCACGTCTCCGGCAGGGCCGAGCCGCTCAACCTCAAGCAGTTCATCTACGAGCTCGACGTCCCCGTGGTCGTCGGGGGGTGCGCCACCTACACCGCGGCGCTGCACCTGATGCGGACCGGCGCGGCCGGGGTGCTCGTCGGCTTCGGCGGCGGCGCCTCGCACACCACCCGCACGGTGCTGGGCGTGGTGGTGCCGATGGCCACCGCGATCTCCGACGTGGCCGCCGCCCGCCGCGACTACATGGACGAGTCCGGTGGCCGTTACGTCCACGTCATCGCCGACGGAGGCATGGGCACCTCCGGCGACATCGCCAAGGCGATCGCCGTGGGCGCGGACGCGGTCATGGTCGGTTCGCCGCTGGCGCGGGCCGTCGAGGCTCCCGGCCGGGGCTTCCACTGGGGCTCCGAGGCGCAGCACCCCGAGCTGCCCAGGGGCAAGCGGGTCGAGTTCGGCACGGTCGGCACGCTGGAGCAGATCCTGCACGGCCCCTCCTCGGTCGCCGACGGCTCGATGAACCTGATGGGCGCGCTCAGGCGCACGATGGCCACCGCCGGATACTCCGACCTCAAGGAGTTCCAGCGGGTCGAGGTCGTCGTCGCTCCGCAGATCGGCTGACATCTCGCGGGGCGGGGCGGGGCGGGACCTCGGCCCGGGCCGCCCCCCCGTGAGGCCGTTAACTGAAATGACGTGCTCGAAGAAATCTGTGAGCATTCGTACGTGCCAACTGATCGGGAGCTCCGGGTCGCCCTCAAGAAAGGGCCCTTCCACGTCGCGCTGCGTGCCGCGGTGGAGACTCGCGGGCTGACCCTGAACGGGCTTCACCGGCATCTCGGGGAACGCGGTCTCCGGGTCGGGATGACGAGCCTGAGTTACTGGCAACAGGGGTTGCGGCGCCCTGAGCGCCCCGAGTCGCTGCGCGCCGTGCGCGCCCTGGAGGAGATCCTCGTCCTGCCGCCGCGCTCCCTCATGGCCCTTCTCGGCCCGCCCCGGCCGCGCGGGCGGGACGCGGGGAAGCTGCCGGTGGGCGCCCTGCCCTACTCCGCGATCATGGAGTCCTCGCGGACGCTGTCGGCGATGATCCACGACCTGAACGGGGTGGCCGACGACCGGCGCCTGCACATCGCCGGGATGTACGAGGCGCTGCAGATCGGTCCCGACCGCAGCACCGTGCGGCGCGAGACGCTCCAGGTGGTGCAGGCGCACGAGGAGGCCACCGACCGCTACATCATGGTCTACCGGGGCGACCTGGGATGCGACGTGGAGCGCGTGCGCGTCCGGGCCCTGGAGGACTGCCGGGTCGGCCGGGTCCGCCGCGACGGGCCGACCGCCCTGGTCGTGGCGGAACTGCTGTTCGACCAGGTGCTGCGGCCCGGCGAGACGCAGATCATCCGCTACGAGCTGGCCGACCCGAGCGGCGTGGAGACCGTCGAGTACGAGCGGGGCTTCCGGCACCCGGCCGGGCAGTACGTGCTCCGGGTGAACTTCGCGCCGGAAGTCCTCCCGGCGCGCGTCCGGCGGTTCGCCCGGCAGGGCTCCGGCACCGGCGAGCAGGACCTCGGCGAGCTCTCCCTCAACGCCCACAACGCCGTGCACCTGGTGGCCGGGTCGCTGGAACCCGGCCTGGTCGGCATCCGCTGGGACTGGTCCTGAGCCGCCCGCGTCCGTTTCCGCGTCAGCGCGGTTCGGTGATCCAGGTGCCCCCGCGCATGACGCCGGAGACCTCCAGGTCGTCGGTGAGCACCACCAGGTCGGCCCGCTTGCCGACCGAGACGGACCCCAGGCTGTCGGCGAGACCGAGAACCCTCGCGGGGGTGAGGGAGGCGATCTCGGACGCCTCGGCCAGCGACAGGCCCACCTCGCGCACGGCGCGGCGGAACGCGACGTCCATGGTCAGGGTGCTGCCCGCGATGCTGCCGCCCTCGGCCAGCCGGGCCACCCCGTCCACGACGTTCACCGACATCGCGCCGAGCCCGTAGACGCCGTCGCCCATGCCCGCGGCCGCCATGGCGTCGGTGATCAGCGCGGTCCTGCCGGGACCCGCGACCTCGAAGGCCAGGCGCGTCATGGCCGGGTGCAGGTGCACGCCGTCGTTGATCAGCTCGACCGTGACGCGCTCGTCCTGGAGCAGCGCGGCGATCGGCCCGGGGTCGCGGTGGTGCAGCGGCGGCATCGCGTTGTAGAGGTGGGTGGCGACGCTGCCGCCCGCCTCGATGCCGGAGATCGTCTGCTCGTAGGTGGCGTCGCTGTGGCCGAGGGCGGCGATCACGCCGTTGGCCGTCGCCTCCCGTACGGTGTCCAGCGCGCCGGGCAGCTCGGCGGCGATGGTGATCATCCGTACGTGGCCGCGTCCGGCCTTGAGCAGCGCGCCGAGCTCGCCGGGTGAGGGCTCGCGCAGCAGCGCCGGGTTGTGCGCCCCGCAGCGGGCGGCGGAGATGTAGGGGCCCTCGAAGTGGATCCCGGCCAGCAGCCCGTCCTCGCACAGGTCGGCGAGGGAGGCGGCGGCCCTGGCCAGGTCGTCCGGGGACGCGGTGACCAGGCTGGCCATGAGCGTGGTGGTGCCGTGGCGGGCGTGCAGGTCGACGGCCCGGCTCGCCTGGTCCGGGTCGCCGGTGGGGAAGGAACCGCCCGCCCCGCCGTGGTTGTGGATGTCGACGAAGCCCGGCACGACGTACCGGCCGCCGAGCCCGAGCCCGGCGCCGGGGGCCGCGCCCTGGCCCACGTGGGTGATGCGGCCGTCTTCGATGGTGAGCCAGCCTTCGTGGACACCTTCGGGGGTCACGACGCGGGCGTCGGCGAGTGTGATGCTCATGCTCCCCATCCTCGCGGGTTCCTGGGAGAACCGGCTCCCGGCACTCCCGGGGGCATGGGTTCGCCCAAGGGCAGGACAGGCGCGGGCTCCCCGGTCACCGAGGAGTCCGCGTTCGTCGGGTCTCGCGCGTCAGCCGAATTCGCCGTTCTTCACGCCGTTGGTGAAGGTGGTCCACTGGGCGGGGGTGAAGACCAGTGCCGGGACGGTCGGGTTCTTGCTGTCGCGGACGCCCCGGCGCCCGCCGGACAGCTCGGCGACCTCCACGCAGTCGCCGCCGTTGTCGCCGGAGAGTGAGGACTTGTGCCACACCGCGGCGCCGAGTTCCCTGGTTACGTCGTCCACTGTTTCCTTGCCTCCCTGATCAGGTCGCAGGAGGCCCGCTGGCTCTGGGCCTCGCCGTGGATCATCTCGTATCTTGCCGTGATCTCCGTCACGTCGTCCGGATCACCGGTGACCTGGCCGTGCGCGGCGGACTCGACGTAGGCCATGTCCGGCATGTCGCGGCCCCTCGCGATCACGAACGCTCCCAGGAGCCCCGTGGTGTTCCACGAGTCGCGGGGGAGCACCCGGATGACGATGCGCGGGCGCTCCGCCATCGCGAGAAGGTGGTCCATCTGTCCGGCCATCACCGCCTTGTCGCCGACGGGGCGGGTGAGGACGCCTTCGTCCAGGATCACCCACAGCATAGGCGGGTCCTCGCGGCCGAGGATGTGCTGCCTGTCTATCCGCGCGGCCAGACTTGCTTCCACCCTGTCGAGGTTGACGCCCGGCTTGCCGCCGAGGAGCGCCCGCGCGTAATCGACCGTCTGGAGCAGGCCGGGGATGATGAGCGGTTGCCAGGTCCGCAGCGCGTCGGCACTCTGCTCGATCTCCACCCAGCGCCGGAACCACAGCGGCAGGCGGGCGGCCTGCTCCTGCGCCTTGCGCCAGGCCGCCAGCAGCGCGCCGCCGGCGTTGAGGGCCGGGTCGACACTGCTCGCGAAATCCTCCTTGGCGGGGCGTTCGCCCCGTTCGACCATGCTGACGTGGGAAATCGACCATCCCAGTTTGTCTGCCAGGTCTTTTTGTCGCATCCCAGCCGCTTTGCGGTGCTCGCGAAGTATTACACCGAATTTTAGGTCGGGTGGAACCAGGGGCTCCTGGTCCGCTGTTCTCTCGGTCATGCTCCTCCCTTCATTGCACGGGAAATGCACGGCGCGTGTGCGATGTGGTGCGGCATCCGTGTGTCGGCTGTGCGACGAATCGGCTACTCGCGGTAGTCATTGTTTGGGACGGTCGATGTGCGAGTCAACAGACGGCGGATTCCCGGTCGACACATCGAGGAGAAACCGCCGGACCGGTGCGGACATCGGGTGAAAGGCCACCATCGTGCAATCGCAGTCAAAGAAACTCGTGGACGTTTTCCTGCCGCGTACGGCCGAATCGGTTTCCCGCGCCCGTGGCGTGGCGGGCGATCTGCTCGGTGCCGACCACCACGCCTACGAGGCCGTGAGGCTGGTCGTCTCCGAGCTGGTCACCAACGCCTTCAAGCACGCCGACCGGGGCCGGGTCGGCAAGTCGATCCGGCTCGCCCTGTTCCGGCGGGGTCCGATCATCCGGATAGAGGTCACCGACCAGGGGGCGGCATTCGACGCGCCGCGTCGTGAGGTTCCCTTTACGGAGGTCCAGAACGCCAGGGCCGAGTTCGGGCGCGGCCTGGTGATCGTCGACGAGTTGTCACAGGGCAACTGGGGGAGCCGCGGCCACGGCCGGGGCCGTGGCCGGACCGTGTGGTGCGAGCTGCCCGCCGACCCCTTCTCCGAGATCCCCAAGGTTTCCGGGCTTCCCGAGGGGCCGGGCGCCACCGATCGGCCTTTCCTGGGCCCTTCCACCCCGGTCGCGGCCACCGGGCGACCGAAATCCATGTGAAAAGGGCCGACCACCGAACCGCCCCCGGCAGGAAAGTGGCATGCGAACTTCCCCCGTTGACGCATGTCCTCGCTCTCCCCCCACAATGAGAGCCTCTGCCGGGGGCCATCAAAACGCCGTTCAAAAACGGTCGCGGATTTATCCCTATCATTTACGTGGCGGCGGGTGTTTTCGCCGGCCGTACGGCCCTTTAATCATTGTGAAGGTGTGGCCACCTGCTTGACGAAAGGGGTGGGTGGGGTGGCTTGGGGCGTTCGCTGGTTGCGGGTGGCGTCCACCGGCCGGCGTTCACGAGGGTGAGGAAGGTGGTAGGGGGAGTCGTCTTCGAGAGGTGGTTCGGCGGCCGGGCGCGGGGGCAGGGGGCCCGCTCGGTCATCGGAGGTGAGGGCAGGGTCATGCCCGGTGAGTGCTCTATGAGCGAGGCTCACTTTTCTTACCTCGGGTGCTCGGCTGGCGGGTGCCGGACCCGGGGTTCACCGGTCGCGCCGAGGCGTTCCCACGGCGTTGCCCTCCCGTGGGTCTATCGTTGTCTTCGCGCTGTTCACCGGGGTATGGCGTGAATCACCGCCGCCGTTTCCTACTGGTCGGTAATGGTGCCTAGGGTAGATGGGTAAATACCTCACGTAAGGCGACAAGCCGCACCCCAGGGGGTTGCACATGACGGCGCGAATGGGCACCGGACGGCTCGGTCCTGCCGAGCGGTCCGCCGCACTGGCGCAGATGAGCGCCGAGGAACTCGACGTGGTGGTGATCGGAGGCGGGGTCGTCGGAGCGGGAGTCGCGCTGGACGCGGTGACCCGAGGCCTGTCCGTCGGGCTGCTGGAGGCGCGCGACTTCGCCTCGGGCACCTCGTCCAGGTCGTCCAAGCTGATCCACGGCGGCCTGCGCTATCTGGAACAGCTCAACTTCGAGCTGGTCAGGGAGGCGCTCCAGGAACGGGCCCTGCTGCTGCAGCGGATCGCCCCGCACCTGGTGCGGCCGGTGCCGTTCCTGTTCCCGCTGACGCATGTCGGCTGGGAGCGGCCCTACGTGGGCGCGGGACTGGTGCTGTACGACACGATGGGCTTCTCCACCGGGCTCGCCCGGGGCGTGCCGGGCCACAGGCACCTGTCGCGCACGAGGGCGCTGCGGCTCGCCCCCGCGCTGCGCAAGACGGCGTTCTCCGGCGCGGTGCAGTACTGGGACGCCCAGGTCGACGACGCCCGCCACGTGATGACCACGCTGCGGACGGCGGCCATGTACGGGGCCAACGTCGCCTCGCGGGCGCAGGTGGTGGGTTTCCTGCGCGAGGGGGAGCGGGTCACCGGCGTCCGGGTGCGCGACCTGGAGGGCGGCAGGGAACTGGAGGTGCGGGCCCGCCAGGTGGTGAACGCCACCGGGGTGTGGACGGACGACATCCAGGAAATGGTCGGCGGGCGCGGGCAGATCCACGTGCGCGCCTCCAAGGGGATCCACCTGGTGGTACCGCGCGACAGGATCCACTCGCTCACCGGGATCATCCTGCGCACCGAGAAGTCGGTGCTGTTCGTCATCCCCTGGGGCCGTCACTGGATCATCGGCACCACCGACACCGCGTGGAAGCTGGACCGGGCCCACCCGGCGGCGTCGCGGTCGGACATCGACTACGTCCTCGACCACGTGAACGAGGTGCTCTCGGTCCCGCTCACCCGCGAGGACGTCGAGGGCGTCTACGCCGGGCTCCGCCCGCTGCTGTCGGGGGAGTCGGAGGAGACGTCCAAGCTCTCCCGCGAGCACGTGGTGGCCCACCCGGTCCCGGGTCTGGTCATGGTGGCTGGGGGAAAGTACACGACATATCGCGTTATGGCGAAGGACGCGGTCGACGCCGTGGCGCACGGCCTGGACCAGCGGGTCCCGCCCTCCTGCACCGACCGGGTCCCGCTGGTCGGAGCCGAGGGCTACCAGGCGATGTGGAACTCCCGGCAGCGGCTGGCCCAGTCCTCCGGGCTGCACGTGGCCAGGATCGAACACCTGCTCCAGCGGTACGGGTCGATGATCGACGAGGTTCTGGCGCTGATCGAGCAGGATCCGTCGCTGGCCAAGCCGCTCACGGGGGCCGACGACTACCTCCGGGCGGAGGTGGTCTACGCGGCGACCCACGAGGGCGCCCGGCACGTGAACGACGTGCTGACCCGGCGTACGCACATCTCGATCGAGACCTTCCACCGGGGTGTGGGCGTGGTCGAGGAGACGGCCCGGCTGCTCGCCGAGCCGCTGGGCTGGGACGCCGAGCAGATCAAGCGCGAGGTGGAGTACTACACCAAGCGCGTCGAGTCCGAGCGCCTCTCCCAGGAGCAGGACACCGACCAGGAGGCCGACGCCATCCGCCTCGGCGCCCCGGAGATCGTGCCGGTGGCCAGTCCCGAGACCAACCCGGTGTAGCGCCGCCGGCCCGTCGGCGGAGCCGGTGGAGCCGGTGGAGCCGGTGTGGATCGTGTCCTCACGCCGCGCGGACGTTCCACGCCGTGCGGGGCCGGACACGGAGTACGGGGCCGGATGCGGAAGGTCCCCGGGCCCCGAGAGACTCGGGACCCGGGGACTCCTCCGGAGGGACTGACGGGACTCCGGAGGGACTAGCGGGTGAAGGCCTGGAACTCGGCCGCGCGCAGGTGGTCCCTGGCGGGGCTGGCGGTGGCGCAGTCGGTGGCGGAGTTGGGGTCGGCGTCCTGCTCGCCGGCGTAGACCGGGTTGCCGGTGCACTGGGTGGAGACGGCCCGCAGGGTCAGGTGGGTCGCGGTGGTCGTGGGGATCTTGAAGGACTCGATGAGCAGGTCGGCGCCGCGAGGACGCGGCCGGCGCGTCTCGAAGGCGTTGGACGGGCTGGTGTAGACGACCGAGAAGGACGCGGGTGAGGAGCAGTCCTTCTTGGTGGCGTCGCAGGCCAGGACCTCGAAGGCGCGCAGGGCGCTGAAGCGGTTCTGGGTGCCGGGGTCGGCCGGGTCGGTGGCGGCGGGGGGCCTGAGCATGGCGCTGACCTGCACGCGGCGGATCTTCTCCGGCTTGGTCCCGGCCAGGTCCACGGTGACGGCCTTGCCCTTGACCGGCCCGGTGAGCGAGGCCCAGTTCGTGGCCTCCGTCTCGTCGATCAGCTTGGCGTGGTTGACGCCGTCGCCGGTCGCGGTGGCGCCCAGGGCTGCCGAGGCGAGGTTCTTCGGGATCGCGAGCGGCAGCGGCAGCTTGAGGCCGGGCAGCACCGCGAACTTCACCCGGGTGTGCCCGAACCCGTTGCCCGCGACCACGAAGTCGTAGATCCCCGGGGTCATCTCGACGGTGTCGCCGAGCTCGGTCGCCGGGTCGGTGTCGGCCACCGGCACGACGCGGCCCTCGTAGTCGCCGACGTACAGCCGCAGCGCGGCGTCCTTGGCCTCGAGCAGCGGCTTGAGCTGGATCTTCCCGTTCTTGCCGGCCGGGTCGACGAAGCTCGGCGTCGGGTCGGGGTCGCCTGCCCCGGCGCTCGCCGCGCCCTGGCCGAGGCCGTGCTCGGCGAACGCGCGCCACATGATGGCCTGGTTCGCGCCGCCGAAGCGGATGGCGTCGGCCGCGAGCAGCGCGTCGCGGTGGTCGACGTAGCTGACCGCGCCGGAGGCCATCAGCAGCAGCGCGTCGAAGGAGACCTGCGCCCAGCGGCGGTTGCCGGGGCACTCCTGAAGCGGGGTCTTGCCGTCGGCGCACGCCTTCTGCCTGGCCGGGGTGCCCTGGCCGTACTTCTGGACGAAGGCCTTGCGCACGTCGTACTGGGTCGCCGACCAGATCTCACCGTCGGCGTGCACCTGCTGGCCGACGATGTCGTACGCGATGTCGCTGTAGTTCAGCGGGGAGTTGGACATGTCGTAGTTGCGGATGCCCGCCTTCTTGTCGCCGGTGACGTAGCCGCCGGTGACGTACGGGGTGTCGCCCGCGGGGCGGAAGCCGTACTCGGAGAGGTACTCCATCGCGAACAGGTCGGAGGTGCTCTCGTTCATCGCCCCGGCCTGGGCGCCGCTCCACCCGGCGTTCGGGCCGCCGATCATGCGGCCGGAGATCGCGTGGGTGTACTCGTGCCCGATCACCGACATGTCGTAGTCGCCGTCCACGCAGGGCGAGTAGAACGCGCCCGCGATCGGCTGCCACATGTACATGTTGGTGATGGGCGCGACCCCGTCGGGGCCGGTGATCTGGTTGGCGTTGTCGCGCACGCTGAGCACCCGGGCGCCCGCCTGGGCGTTGCCCTGCTCGGGGTCGCCGCCGAGGCCGCCGCGCTCGCCGTTGTCGTTCTGCATGTTCCAGGCGGTCTCGGTGAAGCCGAGCCGGTAGGACCAGTCGTGCATGCGGTTGTGCATGACGTGCAGGTTGGAGATGGCGGCCTCGAGGTCGGCCTCACCGGGCTGGTCGAGGACGGCCGGGTCGCACTTGGCCGTGTACCACTTGTTGGTCCACGGGTAGACGTACTCGCGGTTCGGCGTGGCCACGTTGCTGCGGGTGCCGACGGAGAACGCGTCGCCGCTGGCGCGGTTCTCCACGGTCTTGGCGGCGTTGCCGACGCTCGTGTTCGTCGGGGTGTCCGTGGCGTGGTCGACGTCCCACGCCTTGCCGGTGGCCGGGTCGGCCCCGACCAGCTCGCAGCCGGGCCCGGCCGTGGCGCACCACGTCGCGCGGGTGTCGGTGGAGGAGTAGTCGGCCGGGGGATTGGCCGGGAACGCCTCCCAGCGCGGGTCGTCCGGCGCGCTGTGGTGGTCCACCAGGTTCTCGCGGGTCAGGATCTCGCCGCTGACCGCGTCCACGTGCGTCGTGTACGCGGCGGGCTCGCCCTCACCGCCGCCGATCAGGGTGATCTGGAACGCGTTGTGCGTCCCGTCGGGCGCGGGCACCGCCGTGGCGGTGGCCTTCTTGACGGTGGCCGTGGCCAGGTCGATCCCGCCGTCCCTGGCCGCGATCTCCAGCGCCTGCTGCTCGGTGAGCCTGGCGGCGGGAGGCGCCTCGGAGGAGCGCGAGAGGGTCGAGGTGACGTGGAGGACCTTGCCGCCCTTCACGCCGACCACGACCTGGCCGTCCACGCCCGCGGGCAGGTTGCCGAACCTCTGCCGCAGGAGCACGGCGTACCCGTCGCCGATGGGGTTCGCGGCGATCTTCTCCAGCGCGTCCACGGCCTCGCCGGAGAGGCCGAAGAGGCTCTCGTTCGCCTTGAGGTAGGCCCGCGCGGCCCGCTCGGGGTCGGCGTCCAGACCCTCGGCGAGGGGGGCGGAGCCGGTGACGACGGCCGGGGTGCCGAGGGCGTTCCACCGGATCGTCGCGGCGCTCGCCGCCGTCGACCTGGAGAGCGAGGTGGGGGGTGCGACGCTGCCGCGCCGGTTGTCCAGGTCGGGCTTGGCGCCGTGTTCGGCCTGGAAGTCGTGGATCTTGGGGGGCCGGCCGCCGGGTTCGCCCTGGGCGACCCCCGGCAGGGGGATGACGAGCGCCGCGGTGGCGGCGGCGATGACGGTAACGCGTGACCAGGGTTTGGTCGACACCGATCCTCCTGCGAAAGATGGCCGTCGCCGGCCATGCACACGCGGATCACGTGTGTTGCGCAAGAGGTAACACCGATTCAAGTGTCATGACAAGATCTTGTAAAGGTGTATATGTCAGTGTTATAGGGCGGTCTGGACCGTGCAAACGGGTGCGCCCCCGGCGGTCGGGCCGGGGGCGCGGGTCTCGAGGTTCGCCGGTTCTTGGGGTTCGCCGGGTCGCGAGGGGTCAGGGGAAGGGGATCCAGGCCTGGTCGGCCAGGTCCTTCATGTCGCTGACCTTGAGGCCGAGGTCGGAGACCGTCCACAGGCTGTCGCCGACGACGACCGAGCGGCGGATGCCCGGGTCGTAGGCCATCCGGGCGTGCTTCATCGGCTTGGGCCTGGGGTGGACGATCGTGCCGGTCCTGGTGACCGCGGAATCGTCGATCTTGAGGACCAGGGCGGTCCCGTTGCTCTGCTCGGTTCCCGTCCACGAGCTCACCGGGATGACCGCCATCCCCGTCTTGGCCCAGTACAGGAAGGCGTGCGGGTCCCACTCGGCCTCCGACCCCGAGTCCTTCTGGAACATCTGGGACAGGCGGCGGGGGTTGGCCGGGTCACCGACGTCGAACAGGGAGACCTGGGTGCCGAGCGTGCGGCCCTGCTCACTGGCCTCCTGGCCCACGCCGATCAACCGCCCGTCGCCCGCCGGGTGCAGGTACGCCGAGTAGCCGGTGATCTTCAGCTCGCCCGTCTTCCTCGGGGCCGCGGGGTCACGCAGGTCGAGGGTGTAGAGCGGGTCCACCTGCCTGAACGTCACCACGTAGCCGACGGGGCCGATGAAGCGGACCGAGTAGATCCGCTCGCCCCGTCCGAGCCCGCCGACCTCGCCGGTCTTGGCCAGGGTGCCGGCGTCGAGCACGTAGACGGCGCTGGAGGTGTCCGGGGCGGCGGCCGGGGGGAGGGTCGAGGGGGCGTTCTGCGCGGCGGTCGAGGTGGTGGCGACCCGCAGGTGCCCCTCGTGCTCCGACAGGGAGTACTGGTTGAGCAGCCTGCCGGAGACCTTGCCCGAGGCGACGTAGCGGGGTGCCCCGGCCGCGGTGATGTCGAACCGGTGGATCTCGGTCTCCTCCGGCGGCGGCTCCGGGGCGGCCGTCGGCGGGACGGTCGTCGGGGCCGGTGAGGTCGTGTCGCTCGGCGAGACGGTCTCCATCGGGAGGGGGGTGTCGGTCGGGGAGGTCGGGGCGGGGGTGCCGGTCGTCGTGGGGTCCGGGACCGGCGAGGCGGGCGGCTCCGGGAGCAGGCTCGGGGCCGGGTCGGCCCCCGAGGCGGACGCCGGGGTGACCGCGGGGGTGGGCGTCAAGGTCCCGGGGGCGGGCGTGACGGTCGCGGACCCGGACGGCGGGGGCGCCGCCGGAGTGGGAGTGGTGGTGGCGGTGAGGGTGGGAGCCGGGGCGTCCTCGACGATCACCCGGTCGATCGGCCGGGGCCACCACCAGCTCGGGTTGCTGGTCACGTACAGGCTGGTGCCCGTCCCGTAGACGGTGTCGCCGTCGGCCGCGACGCCGATCGGGGCCGTCTCGGCGAGCGCCCGCGACAGGTCGAGGCTGTGCACGGTCAGCATCGAGGTCCCGGTGTACTGCGCGGGGTGGCTGACCTGCCCGCAGTCGACCGCGCGGTCCGAGGTCGCGCCGTCCGCGGTCGTGAGCTCGTACTTCGGCAGCCACGCCTCGATCGGCGCCTTGGCGACGACCTCCGCGTTGCGCCGGGTGCGCTCCTCGTCCGACAGTCCTTGGGTCCCGGTGTCGGGGAACTCGATCCGCGGCTGGCTGCGGACCACGATCCGCACGGTCGAGCCGACCATCCTGGCGTCCACGTGGGCGCCTTCGGGGGTGAGCGCGCCGATCACCTCCGGCTTCCCCGACAGGTCGACGAGGACGTAGCGCGGTCCCGGGCTCGCCGCGCGCTTGGCCGTCGCGCCGTACGGGATGATCCCGCCGCCGGAGAACAGCACCAGCGCCCGGTCGCCGCTGACCAGCAGGTCGGCCGGGGCCCACGCCTGCTCGGCGTCCACGAGCCTGAGCGTGCCGGTGACCTTCCTGGTCGCGGTGTCCACCACCCGCAGCACGCCGCGGTTCACGGTGATCACCCGGTTGCCGTCGGTCTTGACCAGGTCGGGCTCGTCGACCCCGGCCTCGTGCGTGTTCGTGGTGGAGTGCTCGGGCGCGCCGGACGCGCGCTTGGCGGAGGCGTCCGACTGCGTCTCCGCGTACATGACGACCGGGCCGCCGATGCCCCAGGGGCCGACGTTCCTCGCCGTCGCCGCGCGCAGGCCGGCCAGCATGTCGTCGCAGCCGCCGTAGGAGACGAGCTTGACGTTCCCCAGGTCGACCGGCGCCGTCGTACGGCCCGCGGCGGTCCTCGTCTCCGTCGAAGTGCACGCCGTGGCGAGCAGCGCGGCGGCGAGGGTGACCGCGCCGGCCGTACGAATCGATGTCCTCATGCCCCTACGACGGATCGGGAGGACGTGCGGTTCAACACCTCGCTACCCGCCGGTAGCCACGGCACGCCTCCCACGATTACGCTGCGAACATGGCCGTTCCCCCTGAAATGACGCGGGCCGAGATGACACGGGTCCTCGCTCCCCGCATGATCGAACGCGTCGTGCGGCACGTGACCTCCGACGGCAAGACGCGGGAGATCACGGCGCCGTTCACCGGCGAGGTCCTCGCCGAGATGCCCGTCTCCACCGCCGACGACGTCCGCTCCGCCCACGCCGTGGCGCGGGAGGCGCAGCGGGCGTGGGCGGCCCGGCCCGCGCGGGAGCGTGCCGAGCCCTTCCTGCGCCTGCACGACGCCATCCTCGACCGCCGCGAGGAGATCCTCGACGTGGTCCAGTGGGAGACCGGCAAGGCCCGCAGGCACGCCTTCGAGGAGGTCCTCGACGTCGCCGGCTGCACCCTCTACCACGCGCGGCGGGCCCCCGGCCTGCTGGAGCCGAGGAGGCGCGCCGGGATCCTGCCCGTCGCCACCAGGACGGTCGAGGCGCGCCGGCCCCGGGGGACGGTGGCCCTGATCTCGCCGTGGAACTACCCGCTCTCGCTCGGCGTCACCGACGCCGTTCCCGCGCTGCTCGCGGGGAACGCCGTGGTCCACAAGCCCGACACCCAGACCGCGCTGTCCACGCTGTGGACGATTGACCTGCTGGTCTCCCTCGGCATGCCCAGGGAGATCTGGCAGGTGGTCCTCGGCGACCCCGCGGAGGTGGGCGAACCGCTGCTCGACGGCGCCGACTACGTGGCGTTCACCGGCTCCACCCGGGCCGGCCGGAAGATCGCCGAGGAGGCGGCCCGGCGGCTGATCGGCTGCTCGCTGGAGCTCGGCGGCAAGAACCCGATGCTCGTGCTCGACGACGCCGACCTGGACGCGGCGACCCAGGGCGCGCTGCGCGCCTGCTTCACCAACGCCGGGCAGCTGTGCCTGTCCGTCGAGCGCCTCTACGTCCACGACTCCGTGCACGACGCCTTCCTGGAGCGGTTCGTCCGGCAGGTCGGGAACATGAGGCTCGGCGCCGGGCTCGACTGGAACGTGCAGATGGGCTCGCTCTCCTCCCAGAGGCAGCTGGAAGCGGTCGCCGCCCACGTGGACGACGCCGTCGCGAAGGGCGCCCGGGTCCTCGCCGGGGGGCGGGCCCGCCCCGACCTCGGCCCGCTGTTCTACGAGCCCACCGTCCTGGCCGACGTCGACGAGAGCATGGACATGTGCCGGGCCGAGACCTTCGGCCCCGTCGTCGCGATCTACCGCTTCGGCGACGACGACGAGGCGGTCGAGCGGGCCAACGACACCGCGTACGGCCTCAACGCCTCCGTGTGGACCCGCGACGTGCCGCGCGGGCGGGCGCTGGCCTCCCGGATCAGGGCGGGCTCGGTCAACATCAACGAGGGGTACGGCTCGGCCTACGCCTCCTACGACGCGCCCATGGGCGGCATGAAGGCCTCGGGCCTGGGCCGGCGCCACGGGGCCGAGGGGCTGCTGAGGTACACCGAGGGGCAGACCGTCTCCAGCCAGGCGTCCTGGCTGGGCTTCGAGCCGATCCTCGGCATGGCGTACGAGAAGTACGCCGACACCCTCGCGACCGCCTTCAAGGTCATGAAGACGCTCCACCTGAAGTGAGGGGCTCCGGGGCCGCCGGGAGGCCGTCGAGGTCACCGGGGGCCGCCGGGGTCGGCGAAGGTCGCTCGAAGGGAGCTCGAAGGGAGCCGCCGTGTTCGACTACGACGTGCTGGTGATCGGATCGGGGTTCGGCGGGAGCGTCTCGGCGCTGCGGCTGACGGAGAAGGGCTACCGGGTCGCCGTCCTGGAGGCCGGGCGCCGCTTCGACGAGACCACGCTCCCGAAGACCTCCTGGCGGGTCCGCGACTTCCTGTGGGCCCCGGCGCTGGGCCTGAAGGGAATCCAGCGCATCCACGTGCTCCGGGGCGAGAAGGGCACCGGCGTGATGGTCCTGGCGGGCGCAGGGGTCGGCGGGGGCTCCCTGGTCTACGCCAACACCCTCTACGAGCCGCCGGACGCGTTCTTCCAGGACGCCCAGTGGTCGTCCATCACCGACTGGAAGGCCGAGCTGGCCCCGTACTACGACCAGGCCTCGCGCATGCTGGGCGTGACGCTCAACCCGACGGTCACCCCGGCCGACGAGGTGGTGCGCGCGGTCGCCGAGCGGATGGGCGTCGGCGACACCTTCCACCTGGCGCCGGTCGGCGTCTTCTTCGGCACCCCGGGCGTGGAGGTGGACGACCCCTACTTCGGCGGCGCGGGGCCGCGCCGGCGGGGCTGCACCGAGTGCGGCGAGTGCATGACGGGCTGCCGCCACGGGGCCAAGAACATGCTGATCAAGAACTACCTCTATTTGGCGGAGAGGGCCGGGGCGAGGGTCCTGCCCGAGACCACGGTCACCTCGGTCGTCCCGGTGGACGGCGGCTACCGGGTCGAGGCGCGCGGGACGGGCACGCCCTGGCGCCGCCGCGCGCTCACCGCCGAGCACGTGATCTTCGCGGCGGGGACGTACGGCACCCAGCGCCTGCTGCACCGGCTCAAGGCCGCGGGCACGCTGCCCCGGCTCTCCGACCGCCTGGGCACCCTCACCAGGACCAACTCCGAGGCGCTGCTCGGGTTCGAGCGCCTGTCGGCCGAGGGCGAGAAGCTCAACCGGGGGGTGGCGATCACCTCCTCGATCCACCCCGACGCCCGCACGCACATCGAGCCGGTCCGCTACGGGGACGGTTCCAACGCGATGGGCATGCTCCGCACCCTGCTCGTCGACGGCGGCGGCGCCCCGCGCTGGCTGAAGTTCCTCGGAGAGGCCCTGCGCGCGCCCCACCGGGTGGCGAGGATGTTCAACCACCGCCGCTGGTCCGAGCGCGGCATCATCGCGCTGGTCATGCAGGCGAAGGACAACTCGATCACCCTGTCCGCGCGCAGGGGGCCGTTCGGCCGGAGGCTGCGCTCGGAGCGGGGCCACGGCGAGCCCAACCCCACCTGGCTGCCCGCCGGTCACGAGTTCGTCCGGCACGCGGCAGAGGAGGTCGGCGGCATCCCCGGCGGCTCCTGGCTCGACCTGTTCGACATTCCGGCCACCGCCCACTTCCTGGGCGGATGCGCCATCGGCGCCGGGCACGACACCGGGGTGATCGACCCCTACCACCGCGTCCACGGCCACGAGGGCCTGCACGTCGTCGACGGCTCCGCGGTCTCCGCCAACCCGGGCGTCAACCCCTCCCTCACCATCACCGCCCAGGCCGAGCGGGCGATGGCGCTGTGGCCCAACCGGGGCGAGCCGGACCCGCGCCCCGCCCCGGGCTCCCCGTACGCCCGCCTCGCGCCCGTCGCCCCCCGCAACCCCGTCGTCCCGGCCGCCGCCCCCGGGGCCCTGCGGCTGCCCATCGTGGAGATCACCTGACGGCAGGCGCAGGGTTCCGCCGATCTCCTCGTGGCGGCCGCCGGTGAGCGGGTACGTCCGCCGGTCGCGGGGTGTTCACGAGCGGGTCCGGTCCGTCGCGGAAGAGGTCACTGTCCCCATTTCTCCGGCTCCCGTCGCCCGTACTCGACGAGGAGTTCCAGAGCCCGCCGCTGGCCGGGGCTCATATCGGTCAGCATCATCTGCCCGAACCGTGCCGTGCCGGCGACGGCGGCCGTCTGGTCCGCGGTGAGCTCGGCGGGCATGTCCGTGGGCAGCAGTCCCGGCAGCATCGCGTAGAGCTCACCCGCGATCTCCTCGACGAGGGGGTCGTTCGCGCCGGCGTCCGCCAGCGAGGCCAGCTTCAGGTCCCACGCCCGCCACGGCGAGTCCTGCCCGACCCCGGCGAGGTAGGAGTCCACGAGTTCGGGCAGCGCCACCTCCGCCGCCCGGAGGATGCCGATCTCGTCCTGGGGCAGATCGAGGCCGCGGACGGCCGCGGCGAGCTCGGGGGACAGCGTCGGATCGTCCCCGTGATCGAGGAGGCGCGCTATCACGGCACGGCGGCGCTGGATCTCCGACTCCCTGCCGGCCAGCTCCGTGTCCAGCTCGGTCAGTATCTCCCTCACGTCCACCCCGCCCGTGTCGGCCAGGGCGTCGGCGACCTCGCCGAGTCCCATGCCGAGCGCGGTGAGCTTGCGGATCTGGAGCAGGCGGCTCAACGCGCTCATGCCGTAACTTCGATAACCGCCGGCGGTACGCTCCGGCTCGGCGAGCAGCCCGATCCGGTGATAGTGACGTACGGTCCGCGGAGTCACGCCCGCGAGCTTGGCGATCTCGCTTATCAGCAACATGGCGAACAGTAGACCCCCTGTCCTTGCGACAAGGTCAAGCCCGCTGGGGCCGCCGTACGAGCCGACATCGGTCATAGGGCCTCGGAAACGAGGAGATCCCGTCCGGCAAGCGCGCATGAGCAGACCGCAGCTCGTCTCATGCGATGGGCTCCCAGCCGACGACCGGGAGCTCTTGTGCCTTCCGGCAGGGCTAGAAGTCGAACTCGCCTTTCTTGGCCCCGTCGACGAATGCGTCCCATACCCCGGCACTCACCACGAACGGCGCCTTCTCCGGGGCCTCGGTGTCACGTAGGCCGACCCTGCCACCGGACAGCGGGGCCACCTCAAGACAGTCGCCCTGGTTGGACGCACTTTTTGTGGCCTTGCGCCAGGCCGCCGTCTTCAGTTCGTCGCTCAGGTCCATGCCTTCTCTGCCTCTCTGATCAACTCGATCGAGACGTGCTGAGGATGCGCCTCAGATCGAATAGCGTCATATCGGGCATAGATCGCCTCAACGTCCTCTGCCCGTTCTGTTATATGTCCATGGGTGGCGGACTCGATATACGCCGTGTCCGCGCCTCCTTGAAGTTGCGCGATGACAAAACCGCCCGAGGCTCCCGTGGTCGATCCGAGTGCCAGGGGAACAATTTGGATGCCGATACGCGGTGAATCGGCTGCTTCCAGAAGATGCTTGAGTTGGCGGCGCATGACATCCCTGCCACCGATCGGGCGAAGCAGAATGGTTTCGTCTAACACGACTCGGAGCATAGGGCGAACTGATCGAGCAAAAAGCTCCTTTCGTTCCATTCGTGCCTTTACTGCCTTCTCGATCTGCTCGCCTGTTATGCCGGGCTCGCCGCTGATCACCGCGTGAGCGTACTGCTCCGTTTGAAGGAGGCCGGGCACGACAAGCGGTTGCCGGGTATGTAAGGCATGCGCCTGCTGCTCGATGTCCAGCCAGCCTCGGAACCACTGTGGGCTCGACGCGCGGGTGGCGCGCGTCCACAGGTTGATGATCTTCCCGCCTGCTTCCAGGGCGTCGTCGCAGCGCTGGGCGAAATTGCGACTGGGCGTGCGCTCGCCCCTCTCGATGAAGCCGATCAAGCTCTGGCTGAACTGGATGATCTCCGCCAGCCGATCTTGCGACAGGCCGGCTTTCTTTCGATGTTCGCGCACTTCGGCGCCGAAGACGACCAGAGGTTTCGCGGCTCGATTGGCCTCGGAGAATTCGGTCATTTCATCTCCGTCCCACGAAGAGGGGCCACTTTGACAGCACAGAAAAGCACAGTCGAGCACAAACTGTCCTGGCAATGTGCTGATGTTTCGCTACTCAACGTAGCCCTCTTGAGGGCACCTGGTGAAGTACTTCGTGAGCAGGGAACGCCATCGGAGAAGCTCTCTTGTGCGCATCAAGGGGATCCCTCGGAAGCCAACTTCTGAATCGCCGAAAATGTCCAGAAAGAGGGGTGGGGAATGGGTTTTTAACCATTGAAACCGCATCTCCTGGCGGCGAATCCCTGCGTCTGCGAGATATGGACATGTCACTCTCTCGCCACCCCAACGGAGGCGGGAACACGCACCACGACAGACGAAAGCGGGGCCCGTCGCGGCATCGCACGCCAGGACGAGCCCCTTGACCGGACTCAGGAGGTCCGATCCGATGTACAACCCTAGAGGGAACCCCAGGCCGATCCGGGTTCGTTGGCACGCCGACCAACCGCCGATGCTGCTCGGTTGCCGCTGGTGCGGGCACCCTCCGTACGCCCACGAGGCCACGAGCCTGCCGCACCGGACCCCCCACGACTGGCAGCAGCCCACCGCTGCGCAGGTACGCGCCCGGATGGCCGCGCGCAGGCGTCTCGGCTTGGGCGGTCGGTCCCAGGCGATGGCCATATCGACACGACCGGTCCTTCGGCCCGAACCTCCGGCCCCCCGTCCGCTGCTGCACGCCGAACCCTGTGCAGTTCGTCCTCCGCTGCGGCCCGATTTCCCGGTTCACTCACCCGGGCGGCACCGGCGACAGGATCAGCCAGTGACACCGGCGGCTTTTCCTCACCGGCACGGATGGCCGCCGAACTTCTCAGGCTCGCGTCCGGTGAGCACGAGCCGCACCACACCGGTGACGGTATGAGCGGGCGGGAAGGTCGGGAGCGGCAGATCGGGCGGCACCGGCGGGGCGCACCCGTCTCTCCGGCTGCTTCCCGGCGCTGGGACGCGGCCAGCGTGGCCCGCGCTCGGCAGCTCGACCTGCTCGAACCTGCCCAGTGCCTTCCCGTCGTCCACGTCATTTGGAAGTACTTCGTCCGACACGGTACGCGAAGGCGGGTGGCGAGCCGACGATCGAAGGCCGATGTCAGGCCACCGCATGGTGGAGGCGCTCGCGGTCCTTCTCCGGAAGCCGCTGCTGGAGGCGTCGGGCGCGGATGAGCGAATCCGCGATCTCGCACACCTCGGCGAGCTCCACCTCCATGGGCGAGACCTCGGCGAGGCGATTCCTGTGAAGCCAGGTCGCCACCTCCGCCCACGACCACAGGCTCACGCGGGGACGCCGCACCTTCGGTTCGGGAAAGCCTCCCGGCCCGCGGCGTCCGACGGCCCAGTGATCGGCCGTGGCGAAGGCCCGGCCGGTACGGTCGGCGATCTCGGCGAGCGTCACGAGATCCTCGCTCACCCCGGTCACCTCGATTCCCGCCGAGCGCCCCTGGACGATCGCGGACGCGATCGCCTCCACCGCCCCGCCGGCCTCACGGTCGAAAGCCGCGACGCCGGGTCCTCCCGCCACGGGGTCGAACGACACCGTGGCGTCGTCCCATCCGGCCTCGTACAGGGCGTCGATCACCGTTTCACCGCTCGGAGCCGTGAAGTGAAGCTCGAAACTGTAGACGGTCACGGGGCTCACGCTCCCTCTGATAGGTCGTTCTCGAACCCGTGTGGGCACTGGTCGACGAGACGTCGCAGCCGCTTGGCGTGCCCCTCGGGCGAGCGCGGTGTCGACCAGATGGACGTGGGAGGTCTGCATCCCCGATGTCCACCGGGACATGAAGCGCGTCCCCATGCGTGGCCTTCTGACTTCTCGATGATCCAGCCTGCGGCGATCATGTGATCGATCGCCGCTCGTATCTCCTTGTTGGGATGCCGATCCACGCGGAGATGATGATACCTGACGTAGAGTTAATTCTACAGAACGCACAAGTCGGCCAGGTGGAAGAGGTTCTCTTTCCAGGTGGGTCAGCCGGTGGGCCGCTGGACGGGCTGGGTCTCGGTCCGGTAGATGAGGGTCGTCTCGACGTGCACGATCTCGGGCCGGATCAGGAACTTCTCCAGCAGCAGGCGGTGCAGGCGGTCGGCGTCGGCGACCGCCACGTGGACCAGGAAGTCCTGGGGGCCGGCCACGTGGAACAGGGCGATCGTCTCGGGCAGGCCCAGGACGAAGGCCCGCAGCGGGTCGACGAGCTGGCTGGTGTGCGGCCGGACCCGCAGGGCGAGCAGCGCCTGCAGGGGACGGCCCAGCGTCGCCGGGTCGACCTCGGCGCGGAAGGCGCCGATCACCCCGCGCCTCCGCAGGGAGCGCACCCGCTCCAGCGCCGTGGAGGGGGCGACGCCCACCCGTTCGGCCAGGTCCTTGTTGGGGAGCCGCGCATCCTTCTGCAGCTCGGCCAGAATTCGCCGGTCCACCGAATCCAGTTCGACGCTCACCGGGTTCACCTCCGTCGAATTCGGCTCGCATGGCGAGCCGCCGTGAATTCCACCAGTATCCCCGTGTGACATGGAACGTTGAGGAATTCGTGAACGCGGCGGGCGTGACCGTCGACGAGCTGGCCGCCTACGTCGACGAGAGCCAGCGGGGCGTGCCGCGCGTCGTCGGCCGCCGACCCCCCGGCGAGCTGGCCGAGCGGCTCGGGCTCGTCCGGTGGATCCGCGAGGGCGGGATGACCCCGGAGGGGTACCGGGAGTTCCTGCGCACCTACCTCGCCGAGGGCACGCGGCTGCACCATCCCGCCTACCTCGGGCATCAGGTCGCCACCCCCGACTTCCCCACGGCCCTCGCCGACTTCGTGCACGGCGCGCACAACAACCCGATGGCGATCTACGAGATGGGCGCCTCGGCGGCGACGGTCGAGTTCGAGGTGCTGCGCTGGATGCTCGGCAAGGTCGGTTTCGGCGAGGCGGGCGGCGGGGTGCTGACCCACGGGGGATCGCTGGCCAACCTCACCGCGCTGCTGGCCGCGCGGGCGTCGGTGGCCCCGGAGGCGTGGACCGAGGGCGTCCCCGGCGACCTCGCGCTGCTCGCTCCGGCGTCGTCGCACTACTCGCTCACCCGCGCCGCCGCGATCCTCGGCCTGGGGGAGCGGGCCGTGATGCCGCTGGATGTGGACGGGCTCGGCAGGATCGACGTCGCCCGCCTGCCCGAGGCCCTGGAACGGGTGCGCAGGGCGGGGCGGCGGCCGATGGCCCTGGTGGCGAACGCCTGCGCGACCGGGACCGGCCTCTACGACGACCTGCGCGGGATCGGGGAGTTCTGCGCCGCCAACGGCCTCTGGTTCCACGTGGACGGCGCCCACGGCGCCTCCGCGCTGCTGTCCGACGGGCACCGCCACCTGCTCGACGGGATCGAGCTCGCCGACTCGCTGATCTGGGACGCGCACAAGATGCTGCGTACCTCCAGCCTGGCCGCGGCGGTGCTGACCCGGCGCGAGGGCGACCTGGACGCGGCCTTCCGGCAGCGGGCCAGCTACCTGTTCTACGGGGAGCAGGGCTTCGACCTCATCGGCAGGACCGTGGAGTGCAGCAAGGCCGAGCTGGGCCTGAAGGTCTTCCTCAACCTGGCCTGGCGGGGCGAGCGCGGCCTGGGCGAGTACGTCGCGAGCCGCTACGCCACCGCGCACCGCTTCTGGGAACTGGCCCGCGAGCGGCCGGGCTTCGAGTGCCCGTACGAGCCGGAGAGCAACATCGTCTGCTTCCGGTACGGCACCGGCGACCAGGCGGACATCCGCGAGCGCCTGATGGAGGACGGGGCCTTCCAGCTGACCTCGGCCGAGGTCGGCGGGGTCCGCCACCTGCGGGCCACCGTGATGGCCCCCGCCACGGACGACAAGACGCTGGAGGCGCTGCTCGACCGCATCGCCGGACTGGAGGTCGTGGCCGGTCCCCGCTGAGCCCCCACCGGGCCTCAGCGGATCCCGGAGTCCGGGTGGGCGGCGTCCCAGCGGCGGCGCGACTCGGCGATGCCGTCGCGGTGCTCGGCCGACCAGTCGACGAGGGTCCGCAACAGGTGGGTGAGGCTGTGCCCGGACGGGGTCAGCTCGTAGTCGACCTGCGGCGGGACGACGGGGTGGACGGTCCTGGAGATCAGGCCGTCGCGCTCCAGGCGGCGCACGGTCAGGGTGAGCATCCGCTGCGAGATGCCGGGCAGGGCCCGCTGGAGCTCGCGGAACCGGCGCACCCCCTGGGCCAGCTCCACGACCACCAGCACCGACCACTTGTCGCCGATCCGGTCGAGGACCTCACGGATGCCGCAGTCCTCGCCCCCGCAGGAGACGACCGGCTCCGTGGTTACCGCGGTGTGCCCCACTGACATCGAAGTGCCTCCTTATGCCACGTGTCCTGGTTGTCGATGATGGACCCGGTTACCGAAGAGAACCACTCACACTGGGGAGATTCCATGATTCTCATGACGGGGGCGACGGGCGCACTGGGGCGGCTCGTCGCCACGCGGCTGGCCGGGCGGGACGACGTGGTGATCGGCAGCCGCGCCCCGGAGACGGTCCCCACCGGGAAGCCGGCCCGGCTGATCGACTTCGAGGACCCCGCCTCGCTGGAGGAGGGCTTCGCCGGGGTGGACACGCTGCTGCTGATCTCCGCGGGCTACGGCGAGGACGACGTGGTGATCGCCAGGCACGGCGCGGCGATCGAGGCGGCGGAGAAGGCCGGGGTCGCGCACATCGTCTACACCAGTCTCAGCGCCGCCGGGGACCACCTGGCCTACGCGCTCGCCCACCGCTGGACCGAGCGCAGGCTCCGCGAGGGGACCGCGAGCTGGACGATCCTGCGCAACGGCCTCTACGCCGAACTGCTGGCGACGCTCGCGCCCGCCGTGGACGGCAGGATCACCGCGCCGCTGGGAGCGGGACGGCTGGCCGCGGTGGCCCGCGAGGACCTGGCCGACGTGGCCGCCCTGGTCGCGACCGGCGCTCCCGCGCACGCGGGCCGGACCTACGAGCTGGTCGGGGAGGCGGCGATCGGCGGCGCGGAGCTGGCCGCCGTCCTCACCGAGGCCACGGGAGACACCGTCTCGTACGAGCCCGGCACCCTGGCCGGGGCCCGCGAGGCGTTCGCCGCCCTCGGCTTGGCGCCCTTCCAGGTCCCGATGCTGGTGAGCACCTATTCCTCGATCGCGAACGGGTTCATGGACGCGACGGGCGGCGACCTGCGGGCTCTGCTCGGCGGGGCTCCCCGGTCCGCCCTGGAGGTCATCGTCGCGGGACTTCGCGAACAGGGGTGAACAGGGGCAGGGCGCTCGGCGGCCGCGCCGGCCGAGGGGCCCCCTGCCCGGCCGCGGAGAGGGCAGGGGGCCCGTGTGATCAGTTGTCGGTGCAGAACATGTGGATACGGCAGTTCGTGACGCGGCCCGCCTCGACGGCGGTCGGCTCGCGCTCCTGAAGACCCTGAAGGTCCTGAACGTCGAACGACATCGATTTCACCTCCTCGCCGATCTCGTGGCCGCGCCGGGCGCGGACCGCTTCTCCTTCCGCCGCCCCGGAGCGGGCGGCGAGCCTGGGACGGGAGGACGCCAGGCGTCCCCCACGACGTCGTCGAGCATCCACGGGCGCGTGTGCCGGTGGCGCAGCCGGACGAGGAAGGCGACGATCCCGGCCGTGCCGCCGAGGAACGTCGGGACGACCTTCGAGAAGGGGTCCGGCACGAGCAGCCTGCCGGAGCGGGTCACGGCTCTGGCCTCCAGGCACCCGGCCAGGTCCCCGGCCCAGCGCAGATACCGGTCGTCGCCCGTGAACCCGGCCATGTCGAGGAGGAACTCGCCGTCGCCGGGCAGGCCGTGGCACGGCACCGCCCCCGACTGCCAGCGGGTCCTGTGCACCGCGACCGCCGCCTGACCGGCGAGCCGCAGGGCGTCCGGGTCGCCGGTGGCGCGCCAGTACCGGACGAGGAAGGAGCCGACCCCCGACGAGCCGCTGCACCAGTGCGGCCGGCGCGGCAGGACCGTCCGCGGATCCCCCGCGAGGGCCGGCCACCAGGCGGTGTCGCCGTCGACGTCGGCGTGCTCGTACAGGGCGCGGGCGACCTCGCGCACGGTCGCCATCCACTCCGGGCGGCCGAGGGTGACGGCGGCGTAGAGCAGCGCCGTGCCGACCCCGGCGATCCCGTGCGCGAAACCGAGGTGGTCGGCGCCCGCGAGACCGGAGTCGAACGACTCCGGCGTCGGCCACCGCGGGTGCCCCGTCCGGTAGGACCGCGCGCCGTGCAGGTTCTCGAACGTCTCCACGGCCCGCCTGCGGAGTACGGGGTCGCCCGAGCGCAGGGCGAGGCGCAGCACCGTCATGCCGGCCCCGGCCAGCCCGTGCGTCACGTCGGGGCTGGGATGGTCCACCGGGAGCCGGGCCGCCGCCCGCAGCGCGAACTCCCGCATCTCGTCGTCGCCCGTGGTCTCCGCCGCGTCGTGAAGGGCCCAGACGGCTCCCGAGCGCCCGAAGTACAGGCCGGGGGGCCAGACGTCCTCGTCGGAGAGACGGCGGCGGAGCCACCCGGCCGCGGCGACCGCCGCGCCTCTTGCGCCGGTTGCGCCGGCCGTGTCGTCTGTGACGGCGTTGTCGGTGACGGCCGCGCGGGAGGCGAGCGTCAGGACGGCCAGGATGCCCGGTACGCCCCCGTTCACCGAGCACGGGTCCGCCTCGGCCCCGCCGGCCCCGGCGACCGCGTTGGGCCACGGCGACGGGCTGTCCCGCCGGGGGTCCATGGTCTCCACCAGCCGCGCCAGCCCGTCCGCCACCAGGAGGTCCGCCCGTCGCACCCCGCCCGCCCTCGTGCCCGCGAGGACGGGGCCGGTCTTCCCCGTCTCCCGCGCCGTCGCGAGGTCGGCGGCTGGAGCCGCGGCGAGGGAGCCGGGGAGGCCGGTGGAGGAGGCCGCCGGGGCGAGCGCGTCCAGATACCTCGCGCAGCGGTTCAGCGACCAGCGCTCCTCCGGCTCGGTGACCAGTCCCTCCACCAGGGGGCGGAGGAGGGCGAGGGTGGGGTTGGCCGCGGACACCGCGGCGACGTGGTCGAGGAGGCGCCGGCCGCGGGCCGGGCCCGTCGTGCCGTCCTCGGGGAGTTCCAGCCCGGCGCCGGTCGCGAGGAAGTACGCCAGCCCGCCGAGGCCGAACAGGTCGGCCGTCTCTCCCGGCGCCGGCCGGAGCTCGCCGGTGTGCGGCACCAGTTCCGGAGCAAGGTAGCCGGGGGTTCCACCGATCATGACGATGTCGCCCGGCACCGTCGCGTACTCCAGGTCGACGAGCCGGAGGTCACCGCCGGGCAGGAGCATCACGTTGTCCGGCGAGAGGTCACGGAAGACGTGGCCGAGGTCGTGGACGGCCCGCAGCGCGTCGACGAGGCGCCGCAGGATCGGCCGGACCTCGGCGGCGCCGTTCCCGAAGCCGTCGTGCCCGAGGGGCCCGGCGTTCCCCTCGGACCAGCGCCGCAGCGTCGTCCCCGGCACGCGTTCCTCGACGAGGAACGCGTGCCCGCCCTGTTCGAAGAAGTCGACCACGGCCGGGACGACCCCGCTGGACGCCAGGGCCTCCAGCCGGGACCTCTCCGTCGCCAGCCGGTCGCGCGCGTCCCGGCCCCCGAGATCCGACGAGGCGTGCGGCCGGCCCTCCTTGATCACGACTTCGGCGCCGCTCTCGGTGTCCTCCGCGATGTACACGCCGCCCCTGTTGGCGTGTCGCACCGCCTCGCGGACCACGAAACGGCCGTTCAGCATCACGGCGCGCCGCTCCGGCCTCTCGGGGGCGCCGGACGTGGTGAAGGGTGAGGTGGCGAAGGAGGGCGGCGAGAACCGTGGCAGCCGCTCGTCATGGATCGTCGTCCCCTCCGGCGTGCGGAGCCGGACCTCGTAGAAACCGTCGTTGCCGAGCACCCGGTGCCCGCCGAAGGCGCCGTAGCGGTAGTGGACGATCCCGCCGGGCCGGTAGGGACGGTCCGACAGGATCGCCGGGCCGGGAAGCCCCCGGGTGGCCTCGTCGAGCAGCGGCGCCAGCCGGGCCGCCTCGGCGCCGCCCGCAGGGTAGGCGGTGACGAACTTCCCCGCCTGGGCGCGGGCGCAGTGGGGGGCGAGCAACTCCCAGTAGTCGCCCAGCCGCGCGGGGAATTTGAAGGCGCATCCCTCGGCGGCCAGCACTCGCACGACCCGGGAAAGCACGATCGGAGCGGAGAGCATCGTCGCGGAGACGTGGAGTTTCCAGCCCTGCGCGGGCATCGCGTATCCGCCGGGAACGACCAGGCACCAGAATTCCCCCTCGGTGACCGACCAGTCGCGGGCCGGGACCCGTCCGATCTCGGCGATCGCGATGTCACGCAGGAGGGCGCTGTCGCCCGCTGGGCTTTTCACGGGAGCTCATCCTTCGGCTGTCGCGGTTCGACGTCATGCGGGAATCGGCCCGACGTCAAACGGGAAATGCGTCACATGGGAAATGCGTCACACGGGTGGGAGGGACGCGGGGAGCGCGTGAGGTGTTCACGCCCGGGAGCCGCGCCGATGGCGTGGATCCCGCCGGGGCGCGGCCGCCGCGTCGCTCCCGTCACCGGGACCGCGTCGTGGTGATCGCGCATATGTGAGATCGGCGGAGCCGCCGCATTCTTTTCCGCCTGCCGGCGCTGGCAATACGAAAACACGGTGGATACGGGTGTGCCATGTAAAAGTACGCACTCCTCGTCCGGCACGTGGATCCGCCGAGTATTCAATGCGCTTATTTCATATTCCCGTATATTGATTCCGGTCCGCCGTGGAGCGCTTCACCTGGACGTCCGGGAGGAAACGAGCGAGGCCCGCCCCCGGATGCGCGGGTGTCGTTCCCGGGCTCGGGAGACTCCTCCTGATATAGCGTCGCGTCCATGACCGAACTCGACGGCCGCCTGCGCGCGGTGTGCGACCTCGCCGTCTCCGGCGTCCGGGAAATGGCCGGGCGGCACGAGTACGACGGCCTGATCCAGGACCTGTCGCCCGAGGGGGTGCGCGCCGCGCTGGCCGCGCTGGGGCGGGGACCGCTGCCCGCCGACCCGTACGACGCGGCGCACCTGCAGATCTTCGAGGAGGCCGCCCGGGTGCAGCTCGGCGAGCTGGAGCTGCACCGCCGCAGCCCGCTGGAGCACCTGGGCAACCTCGACCTGGCCACCTACGACCGCGAGTACGCCCCCGAGGCCGAGCGGCACGCCGCCAAGCTCGCGCACCTGGCCCGCTGGCCCGAGGCGGTGGACAACGCGGTCGCCTCGCTCGACCTGCTCAGCGCCCCCGTCGCGACCGCCCTGCTCGGCGCGGTGCGCGGCCTGGCCTCCGGGGTGCCCGGAGACGCCGAGGAGAGCGTGCGCGAGGCCGCGTTCAGGGCTCATGCCCGGCTGGTGGAGCACGTCGAGAAGGCCGCGCACACCGGTGACCCGGACGCCTCCCTCGGCGCCGGGGGGCTCGCCAGGCTGATGGGCGCGGGCGACGGCCTCCCGGTCGACCTGGGACGGCTCGCCGAGCGCGCCGACGCCGAGCGTGACCGCCTGATGGCCCGGCTGGCGGAGTCGTGCGCCGCGCTGGGGTTCGCCGGGCGGCCGCCGCTGGAGGTCGCGCGCGAGCTCGTCAGGCAGCACCCCGGCCCCGACGGCGTGATCGAGGCGGCCAGGATCGGCACCGAGAGGGCGATCGCCTTCACCAGGGAGAAGGACCTGGTGCCCTACCACGACGGGGAGTGCCGGGTCGGCATCGCGCCCGAGTCGCGCCGGTGGGCGATGGCCATGATGAGCTGGTCGGCGCCCGGCGAGCCCGACGGCCCCTCCTGGTACCACGTCACCCCGCCCGATCCCTCGTGGCCCGAGCGCGACGCCGAGGAGTGGCTGGAGGTCTTCAGCGAGACCACGCTCCCCGCGATCAACGTGCACGAGGTCGCCCCCGGGCACTTCTCCCACGGCCGTGCCCTGCGCCACGTCCGCTCCGACGTGCGGCGGACGCTGATGTCGCTGGCCTTCGCGGAGGGCTGGGCCCACTACGCGGAGGAGCTCTGCGTCGAGGAGGGTTTCGCCCCCGACGACCCGCGTTTCGAGATCGGCGTGTGGCTGGAGGCGCTCATCAGGGTGACCCGGCTGGCCTGCGCGATCGGCGTGCACTCCGGCGCGATGACCGTCGAGGAGGGCGCCCGCCGCTTCGCCGCCGACACCCACCTCGCCGGCCCCGCCGCGCTCTCGGAGGCCGCGCGGGCCACCTTCGACCCCACCTACGGCCGCTACACCTGGGGCAAGCTGGAGATCCTCGACCTCCGCGACCGCGCCAGGGCCGAATGGGGCCCCGGCTTCGGCCTCAACCGCTTCCACACCGCCATGCTCGGCCTCGGCTCCCCGCCGCTCGGCCTGCTCGGCCACGCCCTCGCCGGTACGTGACCGGCGGCCCCCGGCGGCATGTCCACCCGGAGGCGCGGCGGACGCGTGCTCAGCGGTCGACGGCCGTGGCGCCGCCGTCGACGACCAGGTGGGTGCCGGTGATGAAGGACGCCTCGTCGCTCAGCAGGAACCGTACGGCCGCCGCGACCTCGGCGGGCCGGCCCAGGCGGCCGAAGAGCGACCTGCGGGCGAAGGACTCCAGATAGCCCGCGTCACCGCCCGTGGCGGCGGTGAGCAGCGGGGTGTCGACGTAGCCGGGACAGACGGCGTTGACCCGGATCGGGGCCAGCTCGTGGGCCATCGAGCGGGTCAGGCCGAGCATGCCCGCCTTGGACGAGCAGTAGGCCGGGATGAAGGCCTGCCCGACCAGGCCCTCGATCGAGGAGATGCCGACGATCGCGGAACCCTCCTGGCCGCGCAGGTCCTCCAGCAGCGCCTTGACCAGCAGGGCGTGGGCGCGCAGGTTGACGTTGAGCACCGCGTCCCACGAGGCCTCGGTCAGGTCGCCGACGGCCGTGGGGGCCGCGATCCCGGCCGCGTGCACGAGGCCGCCGATCGAGGCGAGGGAGTCGCGGCCGGCGGCGATCGCCGCGGGGAAGGCCGAGGAGTCGGTGACGTCGACGGGGACGGCGATCGCGGCGACGCCGTGCGCGGCGGCGAGCGAGGCGGTCTCCTTGGCGCCCGCCTCGTCCAGGTCCCAGATCGCCACCGGACGCCCGGCCTCGGCGAGCGCCAGCGCGCAGGCCCGGCCGATCCCCGACGCCCCGCCGGTGACGACGACTCCGGTGCCGGCCATCGGTTACCTCCTCGACTGGTGGTGGGCCTCACGTTAGCCTCAAGCCCGACCGGTCGCCAGGTACGGCGGTTTCGCGGCCGACCGGTCGCCGGGCAGGGCGGTTTCAAGGCGGTTTCGCGGCCGGGCGGGCGCCGGGCAGGGCGGTTTCGCGGCCCACCGGTCGCCGGGCAGGGCGGTTTCAGGGCGGTTTCGCGGCCGGGCGGGCGCCGGGCAGGGCGGTTTCGCGGCCGACCGGTCGCCGGGTACGGCACGAGCCGGAGGCGGCGCGAGGTGTGAACCGCCGGTCCGGAGGTAACACGATGCGTGAACCACGATGCTGGAGGAAGCGCCATGCGTGAACTGTCGGGCAAGGTCGCGGTCGTCACGGGGGCGGGCAGCGGGATCGGGAGGGCGCTCGCGCTGAGCCTCGCCGCGGAGGGGATGTCCCTCATGCTCGCCGACGTCGATCCGGGGGACCTCGCGGAGACCGCCTCGCTGGTGGAGGGGAGCGCGGCGAGGGGAAGCGCGGCGGAGGGCAGGATCCTCGGAGGCAAGGTGCTCACCGAGATCACCGACGTCTCCGACCCGGTGGCCGTGGATCACCTCGCCGACCGTACGTTCGGCGAGCTGGGCGCGGTCCACGTCCTGTGCAACAACGCTGGGGTCTTCCAGGGCGGCCGGATGTGGACGCGGGAGCCGGAGGACTTCGCCTGGATGCTCGGGGTGAACCTGTGGGGCGTGCTCCACGGGGTCCGGGCCTTCGTGCCCCGCATGATCGACCAGGACACCGAGGGCCACATCCTCAACACCGTCTCCGCCGCGGGACTGTTCGCCGTCCCCTACCTCGGCCCCTACACGGTCTCGAAGTACGCCGCGCTCGCCGCCTCGCAGTCCCTCGCCCAGGACCTCGCGACGGCCGGCTCCAAGCTCCGGGTGAGCGCGCTGTGCCCCGGCGGGGTGCGCACCGGCCTCAACCGCTCCAGCCGCCACCGGCCGGAGAACCACGTGGCCGCCGAGCGCACCGAGGACGAGGCGGCCTCCTCCGCGATCATCGACGGCCTGGTGGAGGGGGGCATCGACCCGGCCGAGGTGGCGCTCGCCGCGGTGGCCGCCATCCGCGAGGAGCGTTTCCTGGTCCTCACCCACCCCGGCCACGCGGACGCCCTGCGCGAGCAGACCGAGGCCCTGATCTCGGGCGCGCTGCCCTCGTTTCCCGGCTACGACCAGGCGCGCTGACGGGCGCCGATAGACTGGGGCCACCGCTCTGTTCCTTTTGGGGGTCTTGGTGTCTGAGTTCGACACGGTCCTGGTCGTCGACTTCGGCGCGCAGTACGCGCAGCTGATCGCGCGAAGGGTGCGTGAATGCCACGTCTACTCCGAGATCGTCCCCTCGACGATGCCGGTCGAGGAGATGATGGCCAAGAAGCCCAAGGCGATCATCCTGTCCGGCGGTCCCTCGTCGGTGTACGCCGAGGGCGCCCCCGCCGCCCCCGCGGGCCTGTTCCAGACCGGTGTGCCGACCTTCGGCATCTGCTACGGATTCCAGATCATGGCCCAGGAGCTCGGCGGGGAGGTGGCCAGGACCGGCACCGCCGAGTACGGCGGCACCCACCTCGACGTCGGGCAGCAGGGCGTGCTCTTCGCGGGGCTGCCCGCCACGCAGTCGGTCTGGATGTCCCACGGCGACAGCGTCTCCGCCGCCCCCGAGGGCTTCACCGTCACCGCCGCGACCGCCGAGACGCCCGTCGCCGCCTTCGAGCACCCCGAGCGGGGCCTGTACGGCGTCCAGTTCCACCCCGAGGTCCTGCACTCCGACCACGGCCAGGCCGTGCTGAAGCACTTCCTCGACGCCGCGGGCTGCCGCCCCTCGTGGACGATGCTCAACATCGTCGAGGACGCGGTCGAGGCGATCCGCGCCCAGATCGGACCCGAGGGCCGCGCCATCTGCGGCCTGTCCGGGGGAGTCGACTCCGCGGTGGCCGCCGCCATGGTCCAGCGGGCCATCGGTGACCGGCTGACCTGCGTCTTCGTCGACCACGGGCTGCTGCGCAAGGGCGAGGCCGAGCAGGTCGAGCGCGACTTCGTGGCCGTCACCGGCGTCAAGCTCCGCGTGGTCGACGCCCAGGAGCGCTTCCTGAAGGCGCTCGACGGGGTCACCGACCCCGAGGAGAAGCGCAAGATCATCGGCCGTGAGTTCATCAGGGTCTTCGAGGACGAGCAGCGCGCCATCATCGCCGACGGCCCCGTCGACTTCCTCGTCCAGGGCACCCTTTACCCGGACGTGGTCGAGTCGGGCGGCGGCACCGGCACCGCCAACATCAAGTCCCACCACAACGTCGGCGGCCTCCCCGACGATCTCCAGTTCTCGCTGGTGGAGCCGCTCCGAGCACTGTTCAAGGACGAGGTGCGCCGGGCCGGTGAGGAGCTGGGCCTGCCCGCCGCCATGGTCTGGCGCCAGCCGTTCCCCGGCCCCGGGCTGGGCATCCGCATCGTCGGCGCGGTCAGCCGCGAGCGCCTGGAGATCCTCCGCGAGGCGGACGCCATCGCCCGCGAGGAGCTCTCCCGCGCCGGTCTCGACCGGGAGATCTGGCAGTGCCCGGTCGTCCTGCTCGCCGACGTCCGCTCGGTGGGCGTCCAGGGCGACGGCCGCACCTACGGCCACCCGGTCGTGCTGCGCCCGGTCTCCAGCGAGGACGCCATGACCGCCGACTGGTCGCGCGTCCCGTACGACGTGCTCGCCCGCATCTCCACCCGCATCACCAACGAGGTCCGCGAGGTCAACAGGGTGGTGCTCGACGTGACCAGCAAGCCCCCGGGCACCATCGAGTGGGAGTAGGCGCCCGGGGAGGTCGCGGCGGGGGCGGGGGCGTCCCGGAGGTCGCGACCGGAGAGCGGGCCGCCCGGGGGTGCGCCACGGGGGTGAGCCGCGAGGGCCGAACCGCGGAAGTGATCCGCGAGAAGTGATCCGCGGGGGCGGGTCGCTCAGGCCGGTTGGCGCCGACGGCGCGGTTTCGCGAGGTGCCGGGCGGTAAGTTGGGGCGGGTGTCCTCCACCACCCCCATCGGCACCCCCGGCGGCGCAGACTCCCCTCCGACCTCCGGCGCCCGCCTGGCGTGGCTCGACGCGCTGCGCGGCATCGGCGCGGTCGCCGTGTTGCTGGAGCATCTGCTGCCCTGGTTCATGCCCGCGCTGAGACCGTACTGGTTCAACCTCGGGATGTACGGCGTCCTGGTGTTCTTCCTGGTCAGCGGCTACATCATCCCGGTCTCGCTGGAGAGGCGCGGCGACGTCAGGGCCTTCTGGATCAGCCGCGTGTTCCGGCTCTACCCGATCTACCTGCTGGTCGCGGCGGCCGTCCTGGTCATGGCGATCTGGATGCCCGTCCGCGAGCAGGTGCCCAGGGATCTGTCGTCGGTGTCCGCGCACGCCACGATGCTGCTGGACGTGGTGCACCTGGGCGGCCTGGCCGACACCATGTGGACGCTCTCCTACGAGATGGTCTTCTACCTGGTCGTCACCGCGCTGTTCGTCGGCGGGGCGCACCGCGCGAGCGGGACCTACGCGGTGGGCTTCGGCGCCGTCGCGGTCGTGGCGGGACTGCTGCTGACGGGACCGCTGCTGCAGGGGCCCTGGCCCGCGTACGTGTCCGGCGTGGTGTTCTTCGCGGGCCTGGCGTGCCTGATCAGCGGCCGGTTCCGGAAGGCCGCCGCGTACGTCCTCGGCGCGATGGCGCTGGTACTGCTGATCTTCTCGGGCTTCGTGCCGTGGCTGGGGGCGGCGATCCTCGCGGTGATGTTCGCCGGGACCGCGATCCGCCGCTGGGAGCAGGGCGCGGGCGGGCTCTGGCCGGTGGCGGCGGCGACCGTGCTGGTGGCACTGGCCCCGGTCTGGTCGGAGCAGGCGGGCTGGTGGTGGGTGCGACCTGGGCCGTGGTTCGCGACCATGGCGCTGGCCGGGGTGACGTTCGCGGTCGCGATGGCCCTGCGCGAGCGCCGGCTGCCCCGGTTCCTCGTCTGGCTGGGCCTGGTCAGCTACTCGATCTACCTGCTGCACCACCCGCTGCTGCGGCTCATGCACGCCGTTGTCGGCGACGTACGGGACGCGGGGCAGGTGGTGCAGCTGTCACTGTCGGCAGCGTTCGTGCTGGTGGTGCTCGGCCTGAGCCTGCTCACCCACCGCTACGTCGAGCTTCCCATGCAGCGGCTGGGCAGGCGGCTGGCCCGCGGGCCGGGCGCCTCCCCAGCCGCTTCCTCCCGTGAGGCTGCGGCTCAGAGGCCGTCCTCGGGGGACTGGGCGTAGGTGTCCGGGTCGCCGGTGGGCGAATCGGAGGACAGGTCCTCGTCCTTCTCGGAGCCGACCGGGTAGACGTCCCCGGCCTTGGTGGTCTTGGCGCCGCGCAGCGAGGAGACCGCCACCACGTGGTATCCCTGCTTCTGCAGGGCGGCCAGCAGCTTCGGCATCACCGTGACGGTCTGCAGCACCCAGTCGTGCATGAGGATGACCCCGTCACGCTTGGCGTTCTTGAGCACCTCGTCGTAGATGGCCTTCTCGTTCTTGGTCGCCCAGTCCCGCGAGCCGCCGTTCCACAGGACGATCGGCATACCCATGTCGGTGGCGATCGCCGCGACCCGCTCGTCGAACTCGCCGTAGGGCGGGCGGATCGTCGTCGGGTACTTCCCGGTGGACTTCTTGACGATGTCCTGGGTCTTGGTCAGCTCCTCGCGGATCTTGTCTTCCGACAGTTCCCGCAGGTGAGGGTGGCTGTAGCTGTGGTTACCGATGTCATGGCCCTCGGTGACCATCCGCTTGGCGAACGCGGGACGGGACTTCACGTACTGGCCCTCGAGGAAGAACGTCGCCTTGGACTTGTACTTCTTGAAGGTGTCGAGCAGCTTGTCCGCGTACTTGCCGGGGCCGTCGTCGAAGGTGAGCGCGATGCACTTCACCTTCGCGCAGTCCACGGGCACGGGCTTCGGCGTGGGCGTGGCCTTGGGAGCGGGCTTGGCCTTGCCCGCCGTCGTGGCCGTCGTTTTGGGCTGGTCCGCACTCCACGCGGTGGTCGGGATGGCAATCATGGCCAGCGCGCAGGACGCGGCCAGCAACATTCGGACAGGAGACTTCATGAGGGGAGCTCCGGGTCAAATCGACATTGGTCGAGTGGGCATCCTATCGAGGTGCCTGATGCCTCCCGGGGCTGAAGCGTCACGATGTCCTGTGAAAGGCGTATTTTCCCGTAATCGGGCCGCAGTGCCGCACGTGGTGCCGCGCTCCGCGCAAACTTGACGTTTCCCCAGGTCATGGGTGTGTATAACGGGCTGGGCCGGCCCCTGGCGTGCCCGATGATGGGCATCGGCCCCCTGCCGGAGCACGCTGGGAAAACCATGATGATCAGTACGGTGAGCCCGAAACCGGTCAAGGAGGAGCGGGGGGAGACCGGCGGGGCGCCGGCCCGCGACCGGTGGTTCACCCTCGCCTGTTACGCGACCGCCCAGCTCGCGCTGCTCGGCTGGTGGCTCGCCTTCCACCCGGGCCTGATGAGTCCCGACTCCGTCACCTACGTCGCGCACGTCACGACGGGTCCCTGGGTGGCCGGGCAGTCGGTCGCCTACGACGCCCTGCTCGGACTCTCCCTGAGGGTGACCGGCGACCTGTCCCCGGTCACCCTCCTGCAGACGGCGGCGATGGCCGCCGCGCTGGCCCACCTCGCGGGCGCGATCCGGTCGCTGGGGGTACGGGGGCGCCCGCTGCTCGTGGCGGTGGGGTGCGCGGTGCTGTCGCCGCCGCTCGGCGCCTTCACGGTGTCGATGTGGAAGGACGTGCCGTTCACCGTGTGCGCGGTACTGGCCGCGGGCACCGCCGTGCGGCTCGCGGCCCGGGGCGGTGCCCGGTCCCGTGCGCGTGGCGTGGCCGGGTCCGTTGTGCGGGACGAGGACCGGGCGGGGGGCGTGGCCGGGTCCGTGGCGCGAGACGGGGTTCGGAGGCGGGGCGGGGGCGGGCGCGGCGGGTGGGCCTGGGACTCGCGTTTCGCCGCCCTCGGGGCGGAGCTGCTCGGGCTGGGGCTCTTCCGCAACAACGGCTTCCTCGTGGCGTCGATCGCCGCCGTCCTGCTGGTCGCACTCCTGTCCGGCCGCCCGGGGGCGCGCCGGTGGGTCGCGACGCTGGCGGCCGGAGCGGTGGCGGCGCCCCTGCTCCTGCTGGGCGTCGGCTACCCGGCGATGGGCATCGCGCCGCCGTCCCGCTCGTTCGCCTACCAGACGGTGTTCGGCGACCTCGCCGTGGCGTACGGCCAGAGACCCCGGCTCTTCGACCACGAGCAGCGGGCGCTTTTGGCGGGGATCGCCCCGCTCGACGCCTGGCGGCGGGGGGCGACCTGCCAGACCATGGCGGGCGTCTTCTTCGACCCCGGGTTCGGCCACGCGCGGGCCGAGCGGCGGATCTCCGACGTCCTGGAGCTCTGGCGGGACCTGCTGGTCCGCGCCCCCGGCATGATGCTGAGCACCCGGGTCTGCCGCGCCGCGCTCGCCTGGCAGGTCGCTTCCACGTCGGACGAACCCGGCGGTGAGCTCTACCGCTTCTCGCTGAGGGATCCACGGCTCCCCGAAGGCTGGCAGGGCACCCCGGCGGCCTCGGCGATGCGGCAGCGGCCGATCTCCGCCGGGCTGCTGGCCGCCGGGCTGTTCGCGCTGGACGCGAGCACGGTCAGGCAGCTCGAATGGCTGCTCTGGCGGGCGCCCTTCTGGTGTTACCTCGCCTACGCCGCCGCCGCGCTCGTGTGGTGGCGGACGGGGAGCCGGGCGGCGCTCGCCGGGGCGGCCGTGGTCGCGGGGCAGCAGATCGGGGTGATCCTCACCAACACCGCGCCGGACTTCCGGTTCATGGTGTCACCGATCATCGTCGGGGTCCTGTTCGTCCCGCTGCTCCTGCGGGAGGCGGGGGCCCTGGTACCCCGTCGATGAGCGGGGCCTCTCCGGAGCCGTTCCGGCGGCGCCCCGGGGCTTCCGCGGCCTCCAGGAAGCCCCTCGCCGGTCCCGCCGGCCCGCCCCGGTCCGGCCTCGGTCCCACCGGCCCGGGTCCGGCCTCGGTCCCACCGGCCTGGGTCCGGCCTCGGTCCCACCGGCCCGCCGGGCGGCCCGCCCGTCAGCGGTCGAGCTCGTCGAACAAGGCCTCCCACCGGTCCAGGACGCTGGGCAGCCGGTACTCCCTCATCCGTTCCCTGCCCCTGGTCCCCATCCTCCGGCGCAGCTCGGCGTCGGACATGAGGCGCTCCAGCGCGGCGGCGAAGCTCCCGGTGTTGCCCGGCTCGGTGAGCATGCCGTTGTCCCCGTCCTTGACCAGGGTCCTCACCCCCGCCGAGGCGTCGCAGGCCACGGCGGGCAGGCCGCAGGCCGCGCCCTCGGCGAGGACCAGCCCCCACCCCTCGAAGTCGCTGCTCAGGGTGACGATGGAGGCGTCCAGGTACTCGGCCTCGACGTTCTCGACCTGCCCGCGGAAGACGATCCGGTCGCCGAGCCCCGTCTGCGCGGCCTGCGCCTCCAGGACCGCCCGGAGCGGCCCGTCGCCGATGATGTGCAGCTCCCACGGCTCGGCGACGGCCGGGGCCGCGGCGGCGAAGGCGTCGATCAGCAGGTCGATCCGCTTCACCCTGACCAGCCGGCCCGCCGAGACGATCCGCGGGTTGCGCAGCGGGGCCGCCCGCTCGGGGAAGACGCTGACCGGGTTCAGCATGGTCCCGCAGTTGGCGAGCCGGTGTCCGGTGAAGGACGCGGCGTAGTCGTCGCAGAGGAACAGCGCCTTGTCGAGGTGCGCGTAGTGCTTCTTGATCAGCCTGAGGTTCGGGGAGTCCACCGCCTCGGCGTACGACTGGTGGTACTGGCCGACCTTGGCGAGGTGCGGCATGGGCAGGTCGGCGATCCAGTGGGCGGCCCAGGGCGAGGCGATGACCAGGTAGCCGTCGCGGGTCCGGTCCGTCAGCCGCAGCAGCTTCCGCCGGGCGGCGGCGACCTCCTCGGGGGTCCTGCGCTGCCTGCCCCTGCGCCACGGCAGCGAGCGGGCGGTGGCCTCGGGGGCGGGCGTGTCGTACAGCGTGGTGTGCCGGTAGACGGGGTCGGCGACGTAGGTCTGCGGCTGCCGGGAGGGGTTGATGCTGATCAGGGTGACCTTGTGCCCGCGCGAGCCGAGGCCCTGGGCGAGGGTGTGGATGACCCGCTGGGACCCGCCCATCGAGTCGCCGTCGGTGCTGAGGAAGAAGACGTTGCGCGATCTCACCGCGTGACCTCCGGGAAGAAGCGATCCCACTGTGTGACCTTCGGGAAGAAGCGATCTCACCGCGTGACCTCCGGGAAGAACGCGTCCACGACCCTGCCGCTCGCCTGCCCGTCGTCGAGGCCGCACCAGCGGTCGCGGAACTCCGCGTAGCGCCGCCCGTACCGCTCGGTGATCTCGGCGAGCCCGTCCAGTGCCCCGGCCAGCTCTCCGGGGTCGCGCAGCAGCGGCCCGGGGGCGACCTCGGCCAGGTCGAAGCAGACCCCCCGCTGGGTGGAGGCGTAGCGCTCGTAGTCGTCGACGTAGTAGAGGATCGGCCTGCCGAGGCAGGCGTAGTCGAACATGATCGAGGAGTAGTCCGTCACGAGCACGTCCGAGGCGAGCATCAGGTCGTTGACCTCGGGGAACGCCGAGGCGTCCCGGACGAGCCAGCCGAGCGGGTCGGGCACCGCGAAACGGTCGTACTGGTGGGCGCGGACGAGGATCACCCATTCCGGGGGCAGCACGCCGGCGAGGGCCGGCAGGTCGAGCCTGATCGACTCGCCGCTGAAGCGCCTGCTGTCGCGGTAGGTGGGCGCGTAGAGGATCACCCGCTTTCCCGCGGGGATCTCGAAGAACTCCCTGACCCGCCGCGCCCGCTCGCGCTGCGCCGGTTCCATGTGCCGTACCAGCACGTCGGTACGCGGGTAGCCGGCATGCAGCAGCTCGCCCCTGAACCCGCTGGCCTCCGCGAAGTCGCGGCGGAAGTCGGGGCCCGGCGTGAGCAGCATGTCCCAGCGCGCCACCGCCTCGGCGTACTTCCTGGCCAGGGACGGCTGCGCCCGGTGCCGGGGCTCGTCCAGCCCCATCTTCTTGAGCACCTGACCGTGCCAGGTCTGCAGGTAGCGGGTGCTCTTGCGCTTGCGGTAGCAGTAGGGGAGGTTGTGGCTGTCCACCCAGTGCCCGGCGCGCGCCAGGGTCCAGGCGTAGCGGAAGGTGTCGCGCCGGACGAGGTCGACGTCCTCGGGGAAGCGTTCGGGGACGTCCGCGTGGGACCAGACCGCCCGCAGGCCCGTGGCGCGCCGCTGCAGCTCCTCGTGGACGTAGCGCGGGTTGCCGGTGTAGCCGGTGCCCTCGGCCGACTCGAACAGCACCAGGCGGCGGTTCACCGGCACCGTCGCGCTGACCAGCCGGTAGAAGCGGCCCAGGTTGCGGGGGGTGGCGAGGTCGGCAAGCAGGTTCCGCCAGAGGTCCGCCACGTTCGGGAGACGCCGCCCGGACGCGGGGCCGAGCCTGCGCGCCGTGAGGCGGAACGGGATGTCGGCCGAGGCCTCGAGGACCAGGCGGCCCGAGCCCGCCGGGCCCGCCGGGCCCACAGTGCCCACGGAGGTGAACGACAGCCCCGGGATCGCGAGGAGGGGCCTGAGGTTCCGCCGCTCGCCCTCGTGGAGCGAGATCGTGACCGCCTGCGGCCTGACGGCGTTGTCCGGCCAGTCCAGGTCGGGCAGGGAGATCGTCACCGTCCCCTCCAGGATGCCCGTCCCCTCGGGGGCGGCTCCCGGCATCCGCGGGATTCTCGGTCTCTCCGGCTCCTCCGGGTCCCACTGTCCTTCCAGGCCCTTCGGGGCCCGTTCCTCCGGTTCGCCCGGCGCCTCGATCACGACGGGTGCCATCTGGACGGGGATCGAGGTGATCGCCCTCTTCCTGCCGCCGATGCGGAGCCACGCGGTCAGCGTCCGGCCGTCGAGCACCCGGCCCGGGTCGTAGGTCCGCAGGCGCAACCGGATCTGGTCCCTCGACGCCTGCAGGTCGACGAGCTCGTGCCGGAGCAGCGCGCCGGACAGCGGCTGCTCCGCCAGGTGCAGCTCGGTGACGTCCAGCTCGCTCCGCCCCTGCTCGCCTCCGGGGAGCGTCGCCCCCCAGAACACCCGCTCGCCGTCCGCGGTGACCGCCCGGGGCGGGACCGAGTGCCTGCCCCCCAGCTCGACGGCGGCGAGCGCCGCCTCCGCTCCGCGCCGCTCGCGGACGAGCTGGACGCACACCCGCTCCGCCCGCGTCAGCCGCTCGATCGCGGCGGGGTCGAGCGTGTCCACGTACGGGATGACGATGTCGGCGAACTCGGAGATCCACGCCGGGTCGCGCTGGGGCAGGTCGCCCAGGTAGAGGCGGAGGTCGTGGGAGAGGAAGCGGAAGTCCTTGTCCTCCTTGAGGTCGAGGGAGTGGGTGTTCGCGAGGACGCGGTCGCTCAGGACGGCGGCGGCGACGCGCTGGCGCACGTTCTCCAGCTCGTGCCGCCGGGACGAGATCGACCTGGTGGCGGGCGTGGCGGCGAGCAGCCAGCGGTAGACCGGCCACGGCACGATGGCGAACAGCTTGCTGCGGCAGAACAGCTCCGTCGACCAGACGATGTCCTCGTGGTGGATGTCCTCGGGGAAGCGGATGCCGGTGACGTCGAGGAAGGTCCGCCGGTACAGCTTGTTGGTCGCCAGGCAGTTGAAGAGCAGTTCGGGCTCCGCGCGGATGCCGTCCACGACCCGCCGTTCCGCGAACAGCTGGGGGTACCAGAGGGTGACGGCGCCGGTCGCCTCGTCGACGCGCTCCACGGTGCCCATGACGAAGTCGGCACCGGTCGCCTCCGCCTCCAGCAGGAGGCTCTTGCAGGCGTGCCTGGGCAGCTCGTCGTCGCTGTCGAGGAACATCAGGAAGGGCGAGCGCGAGGCGTCCATGCCCGCGTTGCGCGGCGCGCCGCAGCCGCCGCTGTTGGCGGGCAGCCGTACGTAGCGGACCCGGCCGTCCTCCTCGGTGAGCGCCTTGGCCACCGCGGGGGTGTCGTCGCCGGAACAGTCGTCCACGATGATCACTTCGAGGTTCTTGAGCGTCTGGCTGAGCACGGAGCGCACGGCCCGGGGTAACCGGGCCGCGTCGTTGTAGGTGATGACGATGACGCTGACGTCCGGGGCCGTGTATCGCTGTGTTGTCATGCGCGCAACTCCAAGGCGGCTGGGAGGAGAGCCTTGACCTGCGGTGGCTCAGGCCCGGTGGGCGCGAGCCAGGCAAGGCGTCATGGGATCGCTGGTGTTGGTCGGTGTGGGAGAGGGGGCGTCAGGCCGAGGCGGGCGCGTCCGGGAGGAGGACGGGGGCGTCACGGCCGGTGCCGCTCGCGGCCCGCTTCCGGTCCGCGCGCTCCTCGTGGTACTCCGCGTCGACGTTGACGTCCCAGACGTCGTGCCGGGCTCCGTCGACGATGTTCTCCACGGTCAGCATCGCGGTGAGCATGGAGTGGTCCTGGTTGTTGTACCGGTGCATGCCGTTGCGGCCGACCGGGTGGATCTCCGGCCACTCCACGTCGAGATACTTCCTGAGCACCTCGACGTTGCCGGCGTAACCGGCGTCGTAGACCGGGTAGGCCTTCGGCATCCGCACCACGTATCCCCGCTGGACCGAGCCGGGGGTCACCAGGCCCAGCTGCTCCAGCTCCCGGGTGCCGAACGCGACGAGGTCGTCGTCCGGGGCGCGCCACAGGTCGTCGCCCTCGTTGACGAAGTACTCCAGGCCGAGACAGGTCCGCCCGGCCTGCACCAGGTACGGCGACCAGGAGCCGTAGTTCTGCACCCGGCCGAGCCGGACCTCGGGGGAGTGGATGTAGACCCAGTTGTCGGGGAAGGAGAACCGCTCGGGGACGACCAGCGCGACGGTGAGGAAGTCACGGTATCTCAGTCCCGCGGCGGCCTCGGCGACGGCGTCGGGCACGTCCGGCCCGAACGCGCGGATCAGGGCGTTGAGCGGCATCGAGGAGATGAGGTCGTCGCAGTACACCTCGCGGACGGCGCTCCCACGTACCTCGCGGGTGGCGCTTTCGCGCGCCTCGCGGACGGCGCTCCCGCCGTCCGGGTGAACGGTGTCCGGGTGAACGGTGCCGGTGTCACCGGCGGAGCGGACGGCGCCGGTGCCGTCGTCGTGGAGGGTCGCACCGCCGTCGTCCTGGCGGACGGTGACGGCCAGGCGGCCCCGGTGGCGGCGGATGCGCTCGACCCGGGTGCCGAGGTGCACGGTGGAACCCCGCTCGCGGACCCGGTCGGCGCAGGCCTCCCACATCATGCCCGGCCCCAGCTTGGGGTAGCGGAACTCCTCGATGAGGCTCGTGACCTCCTTGCGGTTCCTGCCGGGGGTCAGCGCGTCGGCGATGGCCCTGCCCAGGGAGAGGTTCCTGATCCGCTGCGCGGCCCAGTCGGCCTGGATGCTCGCGGCGGGAACGCCCCACACCTTCTCGGTGTAGGTCTTGAAGAAGATCCCGTAGAGTCGCCGGCCGAACCTGGCCGCGACCCAGCCCTCGAAGGTCGACTGGTCGGCGGGCGGCCTGACCCGGGCCCAGGCGTAGGAGCCGACGCACCGCAGGGATTCGAGGACACCGAGGTTGAGCAAGGCGTTGGACGCCTTGAGCGGGTAGTCGTAGAAACGGCCCTTGTAGTGGATGCGGCTCATTCTCGGGCGGAGCAGGAAGTCGTCCTCGCCGAGGATCTCGTTCCAGAAGTCCTCCACCCGCGACACCTTCGTGAAGAAGCGGTGCCCGCCGATGTCGAAGCGCCAGCCGTCGCGTTCCTCCGTCCGGCTGATCCCGCCGACCACGCGGTCGGCCTCGAAGACCTCGCAGGGGTGTCCTCGCCGGGCCAGCTCGTAGGCCGCGGTGAGCCCGGCGGGCCCCGCTCCCACAACCACTGTTGAATCCATGCGCTTCCCCCCGCGAATGCCGTTTCCCGCGATCTCGCCCGTCTCGGTCACACGATCGTGTCGGACGGCCAGGGGGGACCGAGGGGTCATCACGTCTTACTAGGACGTGTGCATTCCCAGCCTTGACCTGGGCTTGGGGAAGGCGTTGCCGCGTCACGGGCGGGCCGCCCGCGGGAGATGCACGGGAGATGGTCAAGTCTCGGTCAGCTCACTCCATCGCGGTCATGTTTTGGGTTCGCCCGGCCTGTCGCGAAGACCATGCTGCTGACGTGACGTCTACGTCGCGCTCATGGCCGCCAGGTTGTGTCGACGGGCACACGGGCTCCTTCCGCCGCTTTCCGGCGACCGCTGGGCCCTCCGCCGCGCGCCCGTGACGTCTTCCACGATGAGTGGATCTTCACCTGTGTGCCGTGTCCGGCGTTCACGCCGATGGACCGGACTGTGAGCTTTCGACTACCGGAGGACCGATCGTGGCCCCAGTGAGCATCATCGTGCCCATCTACGACGTGGAACCGTACCTTGAGGCGTGTCTGGAGTCGTTGGTCGCGCAGACCTGGAGTGACATCGAGGTCGTCATGGTGGACGACGGCTCTCCCGACTCAAGTGCGGAGATCGCCGGGGCCTTCGCCGAGCGTGACGACCGCTTCCGGTTGATCCGGCAGGAGAACGGGGGCCTCGGCACCGCGCGCAACACCGGGATAAGGCACGCCACCGGTGAGTTCCTCGCCTTCTTGGACAGCGACGACATGCTCCCGCTGACGGCCGTCGAGACGATGGTGTGCAGCCTGCGGGAGAGCGGGTCCGATTTCGTCACGGGCAACGTCCTGCGCTTCAGCGGGCAGGGGGTACGCCAGTCGGCGATGCACAAGGTGATCTTCGCCCGCTCCGCCAGGCGGACCCACGTGACCGGTGACGAGATCCTGCTCAAGGACCGGCTGGTCACGAACAAGCTGTGGCGCCGCTCCTTCTGGGACGAGCAGGGGCTGAGCTTTCCCGAGGGTGTCCTGTGGGAGGACATCGCCGTCTCCCTGCCCGCCCACTTCACGGCCGGGGCGGTGGACGTGCTGTCCACCCCGGTCTACCTGTGGCGGGAGCGTGAGGGGGAGAGCGTCTCGATCACGCAGAACCGGGGGCACGTCAAGGGGATCGAGGACCGGTTCGCCGCCGTCAACTCGGTGCGGAGCTTCCTCGCCGGAACCGGGCGGGCCCAGCACCTGAAGGCGTGGGACCGGATGGTCCTCGACAGCGACCTGCCGAACTTCCTGCAGGTGCTGGACCAGGCGGGGGAGGAGTTCCGCGACCGTTTCCTCGACCTGGCGTGCGCCTACCTCGACCAGGCGGGGCCGAAGGTCCTCTCGCTCATCCCCGCGCAGCGCCGGGCGAAGT
This sequence comes from Streptosporangium sp. NPDC023825, assembly GCF_040639575.1. Classification (NCBI taxonomy): domain Bacteria; kingdom Bacillati; phylum Actinomycetota; class Actinomycetes; order Streptosporangiales; family Streptosporangiaceae; genus Streptosporangium; species Streptosporangium sp. NPDC023825. The sequence goes on along the minus strand of NZ_JBFAAE010000015.1, from coordinate 33,556 downwards.
GGGCTCTCGTACGGGAGCGCCGGGTGGACGACCTCGTCCAGCTGCTGGAGTGGGACAGGACGGTCAAGCCGACCGCCCGCGTCGTCGGCGGCGGCCTGCGCGGGTACCACCTCAACAGCCCCGTGCAGGTCGAGCGGCCGATCACGCGGATGCGCGAGGAACTGGACCTGCGGCAGCGGGTGGACAGCCTGGACTGGAAGGACGACAAGCTGGTCGTCGAGGGCCGGGTCTCGCTGCGCTACCTGCGCCCCCGCAGGCGGATCCAGCAGCACGTCCTCGCCTGGCTGGTCCCCGAGGGCTTCGAGGGCTCCGAGGGCCACGGCCGCAGGGTCCGGTTGCCGGTCACGATCCGGCGCGGCCTGTCGCTGGTCGACACCGGGCCGCGCAGGCGCAAGGACTGGTGCGGGTTCCGGCTGGTCGTCGACCCGGCCGCGCTTCCGGCCGGTTCGACCTGGCGGATCGACCTGTGCGTGCTGTCCCGGGGCCTGCTGCGCAGGGGCAGGCTGTCCCAGCCGAGCCCGGCCGCGCGGCGGCTGGAGTTCACCGAGCGCGAGTCGGGGACCGTGGCGTGGACGGAGTGGACGCCCGCCGAGGAGTTCAGGCTCCGGGTGGAGCGACCGGGCGGGCGGGTCACCGGCCACCGGGTGGCCGAGGGCAGGCTGCGGATCAGCGGGCGCTGTGACGACGACCTCGGCGCCGCGCCGGTGCTGCGGCTGACCCGGCCGCAGGGCGGCCGCGACCGGCGCTACCCGATGACCGTGACGGACGGCGCCTTCGAGACGGTGATCGACCTCGACGAGGTGCTGTCCGAGCGCTGGCCGGGCCTCGACCCGGCCGGCCTGGAGATGAGCGCGCTCAACCCGGGCGCCGAATGGCACTTCGAGGTCCTCCCGGAGGACCCGGAGCGTCCGGAACCCTCGGAGAACCCGGGGCGCGCGGAGAGCCGGGGTCAGGCCCGGCCGCTGCTCGTCGGCCGCGACGTGGAGCGCGGCCTCTACCGGCTCCGCGGCCGCGACGTGGTGCTGGACCGGTCGCAGGCGGGCGGGCTCGTGCTGCGCGAGCAGCGGCCGACGTTCTACGTCGAGCGGGTGGAGTGGACCGACCTGGGCCACCTCAAGGTGACCGGGGCCCCGATGCGCCCGATCGACGGCCCGGCGTGGCTGGTCGTCACCTCGCGCAACCGGCTCAGCGAACGGCTCTTCCCGCTCGAGGGCGGCATCGCCACGGTGACGCCCGAGGGGAGCGACACGCTCGGCGGCCGGCTGCCGCTGCCGGCGGGCACGCACGGCTTCGCGATCCGTACCGGCACCGGCGACATGCGGGTGGAGTTCCGGCTGTCCGCGCCGTTGGAGCACATCTCCGCCACCCGCACCTTCATCTTCGACACCGACCTGATGGACGAGGCCGTCTTCACCGTGAGCGACGACCTGCGCGCCTCGGGCAGGCCGAAGCAGCAGCGGCTGCTGCGCGAGGACTTCTACCCCGCGAGGTGCCGGGAGCCGCTGCGGCCCGCCGTCCTCTTCGACAGCTACGGCGGCAGGCAGTTCTCCGACAGCCCGAAGGCGATCTACGAGGAGCTCGTGCGGCGGGGGACCGACCTGGAGTTCATGTGGATCGTCAGGGACGGGCAGGTGGAGCTGCCCGAGGGGGTGACGCCGGTCCGGCGGTACGGACGGGAGTTCTTCGACGCCCTGGCCCGATGCCAGTACATCGTCACCAACAGCCACCTGCCCTCCTGGTTCGAGCGCAGGGAGGGCCAGACGGTGCTGCAGACCTGGCGCGGGACCCCGCTGAAGCGCATCGGCTTCGACGTCGAGAAGGTGCCGTTCACCCGGTCCGACCACCACGAGCGGCTGGCCAGGGCCGTCGCCAGGTGGAGCCACCTGATCTCGCCGAGTCCCTGGTGCACCTCGGTCCTGGACGGCGCCCTGCGGTTCGAGGGGGAGGTCCTGGAGATCGGCTCTCCCCGCGACGACCTGCTGCGCCGCGCCGGAGCCGCCACGCGGACCCGGGAGATCCGGGAGCGGCTCGGCCTGCCCGAGGGCAGGAAGGTCGTCCTGTACGCCCCGACCTGGCGCGACGACAAGTTCTACAGCAAGGGGCGCTACCGGCTGGACCTGCGGCTGGACCTGCGGCACCTGGACGAGGAACTGGGTGAGGACCATGTGCTCATGATCCGCAAGCATCCGAGCGTCACGGACAGGCTGCCCAGGGTCGGCACGGACTTCGTCCTCGACGTCTCGGCGTACCCGGACATCCAGGAGCTGTACCTGGTGGCGGACATGCTGATCACGGACTACTCGTCGGCGATGTTCGACTTCGCGGTGACCGGCAAGCCGATGCTGTTCTACACCTACGACCTGGAGCGCTACCGCGACGAGGTGCGCGGCTTCTACTTCGACTTCGAGGCCGAGGCCCCCGGGCCGCTGCTGCGCACGACCGAGGAGGTCGCGGCCGCCGTACGGGACGCCGACGAGGTGCACGCCAAGTACCGGAAGCTGTACGACGCCTTCACCGCCAGGTTCTGCCCGCTGGAGGACGGCGGCGCGTCGGCCAGGGCCGTGGACCGGATCTTCCGTTGACCGCCCGCCCCGTGAGGGCGAGGTGACCGCCCGCCCCGCCAGGCCGAAAGGCCGGGGAAGCCCTCCGCCGCCTTTCGCGTCCTCAAAGCCCCCGATCGCTGTGGCGCGGGTCGGTCAAGAAGTGGCATGGAGATCTTCTAGTAGTTACAGAGCGTAGATGAGAGGAGACTCCTCGTGGCCATGCTGGAACGCATGAGGGCCTATTCGTTGGACGACGTTCACGCGACCCGGAAACGAAAAGACTCCTGGTGGACCGTTTTCCTGGTCGACCCGGTGGCGTGCAGGCTCACCCTGCTCGTCGCCAACCACACGTCCGTCACCCCCAACGGGCTCACCCGCTTCTCCCTGATCCTCGGGATGTGCTCGGCGATCTGCTTCGCGTCCGGACGGCTGGTCGCGGGGGCCCTGCTGTTCTACGTGAGCTTCATGGTCGACTGCATGGACGGGAAGATCGCCCGGCTCAAGGGGACGGGGACCGCGTTCGGGCTCTGGCTCGACTACGTGGGAGACCGGATCAGGGTGGTGTGCTGCGCCGCCGGCCTGGCGTCCGGACAGTACGTGGCGACGGGGGACGTCTCCTACATCCTGCTCGGCGCCGGGGTGGCCGTGCTCGACCTGTTCCGCTACGTGAACGCGCCGCAGATGAAGCGCGTGCGCGAGGTGGTCAAGGAGAACCGGCTCGGGCGCCTGACGCCCGTCGAGTCCGTGGTGACCGTGGGACACCCCAGGCCCGGGGAGGCGACGGTGGCCGCCGGGCACACCGTCCACGCGGGACACGCGGGACACGCAGGACATGCGGGACACGTCAGGCCCGTCGAGGTCATCACGCCGCGCGAGCCGATGCGCGTCGCCGGGTTCGAGGACCGGGACGGGAACCCGGACGAGGCCCGGGACGGGAAACGGGCCGGGCGGCCGGGGGGCCGGGGGGGCAGGCGGCCGAAACTGCCCCGCAGGTTCGGCCGCCTGCTGGCCCGTCACCGGGTACGGACCCACCTGATCAGCGGTATCGAGTTCCACGCCGCGGTGTTCGTGGTCGCCCCGCTGATCGGGCCGGTCGCACTGGTGCCCCTCTCGGTCGCGGCGGGTGTGCTGCTCCTGCTGAACGAGGTCGTCCTGATCTATCGAATGTGGCTCTTCGCCCGGGTGGTGCCCGTCATGCCGCTCGTGCAGAAGGCGCCACGCGTATCTGTTTGACCAAGCTTTACGGGGGTTCGTTGTCATGCAGTCCGACCGTCCGATCTTCGTGATCGGTTGTCCGCGTTCCGGCACCACGATGTTGCAGCTGATGCTGCACTCGCACCCGCGTATCGCGGTGCCTCCGGAGACACGGTTCGTGGTGCCCGGCTACTACCGCAGGTTCTCCTTCGGGGACCTGCGCGAGGAGCGCAACCGGCGCAGGGTCGGCCGGTGGATCGTGAGCGACAAGGACACCAAGTTCAAGGAGCTCAAGCTCGACGGGGACAGGCTGATCGACGACATCGTCGCGGGGCCGCCCACGCTGGGGTCGGCGATGGGAATCACCTTCCGCTCGTACGCCGAGCAGTACGGCAAGAGCCGCTGGGGTGACAAGCGGCCCAGTTACTACCACCACGTGGACCTGCTGATGAGGCTGTTCCCCGACGCCCAGTTCGTGCACCTGATCAGGGACGGCCGCGACTGCGTGGCGTCGCTGAAGGAGATGCCCTGGTACACCAAGGACGTCTTCCACGCGGCGGTCAATTGGAGCGAGGCGATCGACTACGGCCGCCGGCACGCCAAGAGGCTTCCCGCCGACAGCTACTACGAGCTGCGCTACGAGGACCTGACGGCCTACCCGGAGACCGAGCTGAGCAAGCTCTGCGACTTCCTCGGCGAAGACTACGACCCGGCGATGACCGAGCCGTACCACGTCGCCAGGGTGGCGATCCCGCAGCACAAGGTCTGGCACAGCAACACCCACGGCGACGTCACGACCGCGCGGGCGGGCTCGTGGAAGGCCAGGCTGGAGCCCTGGGAGATCTCGGTGTGCGAGACCGTGCTGGCCGACCGGCTCACCGCCAACGGTTACGAGCTGAGCGGCGCGCCCAAGGCGAGCAAGGCCCACGTCCAGGCGTGCGAGAAGGCGGCGTCCAAGCGGCGATGGGCGCGCAGGCGCAAGGAGTTCCGCGACCGCGTCAACCGGTTCCGCGAGCCGAGCCCGGTGGCCGCGAGGCTCACCAGCCGGCAGCTCGGCGAGCTTGCGAAGGTCTGACATGACCTCCGATCGCCCGATCTTCATCCTGGGCTGTCCCCGTTCGGGGACGACGATGCTGCAGCTGATGCTGCACGCCCACCCGCGTGTCGCCATCCCGCCGGAGACCCGATTCATGGTCTCCACCTACCAGCGGCGGCTCCAGTTCGGCGACCTCAACGCCGCCGAACGCCGGCGCGAGCTCGGCGAGTGGGTGGTCGACCGGCGCCAGACGCGCTTCCACGAGCTGGACCTGGACCGCGACGACGTGCTGGAGCAGATCGTCGACGGGCCGCCGACGCTCGGCTCCGCGCTGGGCATCGTGCTGCGCGCGTACGCGGCCAGGCACGGCAAGCCGCGCTGGGGCGACAAGCGGCCCTCGTACTTCCAGTACACCGACGTGCTGCTGAGGTTGTTCCCCGACGCCCAGTTCGTGCACCTGATCAGGGACGGCCGCGACTGCGTGGCGTCGCTGAAGGAGATGCCCTGGTACAACGGGAGCGTCTACAGCGCGGTGTCCGCCTGGGCCGAGGCGATCGACTTCGCCCGGCACGGCGCGCCGAAGCTCCCCGAGGGCAGCTACCACGAGCTGCGCTACGAGGACCTGACCGCGGAGCCCGAGGCCCACCTGCGCAGGCTGTGCGAGTTCCTCGGCGAGGACTTCGACCCCGCCATGTGCGACCCGGGCGCGATGGCCGACATCGCCGTACCCGCGCGCAAGACCTGGCACGCGCGCACCTTCGGCGAGGTGACCACCGTGCGGACCGGCTCGTGGCGCGACCGGCTCGACCCCGGCGAGGTCTCGCTGTGCGAGAGCGTGCTCGGAGACCGGCTGGAGACGTACGGGTACGAGCTCACCGGCGCGCCGAAGGTCGAGACCTCGCGGATGGTCTCCTACGAGCGGACCGCGGCCAAGCGGAAGCTGGCCCGCGTCAAGCGGGTCGCGTTCGACCGGCTGATCCGGCTCCGCGAGCCGAACCCGCTGGGGGCCCGGCTCACCTCCGCCCAGATCGTGATGGCGGGAGTGCCGCTGCCGCGCAACGAACCCGTCGCGGTCAGCGGGTGACCGGCCCGGCCGGTCCGACCTGCTCGTGGCGAGCCTGTGGGGACCGGCGGGTGATCGGCCCGGCCGGTCCGACCTGCTCGTGGCGAGCCGGTGGGGACCGGCGGGTGACCCGCTGAGCACGAGCCCGTGCCGCTCAGCGGGTGACCTGCTCGAACAACGCCTCCCACCGGTCCAGGACGCGGTCCGGGCGGAACGCCTCGACGTGCGCGCGGGCGGCGGCTCCCAGCCGCCTCCGCTCCTCGGCCGAGGCCATCAGCCCGGCCAGCGCGGCGGCGAGCGCGGTCACGTCGGCCGGGGGCACCAGCACCCCGGTCCGCCCGTCCAGGACGAGTGACCTGAGCCCGCCCGACACGTCGAACGCCACCGAGGGCACCCCGTAGGACGCCGCCTCGCCGACCACCAGGGGCAGCCCCTCGTGCTCGCTGGACAGCGCCAGCACCGACCCGCCCAGGTACTCGTCCCCCATCCGGGCCGCGGGCACCGCGCCGCGGAACACCACCCGGTCGCTCACCTCGCACGCCGCCGCGTGCGACAGGAGCCGCCCCCGCTCGACCCCCTCGCCGATCAGGTGCAGCTCCCAGTCCTCACCCGCCGCGCGACGGGTCTCCACGAGTTCCGGGTGAACTCCGGAACCTCCGGGACCCGGCCGGCCGCACGCCTCCGCGAAGGCCGAGATCAGCCGGTCGAACCGCTTCACGCCCTCCAGCCTGCCGACCCCGAGCACCCGGCGGGCGGTCAGGTCCGCGGTCCGCGCCGGCCAGGCGGGCAGCGGGTTCGGGATGGACCAGGTGTTGGGCAGCAGCGCGTGCTCGGAGAACAGCCACGCGTCCTCCTCGCTGAGGAACACCGCCTTCTCCAGGGCGGCGTAGTGGCCGCGGACCGAGCCGAGGTGCCAGGATCCCCGCGCGTGCTCGTACGAGCCGTGGTACTGCCCGATCGGCAGCAGCCCATCGGGCAGCAGGTTCCCGATCCGGGCGACCACGCCGGGCGAGGCGAGCACCGCGAACCCCGGCCCCACCTCCCGCAGCAGCCTGCCCAGCGCCCGCCGCTCGCGGCGCCTGCCCAGCCGCGAGAGCCTTCCCACCGGAGCGCGGTGGATCACATGGCTGGTGTAGCGCGGCCTTTCCACGTAACGGAACGGCTTCTCCGCCCGGTGCAGCCCGATCACGTGTACCTCGCGGCCCCGCTCGGCCAGGCCCTGCGCCATGGTGTGGGTGACCCGCTGGACGCCGCCCAGGGTGTCGGCGTCCATGCATGCGAACACCACCGCCCCGGTACGCCCGCCCCCCGTAAGCCCGCCGCTCACCGCGGCCGTCCCAGCAGCGGCAGGCGGCTCAGCTGCCGCGCCCTGGCCGGGGCGCGTTCCCGCACGCCGGCGGGCCGGGAGGCCCGGGCACGGGAGGGTTCGAAGAAGGCGTCCACCACCTTCGCCGCGGCGTGGCCCTTCTCGTCGGCGCACCACGTCCTGCGGAACGCGATGTACCTGGAGGCGAACGCCGCCGTCGTGCCTTCGAGGTCGCGCAGCGCCTCGATCAGCTCCTCGGTCGTGGTCAGGCAGGGGCCGGGGGCGATCGAGGGCAGGTCGTGGTAGACGCCGCGTTCCACCCTGCGGTACTCGTCCCAGTCGTCGATCAGGAACAGCATGGGCCGTCCGGTGACCGCGTAGTCGCACATCAGCGACGAGTAGTCGGTCAGCAGCGCGTCCGAGAGCAGGATCAGGTCGTTGACCTCGGGGTACGATCCCGCGTGCCGGACGAAGTGGCGCAGGTGCTCGGGCACCTCGAACCGCTCGACAGGGTGGGTCCGCAGGACCACCGTCCAGTCGCCGGACAGGGCCTCGGCCATCGAGGCCAGGTCGGCCCTGACCGACTGCCCGGACCCCTTGGCCCGGTCGCGGTAGGTGGGGGCGTACAGCAGCACCCTGGACCAGTGCGGGATCTCCAGTGCCTCCCTCGCCCGCCCGGCCGCCTCCCGGTCGCCGTGCACGAGCACGTCGCAGCGGGGCGAGCCGTGCCGCAGCAGCCGCCCCCGGTAGCCGTTGGAGGGGACGAAGACCCGCTCGAACTCGGCGCTGGGCGAGACCAGCGCGTCCCAGCGCTCCACCGCGGCCCGCCAGGTCGCCCTCGGCCCGTCGAAGTCGGCGCGCAGGTCGGGCGCGTCGAAGCCGACCGACTTGATGCCCTGGCCGTGCCAGGTCTGCAGGTAGCGGGTGCCCGGCGGTTTCGGGTAGGCCAGCGGCATGCCGTGGCTGTCGACCCAGTAGCCCGCCCTGGCCATGGTCCAGATGTGGCGCCAGCTCATCCGCCGCACCGGCGTGACCTCGGGGGGAAGGTTTCCCTGGGGTTCGGCGACCGACCACACCACCTTCAGCGGCGTGTCGCGCCGCCTGAGCTCCTCGTAGATGTACCGCGGGTTCCCGGTGTACCCGGCGCCGACGTCGGACTCGAACAGGGCCAGGTCCGCGCGCGGCGGCAGCACCGAGATCAGCCCCTTGTAGACGCGGAGCTTCACCTCGGGCCCGCCCACCTTCCGCAGCAGGCGGGTGGCGGCCCGCTTGAGCCGGGGCAGCTGCCGCAGCATCCCCTGGCGGCGCCAGAGCACCCGCAGGAACGCGGCGGACCCCTCCGCCTTGACGACGACCTCGTGCCACAGGACGGTCGTGCCGAACGGCGCGGTGCACGGGTCGACGAGCAGGCGGTCGGAGGTGACCCGCCCGTCGGGGTTGACGATCTCGATCACCGGGTCGTAGCGGCCCTCGAAGCCCAGGCGGCCGTGGCGGATCGCGGCGAGGTCGATCGTCGCCTCACTCGTGTACCCGCCGTCGCCCTCCCGCGGGCGCGGGTCGAGCCGTACCCGATGGTTCCTGAACCGCAGGAACGCGGTCCAGCCGGGCGTGGCGGCGAGCACCCCGAACGGGTCGTACGTCGTGATCGCCAGCCTGATCAGCGGGCCCTGCCCGGTGACGACCGCCTCGTGGCGCAGCCGGGAGGCGCTGTAGGGGAGCTCGGCCATCCGGAGCGAGGTGATCTCCCGTCTCTCGTCGGCGACGGTGCCCCAGTAGGTGCGCCCGCCCTCCCGGACGGCGACGCGCGGCGGGGCCTTCGGCCCGTTCAGCGACCGGGCGGCCACCAGGAGCTCGTCGGGCCTGCCGTCGAGGATGAAACTGCAGCAGACCCGCATGAGCGGGTCGACCTTCTCGAACACCACCGGGTCGAGCTCCGCGAGGTAGGGGTGGATCACCGAGACGAACTCCTCGATCCACGCCGGGTCGCGCGAGGGCAACGGGTTGAGGTAGACCCGCAGGTCCTGGCGGATGAAGCGGCGCTGCCGCTCGTGCACCAGGTCGCCGAGGCCGCCGAGGCCGCTGTCCCGCAGGATGTCGTCGCTCAGCCGGGCCGCCCTGATCCTGGAGCGGACGTTGGCCATCTCCGTCAGGCACAGCGAGATCGACAGCCGCTCGTCGCCCTCCGCCGAGGCCCGGTGCCAGAGGTAGACCACCCAGGGGACCACGGCGAACCGCCGCGCCGCGCAGTACAGGGCGGTGCTGAAGACGTGGTCCTCGTAGTGCATGTCCTCGCGGAACGGCACCCTCCGCAGCAACTCGGCCCGGTAGAGCTTGTTGGTGCTGAAGGAGTCGAGGAACATCTCCGGTTCCCGGGCGATGCCCTCCACCGTCCTGCGCCTGGTGAACAGCGCGGGGTAGTAGCGCGCGGTCTTCCCCGTCTGCTCGTACAGCCTCGTGATCTGCCCGGTGACGAAGTCCGCTCCGGTCCGCTCGATCTCCAGCAGCATGCTCTTGCAGGCGTGTCTCGTCAGCTCGTCGTCGCTGTCCAGGAACATCACGTACGGCGCCCGCGCCGCCGCCACCCCCCTGTTGCGCGGCACCCCGCAGCCGCCGCTGTTGACCTCCCCGCGCAGGTAGCGGACCCTCGCGTCCCTGCGCTGCAACTCCCTGGCCACCTTTCCCGTGCCGTCGGTGCTCGCGTCGTCCGCGATGATCACCTCGATGTTGCGCAGGGACTGCCGGAGCGCGGACCGCACGGCCCTGGCCAGCCGCCCGGCATCGTTGTAGGTGATGACCACAACGCTGCATTCCGGGATATTGATCACGATCCGAGGTATTCCCGAGAAAAAGTAGGCAGTTGTCCCACTTGTGCACTGATGACACTGTTTTTGGGATTGTGTGGGGCTTCAAGAGATCTGGGGTTGCTTGTACTCCGTCGCTCTCACACGGGTTCCTGAAGCGTCATTCCTTCGCGCCCTGATGAGCCGAGGGCGCACACCCATGCGCGGACCGTCTCCAGATGTCCAGACAGGAGCCCGATCGCGGATTGGGGCTGGACGAGGAGCGTGGGAGTCCCCGAGGCGGTTCGATCCGCTGCCCATCTGTGATCCGCCGCCGTGAAATCGTCGTCGATCCAGGCCGCCGTTGCGCTGCCCGGCCAGTCGGCGACCGGGTCACGTTTCCACAGGTATCCATTGGGATGGCTCGTGGTGATGGCGGGTCGGCCCAACTCAACGGAACGCTGAACGCCAGAAGGCCGCCGGGGCGCAGCGCGACGGCGATCGCGGGGAGCAGGATGTCGAGAGGGGTAAGCCCAATGGCTCCGAAGACGGAGCAGCAGATGTCGAAGGTGTCGCCGGTGCCGGTGAGAAAAGCCGCGGCGTCCTTGAGGACAAAAGTGGCACTGGGCAGGTGCCCGTACGAGGCACGGGCGCGTTCGATCTGAGCGGCGGCGATGTCCACACCGACACCGGTCGCGCCACTGGACGCGACATGAGCCAGGTGGTGCCCCGGCCCGCAACCGAGTTCGACGACGGAGGCCGTGAGGAGATCTCCAAGAATCTCCGCGCCGGGGCCGTGCTCGGGATCTTGGGCCCAGTGCATCCGGGCCGGAGGTGAAGCCCGTCCGGAAGGCTCGGCGGTTTAGCGAGTTCCGCCCCGGACGCTCGGGCGGGAGCGGCCTCGTCGAGCGCGTCCGGTGTTCGCCGGACACAGGCTGCGCATCCACTACGCGGCCGCGGACCAGGCCCCGAAGTGGCGTACGGTGGGCCCGATCGGCCTGGTCACCGTACGCGACCGGGGCTACCTGCTGGCCACGAGGTCCGGCGCGGACCGCACCTACCGGCTGTCGCGGGTCCTGGCCGCAGAGAAGCTCGCCGAACCCGCGCAGCGACCGGACCGGGTCGATCTGGACCGGGTCTGGCAGGAACGCGGCACGCGCTTCCGGGCCGGCGGCGACCTGGTCAGCGTGCTGGTACGGGTGGACCCGGCGCGGCGGGAGGAGCTGGTGGGCACCGCACTGGCCGTCCACGCCGAGGAGGCCGACCCGGACGGCCGGCTGCGGCTGGAGGTGACCTTCCAGGACCCGAGACACGCCGAATGGGCGCTGTGGCAGCTCACCACGAACGCCGAGGCCCTGGCCCCGCAGTGGCTGCGCGACTCCCTGCACGACCGCGCCGCCGCGATCGCCACCCGCTACGGAGCGTCACCCTGAGAGCCGTCGCCCTCTGCGGGCCGTCGCCGACGCGATCCGGACCGCCCGCCCGGCGCGGCGGTTCGCCGACCTCGACCTCATGACACCACCACCCTCGTCCCGAGCGGCCGGCGTCGCCGCCGGCCGTCACGCGGACGGTGGGGAGAGGACCTCCGGACGGGTGCGGGCCCGCTGCCAGCCGAGGGCGGCCGGTACGCCGACCACCAGTCCGGCCGCCCCCGCGACGCCGAGGGCTCCCATCACTCCCAGGTGGGTGGCGAGCAGGCCGCCCACGATGATGCCCAGCCCCTGCGACGCCACCAGCAACGACGACGCGATGCCCAGCACCTGGCCACGCCGCTCGGTAGGGGTGATCCTGGCGAACTCCGCGTTCGCGGTGACCTGGTAGGCGCTCAGCATCCCTATCAGGAACCACGACGACAGCGCCGCGGCGACGCCGGGGATGAACGCCGACGCCAGCAGGGGGAGGCTCGTGGCGAGCGCGAGCGGCCCGAGCAGCCGCAACCGGGTCGCGGCGGGCACGAACCGGGTGAAGAGGAAGACACCGAGCACGTTGCCCACCGGAATGGCGGCCATGAGCAGGCCCACCATCGCGGTGTCCTGCTGGAGCCCGGCGGCGTAGGGCGCGGCCAGCCCCTCGGGAACGACGTGGAAACCGGCCAGGGCGGCGAGCGCCAGCAGGCTCCGTAGCCGGCGATCGCCGGCGAGCAGGCGCAGCCCGGCCATCGGCCCGTCCCGCCGTACCGGGTCGTCGGCGTCGCGCACCCGGGCGGCGGGTCGCGCGTGGACGCCCCGGGACACGATCAGCGCGGCCAGCGCGAAGGCCGCCGCGTTGAGGGCGAGCGACCAGGTCGTTCCCACCGTCGCCACCAGCACGCCCCCGACCGCGAACCCGGCCAGCGCGACGGTCTGCGCGGTGAGGTGCTGAATCGCGATACCGGCCTGGTAGACCTCGCGGGGAAGGATGTCGGGGGTCATCGCCATCTGGGCGGCCACGGTGGGCGACTCGAGCAGCTGAGAGACGAAGAGCAGCGCGCACAGCACCGGGAGCGGGATCGCCGGGACGGCGACCAGCGCGATCAGCACGGCTCGGGTCAGCCCGCAGACGATGATCAGCCGCCGGCGCGGGTAGCGGTCGGCCAGGCCGCCCAGCAGCGGCCCGCCGATCAGCGCCGGAAGCAAGGTGAGTGCGTAGACGAGCGCGGTGACGGCGGGCGAACCGGTGCGCTCGTAGGCGAGCACCGCCAGAGCCACCCGCCCCAGCTGGGTTCCGGTCCGCACGATTGCTATGGCCGCCCACAGCGCCCGGAACTCGGTTACGGCGAAGGCCTGGCGGAAGGTTCCGTCCTTGCCGTCGGTGTTCATTGCGACCTCCGCGACATCGTCACACACGGGGGCCGGCGGCGCTTCCGTGGAATTCGCCGCCGACCGGCCAAGAGATCAGATCCACGGTGAGCGTGATCGACTTCAGAGCCTAATCGCTTTTCGGCGGTCGACAGAATGTTCTTTCGGGCGGGGAACCGGCGCCGGTCGCGCGGGCGGACGCTCTGCGACGGACGGTCGCTCACCCGCCTGGCCGGTGTCCGCGGTGAGCGGCGTACCGGGCCGGTGCGGGCGCGGGGCTAGTGGCGCAGGGCGCGGCGGATCAGCCAGGCGAGCAGGACGAGGGCCGTCAGCGCGGCGACCAGCGGGGCGACGCGCTTGAGCAGCGGCATGCCCGCCACCTCCAGGAGGTTCAGAGCCTCCTCGTCGGGGCTGAGCGAGGTGCGCGAGGTGCCCGCCGGGTGGCTCTGGCGGGACTCCTCCTCCTCGTCGATCGCGAGGCCGGCCGGCGTCGGCACCGCGCTGAGGTGACGCTCCGGCCCGCCTGGGACGCCGGGGCCGTTCAGGTCCTCCGGGCCGCCGGGGCCGCCCAGTCCGGACGCCGCACCATGGTCCGTGCCGCCGGAGGCCGCCGTGCCCTCGTGGCCCTCCGTGCCGTGACGTGTCGAGCCCGCCGGGCCGGGGAACGCCGAGCCGGTGGTGCCGGGGCTCTCCTGGCCGGAGGCCGTCGAGCCCGCGGGACCGGTGGGCGCGGCGGGTGCGGTCGTGGAGTCGACGGGCTCGCGTGAGTCGTCGGAATCGGCGGGGCGCGCCGGGCCGGGACCCCAGGTCTCCGAGACCGCCGGAACGTCGTCCGGCCCCGCGGGCACCGTTTCCCGCCTCGCGGTCGCGCTCCAGCCGCCCACGCCGGTCGTCCCCGGGGCCGTATCGGCGGCCGTCTCCACGCCGGGGCCCTCGCCCAGCAGGCGGGAGAGGCCGGCCGCGAACCTGTCGACCAGCTTCTCGCCGACCTCGGTCATCACGCCCCGGCCGAACTGGGCCGGGCGGCCGGTCACGTCGAAGGAGGTGTCGACGGTGACCCGGGTGTTGCGGCCGTCGGGGTGCAGGCGCGCGACGACCGTGGCACCCGCCGTGCCCGGGCCCCTGGCCTCCTTGCCGGAGGCCCTGATGGTCATGGAGTGGGTGTCCTCGTCCACCTTCTCGAAGGCGGCCCGGCCCTGGTACGTCACCGTGATCGGCCCGATCCTCATCTTCATCCGGCCGGTGAAGGAGCCGCCCTCGACCTTTTCCACGGCGGCTCCGGGCAGGCAGGGCGCGATCCGCTCGACGTCGAGCAGCACCGGCCACGCCTGGTCGACAGGTACGGGAACCGTGAACTCGTGCTCGAATCGCATCGCCATCGCTCGGCTCCTCACCGGTCGGCCGCTGTCGCGACATTACGACTACACGGGGGCGTATTGCCAGTATGCCGCCCTGAAGCCCGGCCGGACCTCCTGCGACGGTCCGTGTCCGCACTCCAGTTCGGTGCCCGCTCCCCTGGTACTGCCCCCGTTGGCGGGGACGATGCGCCCGCCGCGCCCTCAGACCGGCGGGTTGTGACGGGAGTACTCCGCGCGTCCCCAGCGGAGCGGGACGGCTCCCCGTACGCGGACGATACGGTCCACCTCGAACCGGACCAGCCGCTGCGCGCCCGGGACGTCTCCCGGATCCCAGTCGACCTGGGCACGCCCGGTCAGGTGCAGGGCGTCGCCGCCCTCCCAGTCGAGGAAGAGCAGGCCGCAGTTGTCATCCAGCTCCAGGTTTCCCAGCGTCATGTACATGAAGTTGCCTGCGTAGTCCGGCCAGACCAGCCGCCGGTCGTCCAGTACCCGGACGAACCCGGGGTTGCCGCCCCGGTGTGACAGGTCGGCGCCGAGACCGGGCGCGGAGGTGGCGACGAAGAACGTGTCGGCGCCCTCGATCCACGCCCGGTCCTCGTCGCCGAACACCGTCCCCGAGGAGAAGCCTGCGGAGCCGGGGGTGGGCTCCCCCGGCTCGGCCGGTTCCGCGACGACCTCCCGCGCCTGGATGTACTTGGGACAGTTGGCGTACGCCTGCTCGGTACGGACGATCAGCCGCCCGCCCTCCCGCGAGACCGTGCCGTTGACCCGCATCCTGCGCCTGCTCGACGGCTCGATCGCGAGCATCCCGATCTGGCCCCCGTCCAGTCCGGCCAGCGGGTCGTGCTCGCCGGGAAGCGCGTCGACCACGACCGTCCGCTCGTCCGGCGCCCGGGCGAAGCCCTCGGGCCCGGTCAGGGCGGACGCCCACAGGAGCCCGTCCCGCCCCCTCGCCCCGATCAGCAGCATCCGCTGCCGCCCCAGGAACTCGGCCGCCACCGCCGGGATCTCCGGCCGGGTCCTGGCCGAACCCAGCGCCACCGCGCGTACCCCGGCCCTCCGCTGAACCGCGAGCTCTCCTGCGTGCTCCACGATCGTTTAGAAGAAGCCGCAGGTGGGGGCGGCGGCGACCGGGACGGGGGAACCTTCGGCGCCGGTGGGCGCGTAGATCTCCAGCCGGATCCCGTCCGGGTCCTCGAAGAACACGCCGCCGGAGGACGCGCCCTCGCGGTGCGCCACCACGCCGTCGTGGTGGAGCGTGGCGCCGGCCTCCCTGATCGCGTCCTCGGCCCGGCGGACCGTCTCGATGTCCGGAACCTGGAAGGACAGGTGGTGCAAGCCGGGCAGGCCGGTGGCGAAGCGGCCCTCGCTCTGCTGCCAGAGGGTGAGCACCAGCGTGCCGTCGAGGCCGAGGAAGGCGTACCGGCGGCCCGCCTCGCCGGACTCGCCGAGGACCTCGAAGCCGAAGATCTTCACGTAGAAGTCCCTGGACCTGTCGAGGTCGGAGACGTTGAGGCCGACGTGGCCGGTCTGGAAGGTCATCTGGTCTCTCCCTTCAGCTTTCTAACGGTTGGTTCCGTTAGTCTGACTGAAGACAAATCTAATGCATAATCATCATTTTTCCCATTAGAAATGTATGACGCAAATCACACCTTCGAGAATCCAGGCATGAGATCCGCCGGTCGGGGCGGTGAGACCCACCGGTCGGGGCGTGAAAAGGGAGAACCGGCCGGGCGGGGTCAGCCGTCGCGGTGCTGGTGGTAGTGGCGGGCCGCGCGGGCCCGGTTGCCGCAGCCGACCGAGCACCACTCCTGCCGGGCGTGCTCCTTGAGGAAGTAGAGCACGCAGCGCGGCGCGGGGCAGGTGCGGAGCCGCTCGCGCAGGGGCCCGGCCAGCAGCTCGATCGCCGACGTCGCCAGGGCCGCCCGGATCCGCGCCGACTCCGTGGCCCCCCCGTCCGGGACGGTCCGCGCGCGGGGGACGTCGTCGGAGGGCCACTCCAGCCGCGCGGCCAGCGGCACGGCCAGCGCCGCGGCGTTGACCAGGTCGAGCGACTCGGCGAACCCCGGGAGCCGGTGCGCGTCCGCGCCGCTCGCGGGGCCCGGCCGCACGGCCCTGGCGAAGAGCGCCCGTACGGCCTGCCGCAGCTCCACCACCTCGGCGCGCAGCTCCTCCGAGGCGAGGAAGCCCGGGCCGATCCCCAGCTCGGCGGCGTGCGCCCGGCCCCACGCGGTCATGCCCTCGACGTCGGCGAGCGTGTCCGTCAGACCGGCCCGCGTCGCGCGGACGGTGCTGACGAACTCCAGGGCCGGCATGCTCCGACTCTAATGCCTGATCTGGCGTTTTGCCGTGAGGTCCTGACGTCGCCGGCGACCGCCGGGACGGGACGCCTAACGCCGGACGGCCTTGACCAGGATGGCGACCAGACCGGCGAAGCCCAGGCCGCTCACCAGGACCATGAGCATGACCAGTGGCTGGACGGACGGCTCGCTGATGAAGACGATGCCGGCCGCGATGAACACCACGCCGCTGAGCAGGGCCATCCAGTCGGTGCGGTGCACGCGGCGGCGGCGCTCGGTCCCTTCGAGGTCAGGCCGCACGGCGCACCTCCACGTCCCCGAGGCCGGCCTTGATGTTCAGCACGATGGTGGCCACGTCCCCTTCGGGGAGCACCTCGGGCTCCAGGATCTTGTTGTGCTGGATGTCGGCCCCGCCCTCCACCGTATGGTCGATCTTGACGTCGCCGAACCTGGTGGAGCCGTTCACCTCGACCCTGGCCGTCGGGGGCAGGATCACCCTTATCTCGCCGACCGAGACCGAGGCGTTCACGACGGTCCGCGAGCCGGGGGGCAGGGCCAGGTCGCCCAGGTCGAGGCTGCCCTCTCCCACGTCCACCGAGTAGGTGCGCGCCACCTCGGACAGGGTGGTGGGCCGCCAGGTGTAGTCGCCGAACTTCTTCGGCACGCCGCCCAGCGTGGACCCCGCGATCAGGGCGAGCGACAGGACGGTGCCGGTCGCGACCAGCCCCGCTCCCCGGCCGAACCAGGTGGCGACCAGCAGGCCGGCGCCGATGACGACGAGTACCGCGCCGCCGGCGACCGTCATGTTGACCGATCCCGAGGCGGACTGGATCGCCACGATGATCCCTCCAACGATGATGGCCAGGAAGATGGTGACGCTCCCGACGAGCGATCCGCGCCGTCGCGGCCTGGGCGGCGCCACCACCGTCCCCAGGTACGCGGACGGGTCGTAGGGGGAGTAGTGCTGCTGCCGTCTCCGGGGATCCAGAGGCTGGTAGGGGCCGTAGGGCGAGAAGGGTTCGCCGGAGGAGTCGAACAACGGCCTCGCGGCGCCGTACGGGCCCGGCGGGGTGTCCCGCGGTCCGTGTTCCGGCGGTCCGACGGGGCCCGGGGGCATGCCCGGCGCCTGCCCGGCGCGGTTCTCGAAGGCGGGCATGGGCCGGGTTCCGGAGTCGGGCGGCGGCGGGGCCGTCGCGGACGCCGGGCCTGCCGCGGGCGCGTACGGTTCCGCGACCGTCTCGGCGCCCGGCCGGCCGGCCGGAGACGTGGCGGCCTGGGTGACCGGATCCCGCTCGCCGACGGGACGCTGCCCGGCGGGGGCGCCCGGCGCCTGGGCGGGCGAGCCGGGCCACCGGTCGGCCGGGGACGGGGACGGGGACGGGGACGGGGACGGGGACGGGGACGGGGCGCGGCGCCTGCGCAGCCGGTCGGGCAGCGACCTCGCCACGGCCAGCAGGTCGACCCCGCGGGAATGGGCGGCGAGCAGGGCGATGGCGAACACCGTGCCGACCACGACCGTGCCGGTGCCGATGCCGTCCGAGGAGACGTTGACGATCAGTCCGAGGGCGAACAGGCCGGTCAGCAGGGTCAGGACCGTCTCGCCGTCGAAGTCGCGCCGGATCCACTGCTCCAGGTAGCCGGGGCCGCCGTCGGTCTCGCGCATCAGCAGGAACGCCGCGATGTAGAGCATGATGCCGATTCCGGAGCCGAGCACCAGCACCGCGAAACCGACCCGGAGCACCACGGGATCGATGCGGGCGTATCTCCCCAGGCCGGCGCAGACGCCCGTGAGCATGCGCCCCTCGTTGCTGCGCCTCAGATCGCGCTCCTCGAGGGGGGAGGAGGCGGACGGCGAGCTCGCCGGATCCTGGGCCCGCCCGGTGTCGTTCATGTTCCTCATCGTGGCCTTTCCCGGCCCATGACGCATCCGGGAGACCCCTGAGTCGTCCCGGAGAGGGCAGGTCTCTCTCAGGGTCGCTTCAGGGGAACGCCTGATGCACTGGCAGGCTGGTTCATGTGACGATGCTGACGATATGGCTGACCGACAGACAGTTCGCGACGCGGCGCCCGTGACCTCCGACGACGCCCCCTTCCCCCGCCTGGTGAGACCGGTGGAGGGGCGGCTGGTCGCCGGGGTGGCCCAGGGGGCCGCCGCCCAGCTCCGGCTCGACCCGGTCGTGCTGCGGCTGGCCTTCGTGCTGCTCACCGTCCCGGACGGGTTCGGTGCCCTGGCGTACGCCGCCCTGTGGATGTTCACCCCGCGCGAGCCGTACGAGGGCAGGGAGCCGGGCAGGGACTGGAGCCAGCTCACCGCGTACGCCGCGATCGGGCTGGCGCTCATCGCCCTGGGCTGGCTCACCGGCGCCTCGGGCGCCGGGATCGGGGCCTGGCCGATCGCCGTGGGCGGTATCGGCTCGCTGATCCTGTGGCAGCAGGCCGACCCCGACCGGCGGCAGCGCTGGATGAGCAACACCGTCGGGCAGGTCCGCCAGAACCGGGTCCGCACCTTCCTCGGGCTCGTGCTCGTCGTGGTCGGCGCGATCGGCTTCCTGGTGGCCAACGACGAGCTGGGCAACGCGCGTCCGGGGATCATGTTCACCCTGGTGGTCGTGGGCGGTGTCGCGCTGATCGCGGCGCCCTGGCTGGCCGCCCTGTGGAAGGAGCTGCAGCGCGAACGCCGCGAGCGCATCCGGCAAGAGGAACGCGCCGAGGTGGCCGCGCACGTGCACGATTCGGTGCTGCACACCCTGACGCTCATCCAGCGCAACGCCCAGGACCCGCGCGAGGTGATGCGGCTGGCCCGCTCCCAGGAGCGGGAACTGCGCAACTGGCTCTACCAGCCCCAGCAGGACGCCGACGCGTCGGTGGCCGCGGCCGTGCGGCGGGTCGCGGCCGAGGAGGAGGACGCGCACGGGGTGCCGATCGAGGTCGTCTGCGTCGGCGACGGCCCGCTCACCCCCGAACTGTCCGCGATGATGCAGGCCGCGAGGCAGGCGATGGTCAACGCCGCGAAATACTCCGGGTCCGAGGTCGTCTCCGTGTACGCCGAGACGGAACCGGATGAGGTCACCATTTTCGTCCGGGATCGGGGGATCGGGTTCGACATGGACGATGTGCCCGAGGATCGTATGGGTATCCGCCAGTCGATCATCGGCCGGATGGAGCGCCACGGGGGCAGCGCCCGTGTGCGGACCGAGCCCGGCGAGGGCACGGAAGTGATGCTGACCATGAAGCTGGAGAAGACGTGAGCGGCGAGCGAGCCACGACGCGGCGAGCCGGGGCCCCGCCCCCGGGATCGCGGCGGGGCGGAGAGCGGATCTCAGGACGACTCCCGGGATCGCGACGAGCTGGAGAGCGGCCCTCGGGACCGCGAGGGGAAGAAGTCCGATGAGTGTGGTGAAGGTCCTGATCGTCGACGACCACCGCCTGTTCCGCTCCGGCGTGCGGGCCGAGCTGGGCGACTCCATCGAGGTGATCGGGGAGGCCGAGGACGTGGAGTCCGCGGTCAAGGCGATCGCCGCGCTGGGGCCCGACGTGGTCCTGCTCGACGTGCACATGCCCGGCGGCGGCGGCCAGGAGGTGCTGCGCCGGGTGCTCGGCTCCGGTTCCACGGTCCGCTTCCTCGCGCTGTCGGTCTCCGACGCGGCGGAGGACGTCATCGGCGTGATCCGGGGCGGTGCCAGGGGATACGTGACCAAGAACATCAGCGGGCGCGAGCTCACCGACGCCGTCCGCCGGGTGGCCGAGGGCGACGCGGTCTTCTCCCCGAGGCTGGCCGGGTTCGTGCTGGACGCGTTCGCCTCCAGCGAGGCCCCGCCGATCGACCCCGAGCTCGACTCGCTCACCCAGCGCGAGCGCGAGGTGCTGCGGCTGATCGCCCGCGGTTACGCGTACAAGGAGATCGCCAAGGAGCTGTTCATCTCGGTGAAGACCGTGGAGACCCACGTCTCGTCCGTGCTGCGCAAGCTGCAGCTTTCCAACCGCCACGAGCTGTCCCGCTGGGCCACGGCGCGGCGCCTGGTCTGAGTGCCCGGTGTCCACGGCGTCCACGGCGTCCCCGGTGTCCCCGGCGTCCACGGCATCCTCACCCCGCGGACTTCTGTACGAGCAGTTACTTCTGTGCGACTCTGCGAAGTATGGGACGCGATGTACCTGCGATGGTGTTCAGCCGCGAGGACCGGCGGCGCTACCGGGACAAGGTTCGCCGGTGCCTTGACGTCTTCGCGCAGATGCTGCGCGAGTCCAGGTTCGAGTTCGACGAGCCCAGGGCCGGGCTGGAGATCGAGCTCAACCTGGTGGACGAGCGCGGCGAGGCCACCATGAAGAACGTCGAGGTGCTGGAGGCCATCGCCGAGCCCGACTGGGCGACCGAGCTGGGCCAGTTCAACGTGGAGATCAACGTCCTGCCCGAATCCCTGGAGGGGGACGGCGCGGCCCGGCTGGAGAAGGTGATCAGGGACCGGCTCAACCACGCCGAGGAACGGGCCCGTACCGTCGGCGGGCACATGGTGATGGTCGGGATCCTGCCCACGCTGCGAGAGAGCGACGTGCACGAGGGCACGCTGTCGGCCAACCCCCGCTACAAGCTCCTCAACGAGCAGATCTTCGCGGCCAGGGGCGAGGACCTGCACCTGTCGATCGAGGGCGAGGAGTTCCTGGAGGCCTACGCCGACAGCATCACCCCCGAGGCCGCCTGCACGAGCCTCCAGCTCCACCTGCAGGTCAGCCCCGAGGCGTTCGCCGCCAACTGGAACGCCGCCCAGGCCGTCGCGGGCCCCCAGGTGGCGCTGGCGGCCAACTCCCCGTTCCTGTTCGGCCGCAGGCTCTGGCAGGAGACCAGGATCCCGCTGTTCGAGCAGGCCACCGACACCCGCCCGGTGGAGCTGAAGACCCAGGGGGTGCGGCCCAGGGTGTGGTTCGGCGAGCGGTGGATCACCTCGGTCTTCGATCTCTTCGAGGAGAACGCCCGCTACTTCCCCGCGCTGCTGCCCCTGTGCGACGACGAGGACCCGCGCGAGGAGCTGGCGCGCGGCGTCACCCCGCAGCTCGGCGAGCTGACCCTGCACAACGGCACCGTCTACCGGTGGAACCGGCCGGTCTACGCGGTCGTGGACGGCACCCCGCACCTGCGGGTGGAGAACCGAGTGCTGCCCGCCGGGCCCTCGGTGGCGGACGTCGCCGCCAACG
The DNA here is from genome assembly GCF_040639575.1 of Streptosporangium sp. NPDC023825. Lineage (NCBI taxonomy): Bacteria > Bacillati > Actinomycetota > Actinomycetes > Streptosporangiales > Streptosporangiaceae > Streptosporangium > Streptosporangium sp. NPDC023825. The sequence goes on along the minus strand of NZ_JBFAAE010000015.1, from coordinate 12,012 downwards.
CCGCCTTCTACTACGGGCTCATGCGCGTCCTCCCGTACGCCGAACGCCCGGTCTGGACGCGCATGTCGTTCGCCGCGGCCCAGGACAACCTGCACGCCGCCGCCCGGTACGGCCTGGACGCCCGGCTGTTCTGGCCGGGGCTCGGCGAGGTGGTCGCGTCCGAGCTGATCCTGCGCCGCCTGCTGCCGCTCGCCCACGAGGGGCTGGACCTGTGGGGGGTGGACCCCGGGGCCAGGGACCGGCTGCTGGGGATCGTCGAGCAGCGCTGCCTGACGGGCACCACCGGGGCGAGCTGGCAGATCGACGCGGTGAACGCGCTCGGCGACCTCGACAGGCACGAGGCGCTGCGCCGGATGACCCTGCGCTACATCGAGAACATGCACACCAACGAGCCCGTCCACACCTGGCCGTCCCCGTGAGACCGGGGCCGAGATCGTTTCCGGGACCGCGGCCCGAGCCGCCGGAACAGCCAGGAACGCCGGTGGGACCGCCGCTGCGAGGGACGGCGGGGCCCGCCGCGCCTCACCGGCCTCCGCGCCGGCCGGTCCCCGGTCGGACCGATCGCTCGCGCGGGGCCGCGGACTCCGTCACGATGGGCGTATGAGAGCCTTCTCCTTCGTCCTGGCCCTGGTTCTGGCGGCCGTCACCGCCTGCGGGAGCGTGGAGGAGGGCACGGAGCCGGAGGCCGGCCCCACCGGCGGGCAGGCCACGCCCAGCGCGCGGGGGCAGACGTTCGAGTCGGACGTCGAGCTGGCCAGGGAGCTCACCGAGGCCTACTGGAAGCAGACCTTCGCAGCGGCCGGCCTGACCTACCGCCCGGTCACCGGGTTCATCGCCTACCAGGGAGAGAACGGGCCAGACTGCGGCGGGCGGCCGTCGGTGCCGAACAACGCCTTCTACTGCTCGGCGGGACACTTCATCGCCTACGACGAGCAGTGGATGAACGAGCTCTACGAGCGGATGGGCGACGGCTCGGTCTACGTGATCATTCCGCACGAGTTCGGGCACGCGGTGCAGGCGCAGCTGAACACCGCGTTCCGCCTGAACATCGAGCAGGAGCTCCAGGCCGACTGCTACGCCGGGGGAACCCTGGGGGCGCTCGTCAAGGGCGGCTCGCTGCAGACCGAGCCCGGCGACGAGGACGAGCTCCTGATCAACCTCGCCGCGGCGGGCGATCCCACCGACGACTGGCTGCGCCCGGACGCCCACGGCACGGCGGGCCAGCGCCAGGAGCTGTTCGCCAAGGGATACAACCAGGGGACGACAGCCTGCTGAGGCCGCGACGCGCGACGCGGCGCCGGGGCGGGCCACGAGGTGGCGCCGGGGCGCCGCGGGGGCGTCACGGGAGTGGCGCGCCGCCGGAGTACGCCGCGATGGGTACGGGTGAATCCGCCGAGAGGCTGATGTCCCGCCGCCGGGGCCCGCCTAGTCTGGCTGGGGACGCCGGGCCACCAGCTGGCCACCAGGGGGCGATCAGGGGGCGATGTCATGCTGACGACGATGCGGGATATCGGCTGGGCCGCGCGGGGTGCCTGCGGTACGAGCGACCCCGAGCTGTTCTTCCCGCTGACGCAGTCGGCCGAGCACGAGGCACGGGCGAAGGCGGTCTGCGAGCGGTGCCCGGTGCTGAAGGAGTGCCGGGCCTACGCGCTCCGCGCGGCCGAGCCCGAGGGGATCTGGGGCGGCCTGACGGTACGTGAACGCCGTCTCCTGCGCTTCCCCGCCGGCTGGCGCCAGGCCGCCGCGGGCCGAGTTCCGATCGCGTAGCCTCGAACCGGATTCGAGGGGATCCCGAAGATCATGATCCCCGGCGCGGCCCGGCACGCGGGGCGCGGGACGGCGTCCGAGGGAGTCGTGGGCAGTCGTGGGCATGGAGCGCGAGCCGGGGGGAGCCGCCTGCGCCGGACCCGAGGCGGTGCCCGGTGTGTCCGTGGGCGTGCGGGCGGGCGTGCAGGCGGGCGCGGTGGCGGTGCTGGTGGCGGCCAACGTGCTCAACAACCGCGTGGCGCCGAGGCTGGCGCCGCTGACCTCGGCCGCGGCCACCGGCGCGCTGGTCGTCATGGCCCGCCGTTCCGGGCTCTCCTGGGCCGAGCTGGGATTCCACCGGCGCGCGCGGGGCCTGCGGATCGGCGGCGCGCTCGCCTCCGCCGTGGCCGCGGCCTACACCGTGGGCGTCGCCGTCCCGGCCACCCGCCGGTTCTTCCGCGACGAGCGCGCCCTGTCGCTGTCCCGCGCCCGCGCGCTGGAGGAGGCCCTGCTCCAGGTGCCGGTCGGCACGGTCCTGCTCGAGGAGGTCGGCTTCCGCGGGGTGCTGCACGCGCTCGTCGCCCGCTCCCACGGCCACGGTACGGCGACCGCGATCTCCTCGGTTCTCTTCGGCCTCTGGCACGTCCTGCCCGCCGTCGACATGATGGCCGCCAACCCCGCCCTGAGCCGCCTGGCCGCGGGGGAGGCCCTCGACATCACGGCCGCCCGCGACCCCGGCGCGGAGGGCACGGGGAGCGGTCCCGGGGGCGGGCCGGGGAGCGAGCACACCCCCGGCACCCCGGACACGCCCGGCACCCCGGACACGCCCGCCGGATCGGACGCGCAGGACGCGCAGGACGCGCAGGGCACGCCCGCCGGATCGGACACGCGGGACGTGCAGGGCACACCGGGCGTGTCCGGGGTCCCCGGGAGGGCGCCCGCGTGGCAGGTGGCACGCGTCGTGGCCGGGTCGGTGATCATGACGGGCCTCGCGGGGGTGCTCTTCACCGAGCTGCGCAGGAGGGGAGGCCTGGCCGCCCCCGCGATGTTCCACGTCGCGACCAACTCCCTGGGCTACCTGTTCGCCCGCCTGGCCCCGCCGGAGGGGCCCGCTCCCGGCCGCTGACCGCCGCCGAAGCGGCCGCGGGCGGCGAGCTCGATCGTGACGACCACGGCCACCGCCTCGGCGGCCAGCAGCGCGACCAGCACGACGAGCTGCACCACTCCGGCCTGGAGCGGGCCGGCCCCGCCCAGGAGCATCCCCACGAAGGCGCCGGGCAGCGTGACCAGGCCCACGGTTCCCGTCTGGTCCAGCGCGGGCACCAGCGCCTGCGCCGCGGGCGGGCGGCAGATCTCCAGTGCCGCGTCCCGCTCGGAGAAACCCAGCGAGAGCGCCGCCTCCACCTCGCCGCGCCGGTGGGCCAGCTCGTCCAGGGCCCGCCGTCCGGCGAGGGCCGTGGCCGTCAGGCACCCGCCCAGCAGGATGCCCGCGACCGGGATCAGCGTGATGCCCAGCGGAGGGACGACGCCGCTGCCGAACAGCAGCGCCAGGACCGGCAGGGTCCCGGCCGCGATGGGCACCGTGGCCCACCAGGCGGCGGGACCCGAGGTGATCCTGCGTCCGGCGGTCACGCTCGCCACCCCGTACATGACCAGCACGAAGACCGTCACCGCGAGCGCGCGCTCGACGGCCCACACGATGATCAGGGACACCGCGCCGAGCTGGGCGGCGGCGCGCAGGCACGCCACGAGCACCGCGGGCGCGTGCCCGAGGCGGCCGAGCCGGGCGACGGCGGCGGCCCCGGTGGCCAGCAGGAGGACGACGACGGCGGTGGCGAGAGACAGATCGATGCCGTTCAACGGCGCGGACCTCCCGTCGGGTGCCTTCCAGGTTGCCAGGTCTCCGGCGGCGACCGCGAGGAGGACCCGGCTACGGCTCCTCCGGCCGGGTGCCCTCCGGGCTCACGGCGGGAGCGGCGGCCCGGTCGCGGCCCGCCTCCGGCGGCGCTCTTCGAACCTTCGGGAGGGTCAGACGGTGGAGACCCGCTGGAAGGCCTCGACGTAGCGGCCCTCGCCGAAGCCCGCCTCGACGGCGATCTGCGAGAAACGGCCCCGCAGGAAGCTCTCGAAGTCCTCCAGGTGGCCGATCTGGCTGGCGTGGGCGCGCAGGGCGGCGAGCTTGCGGTCGAAGGTGTCGGTGACGTCCACGTGGTGGTCGGGCGCCGGACCGCCGTTGAGCCACACCTCGCGGACGGTCCACGCCTCCAGCCCCTCGTCGAGCAGCAGCGACGGGAAGGTGTACGGGTTGCGCGCGTCGGGATAGACGGCGTCGAGGGCACAGCCGCCGACCGCGCGGTGGTCGGGGTGACTGGGGGCGATGAACCGGTAGTTGCGCTCGGGGCTGTGGGTGATCACCAGGTCGGGCCTGACCTGGCGGATGACCCGGGTGATGTCACGCCGCAGCTCCAGGCTCTGCACCACGGTCCCGTCGTGGTGGCCGAGGTAGCGCACGTCGGTCACGCCGACGGCCTTGGCGGCGTTGGACTGCTCGGCCCGGCGCAGCTCGGCCATGCCGCCGTTGTCCAGCTCGCGGTCGAAGCCGCCCGCGTCACCGTCGGTGACCACGCAGTACGTCACCTCGACGCCTCGGTCGGTGAACAGCGCGATCGTGCCCGCGGCGGCGAAGTCGACGTCGTCGGGGTGTGCGGTGACCGCCAATACGCGGTTGATCTCGTTCTCGGACAGCATGAGAAGGCCTTTCCGTTTTTTCCGCGTACCGCTCCGTCATCACAACCGAGAGGGAGTCCACCCGCATTCCTTTGCGGTGGCTGGACCCGGTTGTCGGTCGGTCGCTCTAACCTAGGGGACGTGTCGATCCCAGCCTCTTCCCTGACCCATCCGTTGCTCGACGGGCTCAACCCCCAGCAGCGCGAGGCCGTCGTGCACCACGGCAGCCCCCTGCTCATCGTCGCGGGCGCGGGTTCCGGCAAGACCCGGGTGCTGACCCACCGCATCGCCTACCTGCTGGGCGAGCGGGGCGTGCAGCCGCAGGAGATCCTGGCGATCACCTTCACCAACAAGGCCGCGAGGGAGATGAAGGACCGGGTCGACCGGCTCATCGGCCCGCGCTCGGCGGCGATGTGGGTGATGACCTTCCACAGCGCGTGCGTGCGGATCCTGCGCCGCGAGGCCAGGCGCCTGGGCTTCCCCACGAGCTTCTCCATCTACGACCAGGCCGACTCCCAGCGGCTGATGGCGATGGTCTGCCGCGAGATGGACCTCGACCCCAAGCGCTACCCGCCGAGGTCGTTCTCCGCCCAGGTCAGCAACTTCAAGAACGAGCTGATCGACTACGAGACGGCGTCGGCCCAGGCGTCCACCCACCTGGAGCGCAAGCTCGCCGAGGCGTACCGCAACTATCAGCAGAAGCTCACCGAGGCCGGGGCGATGGACTTCGACGACCTCATCATGCTGACGGTGACGCTGTTCCAGATCTTCCCCGACGTGGCCGAGCACTACCGGCTCCGCTGGCGCCACATCATGGTGGACGAGTACCAGGACACCAACCACGCCCAGTACACCCTGATCCGCGAGATCGCCGGCCGTCCCGAGCCGCGCACCGCCGACGGGGACGTGGTCAGGGAGGGCGGAGAGGGCGCGGTCGCCCCGGCCGAGCTGTGCGTGGTCGGTGACGCCGACCAGTCGATCTACGCCTTCCGCGGCGCGACGATCCGCAACATCCTGGAGTTCGAGCGCGACTACCCGGAGGCCAGGACGATCCTGCTGGAGCAGAACTACCGCTCCACCCAGACGATCCTGTCCGCCGCCAACGCGGTGATCTCGCGCAACGCGAGCCGCAAGCCCAAGAACCTCTGGTCCGACCAGGGCGCCGGGGCGAAGATCATCGGCTATGTCGCCGACAACGAGCACGACGAGGCCATGTTCGTCGCGCAGGAGGTCGACAGGCTCACCGACCACGAGGACGTCGTGCCCGGCCAGGTCGCGGTGTTCTACCGGACCAACGCCGCCTCCCGGGTGTTCGAGGAGATCTTCATCCGGACCGGCCTGCCGTACAAGGTGGTGGGCGGGGTGCGCTTCTACGAGCGCAAGGAGGTCCGCGACCTGCTCGCCTACCTGCGCTTCCTGTCCAACCCGAACGACGTGGTGTCGCTGCGCCGCATCCTCAACGTGCCCAAGCGCGGCATCGGCGAGCGGGCCGAGGCGATGGTCGAGGCGTTCGCGACCAGGGAGCGGATCCCCTACTGGGAGGGGCTCCGCCGGGCGGACGAGGCGCCGGGCATGGCCACCCGCTCGCTCAAGGCGATCAAGGAGTTCGTCGCGCTGATGGACGAGCTCATGGTGAAGGCCGACGACATGACGCCCTCGGAGCTGGCCCAGGAGGTGCTGGCGAGCACCGGTTACCGCCTGGAGCTCACGGCCTCCAACGACCCGCAGGACGAGAGCCGCCTGGAGAACCTGGACGAGATGGTCTCGGTCGCCTCCGAGTTCGAGGAGGCCAACCCCGAGGGCACGCTGGTGGAGTTCCTGGAGCAGGTCTCCCTGGTCGCCGACGCCGACCAGATCCCTGCGGCCGACGGCGGCCAGGGCGTGGTGACGCTGATGACGCTGCACACCGCGAAGGGGCTGGAGTTCCCGGTGGTGTTCCTCACCGGCATGGAAGACGGCGTCTTCCCGCACATGCGCTCGCTCGGCGAGCCCAAGGAGCTGGAGGAGGAGCGCCGCCTGGCCTACGTCGGCATCACCCGGGCCGAGCAGCGCCTCTACATCTCCAGGGCGGCCGTCCGCAGTTCCTGGGGCTCGCCCGCGTTCAACCCGGCCTCCCGGTTCGTCGCCGAGATCCCGTCCGATCTCGTCGACTGGCGCAGCGACCCGGAGAAGAGCGCCTGGAGCGCCGCCACCCGCCGCGACTCCCGCCCCGCCCCGGCCAGGAAGCCCGGCGGCAGGCAGATCCCCAACCTGACCCCCGGCGACCGGATCACCCACGACCAGTTCGGCCTGGGCACGGTCGTGTCCGTGGACGGCATCGCGGAGAAGACCAAGGTCAAGATCGACTTCGGTGGCGGGGGAGAGAAGACCCTGCTGCTGGCGTACGCGCCCCTGGAGAAGCTCTAACCCCCGCCGGATGGCGCCCGGGGAAGTCCGGGAAGGGTCCGGGAGTGGCTGCTCCCGGGCCCTTCCCGTGTCCGCGGTGCCCTCCCGAGCACCGTGGGCCGGTTCGGCCCGCGAATCGGCGCGGCCGGTTCGTCCCCGATCACCTCGGGCCGGTTCAGCCCTGGAAGAGCTCCTGGATGGGGTCCTCGGGCTGGTTGACGTCGCCGAGGAGCTCGTCGAATTCGACCACCTGGCCGGCGGGCGGTGCCTTGATCGTGACCTTGGTGCCCCAGCCGGTGTAGCGGGTGTCGTTGACGTAGGTCAGCTCGGTGCTGTTGAGGCCCCGGGTGGACTCCGTGTACGACGACACGATCCGGCGGACCAGCTGGTCGGAGCCGAGATAGATCTTCCAGGTCACCGGGAGCGTCGCGGACCTGCCGGTGGGCTTCTTGCCCAGCATCGTGCGCACCGCGGGAGAGACCCTGAAGAGCTCGGCCAGCGTGATCGTGCCCGAGTGGACCGTGGTCCGGGTGCCGTCCCACGTCCCGCCGGGGCGCTTGGCGCGGGTGTGGGCGAGGGTCGCCCTGAGCGTGCCGGGTTCGACGGTGCTGATGATCTGCTGGACGGCGCTGACCAGGGAGACCTTGCCGCTGGGCGTACGCAGCCACTTCTTGCCCTCGGGCATGGACTCGGCGAAGATGCCGCCCGAGGTGTAGCTGACGCCCTTCAGCGAGATCGTCCGTGACGGGGCGAACAGGCCCTTGAGCTCGCTGTCCGGAAGAGGCAGGTTGAACTTGGTGGTCAGGTCCGAGGCGACCATGCCGGTCCTGCCGAACTCCAGCACCCCGTTCCGCCGAGTGAAGATCGTCCGGTTCTTCTTGCCCTCACCGATGACCTTCGTGTTCTCGGTGAGCTTCACGCCCCGGTGGGTCCTGAACTGTCGCTTCAGCGCCGAGACCGGGTCGGTCGCGGCGGCCTGGGCGGTCAAGGTGGTCTTGGCGCCCGCCGGGGTGACGGTCACCAGCGTGGGAACGATCAGAGCTGCCATGGTGGCGCCGGTCAGGGTGGCGATGATTCGCCTCATCGAGGGGGTCCTCCCGTAGGTGTCCTCGCGTCGTCGCGGAGGGTGGACCAAGATTCTTACCTATATCCCGAAATATCGGATCAAGAATCGACAGAGGTATCGGGACCCTGCGAATGGAGAACGCCATGGGTGCCATCGGGGGAGCGGAGACTCCTCGACGGGCCGGGTCTTGTGCGGGGCGCGGAACGCCGCGAGCCGCGCCCGGCGGGTGAGGCCCGCCGGGCGCGGCTCGGGTGATCCGGGGTGCGATCAGCGCGGAGGGATCACTTGACGGTGAGCAGCGGAATGGGCGTGTCGGCCGCGAACCGCTCGTTCAGCTCCTTGACCGTGGAGATCTGGTCGGCGGGCGGGGCTTCGATCGTGACCTTCGAGCCCCAGCCGCTGTAGCGGGTGTCGATCGTGGTGGTAGGCCCGTCCGTGAAATCCAGGGACGAGGTCGTCAGCCGCACGGGGAGGCGGTCGGCGTTGAGGAACAGCCGCCAGCTGACCGTGAGCTTCGCCTGCTGCTTGGACAGGGGGATCTCCTGCCTGGCACGGAACCACGGTGAGACCTTGTTGAGCTCACCAAAAGTGATCTTCCCCGAGTAGGCGGTCGGACGCTTGACCGTGGCGCGCGCGAGGAGGGCCTTGAGGGTCGCGGGTTCGGCGGGGTTGACGAACTGGCCCAGCGAGCCGGTCAGGCCGAACGTGTCCTTCGGGTACGCGAGCCAGGGCCTGTCCGCCGGCAGGAACTGGCCAAACGCCCCGCCCCAGATATACGCCTTCTTCTTGACCCGCACGACTCGTTCCGGCTCGGCCATCCCGGCGAACAGCCTGTCGAGGTCCTTCTGCGCCTCGCTCTTTTCCTCGGCGTCGTCATCCTTCGGGCCGAAGGTATTCTCTTCCGTGCCGAACGCGAAGAGGTCCCCCTCGACCCGCAACTGGGTGGTGTGGTCCGACGCCTCGACTCCGGAGGGGCCGAGCTGCAATTCACCCTTGCGGTCGGCGAGAAGCGTGCTCTTCTTGCCGCTTCGAATCTTGACGGTGTCGACGAACGCGACGCCGTTGCCGCTTTTGAGCTGGCTCCTCAGCGCGCTGACCGGATCGGCGGCCTGCGCGTGCGCGGTCGATGCCAGCGCCGGAACGCTCAGCGCGGCCGTAGCGGCGCACGCCAGCCCGGCGATGTATCGCTTCAAAGGAAAGTCCTCCTGATTGACCCCCCGCCCTGATGGGGGAGGGGAGGAATAGTCTGGCGGGGAAAGATCACAAAACGGTAGCGCATTTGAAGGGCCGGTCTGAATTAATTGTGCATGTTCGGTGCAGAGGCGTCCTTCCGGCCTTTGTGGCCGTCATCCGGCGGCGCCGGAACGGGAATTCGTTTCCGGACAATCACGGACGGTTAGTTTCCCTTTTTCCGTACGGCCTCGGTTCCGCCGTGCATTCCGGCCGGTTTTAACCGAGGCGCCGCCGCGGGGAGGAGGCGAACCGCGGCGCCGTACGGAAAAGGCGGTGGAGTTTGCAGCGCTGTACCGTGGTTCGCGGTGACCCGCCGAGCCCGGCGCGGCGCGGCCGGTTACGCTGCGGACAGCTCCCACGTCGCGAGGGGAGCGCAGACAAGGAGGTCTGGATGGATGCCGTGTCAAGGATCCGCGTCGTCATCGCCAAGCCGGGGCTGGACGGTCACGACAGGGGCGTGAAGATCGTGGCGCGGGCGCTGCGGGACGCCGGGATGGAGGTCGTCTACACCGGCCTGCACCAGACGCCCGAGCAGATCGTGCGCACCGCGATCCAGGAGGACGCCGCGGCGGTCGGGCTGTCCATCCTGTCGGGCGCGCACATGACGCTCTTCGCCAAGGTGCTGGAGCTGCTGAAGGAGAACGACGCGAGCGACATCGTGGTGTTCGGTGGCGGGATCATCCCCGAGGCCGACATGCCCGCCCTCCAGGAGATGGGCGTCGCACGCGTCTTCACCCCGGGAGCCACCACCCAGGAGATCGTCGACTGGGTGCGGAGCGCGGTCCCCTCACCCGTCTGACGGTTCTCTCGCCCGTCTGACGGTCCCCTCACCCGTCTGACGGTCCTCTCGCCCGTTCGACGACGCCTCATCCGTCTGGCGGTCCCCACCCGCCCGACGGGTCTCTCGCCGTAGCGCCCGAGCCGGTGTCCGGCGAACCTCTGACGGATCGCCGACGGATCGCCCGCCGGCCCGGTGAACCGGCTCGCGGGACCGGCCGCCGGACCGGCCGGTTCGGCGCGAACAGCGTTCGGGGCGTACGATCTGGAACCCGGTTACCTGGTCATGCCACGAGGCGGGCTAGGCTTCATTGGCGCAAAACCGCCGGGCTCCCCCTTGGATCATGGAGTCGGCTCGCTCACATCTGTACACCAGCCGGACAAGCAAGGACGGACCCTCGTGGACCTGTTCGAACATCAGGCGAAGGAGCTCTTCGCGGAGTACGGCATCCCGGTGCCGCGCGGCGTGGTCGCGCACACCGTGGAGGAGGCACGGGCGGCAGCCGAGCAGCTGACCGGCCGTGTCGTTGTCAAGGCCCAGGTCAAGACCGGTGGTCGAGGCAAGGCCGGTGGCGTGAAGGTCGCCGACGACGCCGCCGACGCCGAGCGGAAGGCCACCGACATCCTCGGCATGGACATCAAGGGCCACACGGTCCACAAGGTCCTGATCGAGGAGGCCAGCGCGATCGCGGAGGAGTACTATTTCTCCTTCCTGCTCGACCGCGCCAACCGTACGTTCCTCGCCATCTGCTCCGCGGCCGGCGGCATGGACATCGAAGAGGTCGCGCACAGCACCCCCGAGAAGGTCGCCAAGGTCCCGGTCTCCCCCCTGGACGGCGTCGACCGGGCCAAGGCCCGCGAGATCGCCCAGGCCGGAGGGCTGCCGGAGGCCGCGCTCGACGGCGCCGCCGAGCTCATCGAGAAGCTCTGGTGCGCCTTCGTCGACGAGGACGCCTCCCTCGTCGAGGTCAACCCGATGATCCTGTCCGCCGACGGCCAGGTGAAGGCCCTCGACGGCAAGGTCACCCTCGACGACAACGCGTCCTTCCGCCAGACGGACCACGCGGCCTTCGAGGACAAGGCCGCCGAGGACCCGCTGGAGGCCGCGGCCAAGGCCAAGGACCTCAACTACGTCAAGCTCGACGGTTCCGTCGGCATCATCGGCAACGGCGCCGGCCTGGTCATGTCGACCCTGGACGTCGTCGCCTACGCGGGTGAGGCGTTCCCGGGTCAGCCCAAGCCCGCCAACTTCCTCGACATCGGCGGCGGCGCCTCGGCCGAGGTGATGGCGGCCGGCCTGGAGATCATCATCTCCGACCCCGCGGTGAAGTCGATCTTCGTCAACGTCTTCGGCGGCATCACCGCCTGTGACGCGGTCGCCAACGGCATCGTCTCGGCCTTCCAGCTGCTGGACGCCCGCGGTGAGAGCGTGAGCCGCCCGCTGGTCGTCCGTCTGGACGGCAACAACGCCGAACTCGGGCGTCAGATTCTCTCCGACGCCAAGCTCTCCGGCGTCGAACTGGTGGACACCATGGACGATGCGGCCAAGCGCGCCGCCGAGCTCGCCGCGGTAGGTGCGTAATGGCCATCTGGCTGAACGAGAACAGCAAGATCATCGTCCAGGGCATGACCGGCGGTGAGGGCACCAAGCACACCCGCCGGATGCTCGCCTCCGGCGCCCGCGTCGTCGGCGGCGTCAACGCCCGCAAGGCGGGCACCGTCCACGAGGGCCTGCCCGTCTTCGGCACCGTCGCCGAGGCCATCAAGGAGACCGGCGCCGACGTGTCGGTCGTCTTCGTGCCCCCGGCGTTCACCAAGGACGCCGTCAAGGAGGCCGTCGACGCCGAGATCCCGCTGTGCGTGGTCATCACCGAGGGTGTCCCGATCCACGACACCACCGAGTTCTGGGCGTACGCGGTCGCCAAGGGCGGCAAGACCCGGATCATCGGGCCCAACTGCCCCGGCATCGCCTCGCCCGGCGCCTCCAACGCGGGGATCATCCCGGCCGACATCACCAGCGCGGGCCGCATCGGCCTGGTCTCGAAGTCGGGCACGCTGACCTACCAGCTCATGTACGA
>NZ_JBFAAE010000014.1:0-168470 GCF_040639575.1 Streptosporangium sp. NPDC023825 | reverse complement strand
CGTCTACCAGGGGTTTCTCTATGCCGTCAGGCAAACAGGGGTCTTGCGATCACGCTGTGTCCAGCAGTCCGCCGTCAGGGGATGAAAAAGGCTCAGTAATAGGGCGGAGTTCGATTTCCTGCCGCTCCTTGAAACAGCGGTAGTTCTCGACCGCCATGCGCAGCAGAGCCATGGGGCCAATCCTAGCCAATCAGGAGTTCGCCGGTGGGGCTTAATGGCCGATGACATGACGTCTCATCGGGGCAGGGCCGATGAGGTAGCTCCACTCCGCTCTGACGGCCATCAGAATCTTTCCTAAGGCAGGGCCCGTGGAGTACGGGCAGCGGTGAGGCCAGGTCGGAACTGACGACGAATCATGCTCTCACTGCGGGACGATCTCACTTCCACGGCCCACCCGAGGTTTCGCGCCACGGCTCGTGAAGTCCAGCGGGCGTGGCGGATCGGTGGTGCGCGGCCGGTCCTTCCGGTGCGGAGTGGGGAGACCGTCACCGATCTGCGATGGTCCGGCTGCTCACCGAACTCCGTATCTGGCCTGTGGCAGAATGTGATGAATGCGGTTTCATGCTGACCTGCACATTCACTCGAAATACGCCCGGGCCTGCAGCAGAGACAGTGATCTGGAACATCTGACATGGTGGGCGCGGCGCAAGGGCATCGCGCTGATGGGCACCGGTGATTTCACACATCCGGTGTGGTTCGAGCAGTTGCGCGAGAAGCTCGTACCGGCGGAGCCCGGGTTGTTCCGGTTACGTGATGAAAGCGCCCCGGACGTCCTCGGTCCGCCGCCCGCCGGGGCGACCTCCGACCAGGTGCGGTTCATGCTGTCCGCCGAGGTTTCCACGATCTACCGGCGCGGCGAGCGCACCCGCAAGATCCACCATTTGGTCTACATGCCGGGCTTCGACGAGGCCGCGGCGTTCAACGCGAGGCTCGAACGGATCGGCAACCTGAGCGCGGACGGGCGGCCCGTCCTCGGCATGGACTCCCGCGCCCTGCTGGAGATCACCCTGAGCAGCGGCGACGGCGCCTACCTGGTGCCCGCCCACGTCTGGACGCCGTGGTTCGGCGTCTTCGGTTCGAAGTCCGGGTTCGACACGATCGAGGAGTGCTACGGCGAGCTCTCCGAACACATCTTCGCGCTGGAGACCGGGCTGTCCAGCGACCCGGCCATGAACTGGCGGGTCTCCGCCCTCGACCGCTACCGGCTGGTCAGCCACTCCGACGCCCACTCGCCGCCCATGCTCGGCCGCGAGACCACGGTGTTCGAGACCGACCTCGACTACTTCGCCGTCCTGCGAGCGCTCCGGACCGGGACCGGGTACGCGGGAACGACCGAGTTCTTCCCCGAGGAGGGCAGGTACCACGTCGACGGGCACCGCAAGTGCGACATCCGGATGGAACCCGAGGAGACGCGCGGGCGCGACGGGATCTGCCCCGTGTGCGGGAAGCCGCTCACGGTGGGCGTGCTGAACCGGGTCCAGGAACTGGCCGACCGGCCCGACGGTTTCCGGCCGGAGGGCGTGGCGGGCTTCCGCAACCTCGTACCGCTGCCGGAGATCGTGGGCGAGATCCTCGACGTGGGGTCGAAGAGCAAGAAGGTCCTCAGGGAGGTCGACAGGCTCACCGCCGTCCTGGGACCCGAGCTGGGCATTCTGGAGGACGTGCCGGTCGGCGACATCGCGGCCCACTCGCCGCCGCTCGCGGAGGCCGTCGGGCGGCTGCGCCGCGGCGAGGTGATCCGGGAACCCGGGTACGACGGCACGTACGGCGTGATCCGGCTCTTCGAGCCGGGGGAGCTGGAGCGGGCGGACGAGGCCACCACCCCGACGCTCTTCTAGGCTTCCGTACCGCTTTCCAGGCTTCCGTACCGCCTCTCGGTGCCCCCGTTCACCGAAGCGCGCTCATCCTGGCGAGAGTGGCGGCGAAGAAGGACCGCGGGGCCTGCGCGGCCACCACGAACGCGTCCGCCGCGCTGTCCACGTCGGTGAGGCAGGGCATCGGGGCGACGCTCAACCCGGCCTCCCCCAGCCTCCGCAGCTGGATCTCGCCGGCGGTCGGCTCCGACATCGGGACGCCGAGCAGTAGGGCGGGGTCGGGGACGCGCAGCCCGAGCAGCCAGAACCCGCCGTCCGCCGCCGGGCCGAACACCGCGTCGTAGGCGCTGAGCAGGGACAGCGCGTAGACCAGCATGTCCGGAGTGACCTGCGGCGTGTCCATGCCGATGAGCACGACCGGCCCGGGCAGGAGCAGGTGGGCGTCGTCGAGGGCCGCGGCGAGCCGCTCGTCCGGCCCGCTCCCGCGCTGCGGCAGCACCGTGAACCCGTGCGGGAGCCAGGGTCCGGGGGCGCCCTCGAGCGCGAGCACGTGCCGGGCGACCGGGACGCGGGCGACCGCGCGCAGCGTGTCCTCGAGGGCGGCGGCGGCCAGCGCCGCGGCCTCGTGCGCGGTGAAGGGCGGGATCAACCCGGTCCCGGCCTTTCCGGCCACCGGCTCCCCGGCGATCACCACGACCTGCCCCCTGGGCAGCCCGCCCTGGGACGGCACGCGCCGCGACGGCTCGTCCCAGGCCCTCTGGTTCCGGGACGCCTCGACACGGAGTGTTTCGCCCCGGGAAGGTTCGGCCCGGGTGTACGGAAACGGGCCGGTGCCGTACCGCCCGTTCCCCGCGCCGCTCACGCGTCCGCTCGATCGGCCATGACCCGGTGCGTCGGAGCCGCCCGCTCGTCCGGGCCGGGCGACACCACGTCGATCTCCATCGTTCGACGCTAAGACCGGCGGACGGGCTCACCCCTGAGGGACGGTGGTGTGCTGCCAAGAAATGACCAGTTCAGGCCCATGGTCAGAGAATGATCGGAAATTCGGGCGGCCGGGCGCCGACGGCTTCCGCCTCACCGGCCGGAGCCGCCGGCACCCGGCCGGTGAGCCGGAGATCCGCGCCGGCGAGGACGCGTCCGTCGCTCGCGGCCCGCGTACGGCACATCCCGGCCGGCCCTGCCCCGCACGGCCCGCGTGAACTCCTACATGGTCTGCGTGAACGTCCGGGAACTGCTCTCACTGCTGAGGTAGCTCTGGTAGCCCGGCCCCCACGTCCAGGTCTCCGTACGGTCGCCCTTCCTGACGGTCACCGCCCCGAAGAGCGAGCACTCGCCCGGCACGGCGGGCCGGGGCGGGATGAGAGCGGCGGACGCGGCCGGCGCGGTGAGCGCCACCGTGAGGGCGGTGAGGGCGGCGGTGGTGATGCAACGGGCAACGGACATGGGTTCTCCCATGACGTGCGGATGTTTCCACGGAGATATCACCTTATTTCCGGAAAGACGAACCATATCGACCATCAAAACTCATACCGAGCCACATTCGGCACTATTATCCTTTTTATCCGCTTATGTCCTCGCCAGCACCCGGGGCGAGAGGCCCCCGGCTCACCCGGCGTCCTTCCTGATCCCCGCGAAGAGCCGCTCGGCGGCGGCCCGGTCCCACATGAGACGGTTCGGATCCTCGGGATGCGGACGGGTGGGAACCGTGGAGAACACGACCGAGCCGGGCGCGAACTTCGCCATGCCCCGCGCGATGGCGTACATCGCCCCCAGGTCGAACCCGGCATCGGTCCTGACCGATTTCTTCACCTCGGTGATGAGGGCGAGAAGCGTCGCGGGGTTGTCCATATGGCTGTTCGCCCTCATGAGCAGCCTGTTCATGAAATGCTGCTGGCGCTTGATCCGCTCCAGGTCGGTCCCGTCGCCGAAGTTGCGGAGCCGCACGTAACCCAGCGCCTGCTCGCCATTGAGCAGGAGACGCCTTCCCGCGGGCAGCCGCAGCTTCGCCTTGTGATCGTCCACCGGCCGCGGCAGCGTGACCTCCACCCCGCCGAGCGCGTCGACCACGCCCTTGAACCCGGAGAAATGGATCTCCACCGCGTGGTCGACATGGATCCCCGTGGCCGACTCGACCGTCTTCCACGCGCAGGACAGCCCGCCCGTGTGGAACGCCGAGTTGATCATGTCGTTTCTGGCCGGAAGCGCCGTCCCGTCCGGGGACTCGCAGGCGGGGATGCGGACGATCGAGTCCCTGGGGATGTTGACGACCCGGGTCTTCCGCCGGTCGGCGGAGATGTGCAGCAGGATCATCGTGTCACTGCGCATCCCCGCGGCTTCACGCCAGCGGGGATTGAGCGCCTCACCGTCGATCCCGACCACCAGGACGTTGAGCGCCTCTCCCTGCTTGTACGGGCGGTCTCCCGACGGACCCGGCACGGACGGGCCCGGTGCGAGCGGGCGCCCGCTCAGGAGCACGACGGGAATGACGACGACGGCGGCGGTGACCGCCGCGACCAGTGCGAGCATCGGCCAGCCCCGCATCGCGCGGGGCAGTCGCCACCGGGAGCGGGCCGGGGCGCGGGACAGGCTCCGGGGGGAGCCGGCCGAGGCGTCGAGCAGGCGCGCACGCTGGTGCGCGAGCGTGGCGGGCGGTTCGTGCTCCAGCTCGCGGCCGAGGTCGCGGAGCATCGTCAGATCGTCCATGGTCACTCCTCCTCGTGCATCGGATTGCTGTCGCCGAACTCCGCGCGCACCTTCCGCCTGGCCCTGTTCAGGCGGGACCGCACGGTGCCGATCGGGATGTCCAGCGCCCGGGCGACCTCCACGTACGACAGGTCGCTCCAGGCGACCAGCAGCAGGACGTCGCGGTCCCCGGACGAGAGCCCGGCCAGCGCGCGGGCGAGCGCCGGGCGGGTCACCTGTGCGGTGACCTCCGCGACCACCCGGTCGGCTGGGGGTTCCACGGTGCCCTCGGCGGGGCTGCGCCGCAGCGCCCGGTAACGGGCGGCCTCGGTGCGGTGGTGCCGGGAGACGAGCCTGGTGGCGATGCCGAACAGCCACGGCCGGGCGTCGGCGTAGGCCAGGTCGTAGTGGCTCCGGCGGGCGAAGGCGACCAGGAACGTCTCGCCGACGAGATCTTCGGCGATCTCCGGGCCCAGCCGCCGGGAGACGTACCGGTAGAGCATTCCGGAGTAGCGGTCGAACAGCGCCGCGAACGCCTCCGGGCGGGTCCGCGACTCGTCGATGAGGTCGCAGTCGCGAGTCTGGGCGGTGAGTGGCGCGGTCATCGCGGGCACCATGGCATGAAGGCCGGCCTTCCCGTCGGAAAAGTGATCAGCGATGTATCGCCACGACCCCCCGACCGGGTTCACGGTCCATGAGAAGGCCCACGAGACGGCCTGCCCGCGAATCGCGCGGCTTCCCCGGACCCGGCCTCGCCGGGCCGACCGGTCTCCGTCCACCGCCCTGTCTCGATCGGCCTGTCTCAACCGGTCCGCGTCAAACGGTCCGCGTCAGCCTGGCCCCGTCTCGGGGTCGCCGATCGAGCGCAGGACGGCGTCGGGGACGACGAGGTCGGCGCGGGAGCGGGTGGTGGCGATGAGGTCGGCGTTGCGCTGGTCGGTTCCCAGCGCCCAGGCAACCGCGGCGTCGGGGTCCTTGCCGAAGCGCTCGTGCCGGGAGACGAGGCGGCGCACGCGCTCGTCCGGGTCGAGGTCGCAGTACCAGACCTCGTGCAGCCAGGGCCGCACGTGTGCCCAGCCGCCCTGGTCGAGCAGCAGGTAGTTCCCCTCGGTGACGACGAGCCGGGCGGCCCGCGGGACCGGGATGCTGCCGGCGATCGGCTGTTCCAGGTCGCGTTCGAAGGCCGGCGCGTAGACCGGATCGTCCTCGTCCTCGCGCAGGCGGCGCAGGAGGGCCGCGTACCCGGCGGCGTCGAAGGTGTCCGGGGCACCCTTGCGGTCGCGGCGCCCGAGGCGGTCGAGCTCGACGTCGGCGAGATGGAAGCCGTCCATCGGCACGTACGCCACCCACTCCCGCTCCGGCAGGCCCTCGGGAGGCGCCGGCCGCAGCAGGCGGACCAGGTGTTCGGCGAGGGTGGTCTTGCCCGCCCCCGGGCCTCCGGTGACGCCGAGCAGCGCGCGGTGCCCCTCCCGTACGAGGGAGCGCGCCCGGACCACCAGGTCGTCGAGGGATGTCATCGGAGCAGACCACCCCGAACCGGGACAGTCGAGGTGGTCGTCACCTGAACGAACGTAGCCGAGCCGCCCGCCGACATCCAGCGCGGTCCGTGCGCATCGGCGGCGTGGTGCAACGTTTCCGGGTTCTTCGGCGTCTAGGCCATGACGATGGAGAAGGGACGGCATGTGGACGACGAGCCCGGTTTCGACGACTTCGTGGCCGAGCGGGGTGAGGCGCTGCTCCGTTACGCGTACGTTCTGACCGGCAACCCCCACGACGCCGCCGACCTCGCGCAGGAGGCGCTGACCCGGCTGCGCGACGCCTGGCCGAGGGTGCGGCGCAAGACCGACGCGCACGGTTACGCCCGGACGACGATGGCGCGGCTGCACGTCAGCATCTGGCGGCGGCGCAGGCGCGAGCATCTCACCGGGGAGCCGCCCGAGCGGACCTGGGAGGCGGTCTTCCCCTCCGACGAGGACCAGGGACTCTGGCAGGAGCTGGCCGCGCTGCCCCGCAGACAGCGCGCCGTGCTGGTGCTCCGCTACTACGAGCAGCTGGCCGACGCCGAGATCGCCGAGGTGCTCCGCATCTCCCAGGGGACCGTGCGCAGCCAGGCCTCCCGCGGCCTGGACAAGCTGCGGTCCTCCCTCTCCTCCTCACCGGCGGCCCACGGGAGCACGCGATGACCGACATCGAAGACAAGCTGAGCCGCGTCCTGGCCGGAGCGGCGGACCAGGTGCCCGAGCGGGCGCGGATCAGGCTGTCCGCGGCGGTCCGGGCACGCCGCCGCCCCCGGCGGGCGCCCGCCGCGCTGCTCGCGGCGGCGGCCGTGGTCGTGGTGGCCGGCGGGGCGGGTACGGCGGTGCGGGCCCTGGGCCCGCCGGCCGTGAAGCAGCCCGCGGTGAGCGCCACGGACGCGCAGGGGCCGACGCCCCAGCCGCCCCCGGCCCCGGAGGAGAAGCCGCCGCCCATCGAGCGGGTATGGCCGGGGGCCCTGCACAAGCTACCCGCCAAGCTGCCCGACGGCCGCGCCTACTACCCGCAGTCGCTTCTCGACGATCGGACGATGCTCGTCATGACGGGGAGGAGCGACGGGGCGAGGCAGTTCCTGTGGACCTACGACCTGGAGGGTGGCGGCCCCCGGCGGATCGCCGAGATCCCGACCAGGAACTCGACGCTCTACGCCGAAGGCGTCACCGCGGGCGGCGGGGACGTCGTCTGGTGGGCGTCGTACAAGGAATCGGGCAGGCAGCGGGTCGCCCGGATCTGGACGGTGCCCGTCGGCGGCGGCACCCCTCGGAAGGTGGCCGACGTCCCGCTGGAGGACATCATGAGGAAGGGCCACATCGGGAAGCTGGAGGTGGTGGGCCGGGACGTGGTCTTCTCCCTTGAGAGCGGCGGGGTGTACCGGGTGCCGCTGCGCGGCGGCGAGCCGCGGGCGGTGCCGGGGGCCGAAGGGCGGTACCTCCTGCGCTGGCCCTGGGTGGGCCTCCACCTCGATCGGGACAATCCGCGCATACAGGGCAATGTGACCAATTTGGTCGTCTTCGCCAAACTGTTCAACGTCGAGACGGGGGCGCGGCGTGACGCGGTGGTCAAGCCCGAAGAGAAATTCGTCAGGTGCGGCATCGACCGGTGTTACGGCCAGAGCCTGCCCACGGGGGCCGGCCCACGCAACTTCGTCCGCGACCGCGACGGTTCCCGGGAGCGGGTGCTGCCTCCCGAGATCCAGCTGGGCGACGATCCCGGCCTGGAGCGGTTCTACAAGAGAGCGCCCGTGACCGGCGGCGTCTTCCTCTACGACCTGGTCACCGGCACGTCCGCCGATCTGGGCGTGCGAGGGAAAAAGATGGGAATCACGCCCCTCCCCGACGGCGGTTTCGACCGGCTGATGGCATACCGGGTCGGGAAGAGGATGTACGTCGTGGACCTGGCCGCCATCAGGTGAGGGAGGGAAGGGCCGGGGCTCGTGCCCGGCCCCGCCTCCCGGGGAGCGTCCGGGGATCAGCTCTCGGAGAGCGTCCGGGGATCAGCCGGAGTCGGCGTTGAAGGACAGCTCGGAGGTCACCCGGTAGCGGTCGCCGCGGTAGATCGAGCGGGTGAACTCGACGATCCGGCCGTTGACGTCGCGGGTGGTGCGCTCGAAGAGCAGGGCCGGGGCGTGCTGGGGGACGTGGAGGAGCTCGGCCTCGGTCTCGTCGGTGACCGTGGGTTCTATCGTCTGCACGGCGCCCCGGACGTCGACGTTGAAACGTTCCCGTAGCAGCCGGTAGAACGAGCCCGACTCCATGTCGGCCGGGACCAGTCCGTCGACCAGGGCGTACGGCAGGTGGATGCGCTCGATCGCCATCGGCTCGTCGTCGACGACGCGCAGCCGCACGACCCGCAGGACGGCGTCGGCGGGAGAGAGCTGGAGCCGGCCGGCGAGCCGGGCGCCCGCGGGGGTGGAGCCGAACTCCAGGATCCGGCTGAGCCAGTTGCCCTCGGCGGGCGGCGCGTAGAACGAGTTGCCGGTGGTCGAGGCCAGCGCCTGGGTGACCCGGTGCGGTCCGGTGAACGTGCCGCGCCCGTGCTCGCGGACGAGCAGCCCCGACATGACCAGATCGTCTATCGCCGCGCGCACCGTGGGCCGGGAGACCCCGAGCTCCTTGCAGAGATCCCGCTCGGAGGGGATCGCCTCGCCCGGCTTCATGTCGGCGATGAAGTCGAGCAGGACGTCGCGCACCCGGTCGCGCTTGAGCCCGGACCTCAGGTTTAGAGTCACCGCCCCAGCTTACCAAGATCTTACCTATTTGTTACCTGTCGTCCCCGAAAAAACAGGCCTTGACGACAGAAGTGGTAAGAGCCACCCTATGCGGAGCAGGCCAATTACTTACCAATATCTGACCTCTGGGAGTACCGATGGGGTACCGCCTCCGCGCCACCGCGGCAGTGTTGACACTCGCCGCAGGCCTCACCGCATGCGGCTCCTCCGAGCCGTCCCCCTCCGCGGACTCGCCCGGCTCGGCCGGCACCGGGCAGGGCTCCACGAACCTGACCGTGTGGGTCATGCGCGACAGCTTCTCCGACGCCCTGCTCGACCGCTTCCGCACCGACTACCAGGCGGCCCATCCCGGCGTCACCCTCGACATCCAGATCCAGGAGTGGGACGGCATCGGCCAGCGGGTCACCAGCGCCCTGGCCAGCAACGACGCCCCGGACGTCATCGAGGTCGGAAACACCCAGGTCGCCGAGTACGCCGCCAGCGGCGGGGTGAAGGACCTCACCGACAAGATCACCGATCTGGGCGGCGCCGACTGGCTGCCCGGCCTGGCGGAACCGGGCAAGATCGACGGACGCCAGTACGGCATCCCGTGGTACGCCGCGAACCGGGTGGTCATCTACAACAAGGACCTGTTCACCAAGGCCTCGATCACCTCCCCGCCCAAGACCAGGGACGAGTGGCTGGAGGTCACGGCCAAGCTCAACAAGGGCGGTGACCAGGGCATCTACCTGCCCGGCCAGAACTGGTACACCCTCGCGGGATTCATCTGGGACGAGGGCGGCGACCTCGCCGTCAACGAGGGCGGCACCTGGAAGGGCGGCCTGGGCACCCCCCAGGCGCAGGCCGGGGTCGAGTTCTACCGGAAGCTCCAGGCGCTGGGCAAGGGCCCCAAGGACTCCGACGAGGCCAAGCCGCCGCAGGCCGACGTCTTCGCCAAGGGCGACGTCGCCCAGCTCATCTCCGCCCCCGGCGGCGCGGTGGCGATCGAGAAGGCCAACCCGGATCTCAAGGGCAAGCTCGGGTTCTTCCCCATCCCCGGCAAGTCCGCCGACAAGCCGGGCGCGGTGTTCACCGGCGGCTCCGACCTGGTCATCCCCGAGGCGTCGAAGAACCCCGAGGCAGCCTACGAGGTGGTCAAGGCGCTCGCGGGTGAGAAGTTCCAGACCGACATGGCCAAGGAGATGAGCTACGTGCCCAACCGCGTCTCCCTCGCCGGCGTGCTGAGCGACAACGAGGCGACGGCCGCGATGGCCGCGGGCGCCGCCAACGGGCACGCCACCCCCAACTCCCCCAACTGGGCGGCGGTCGAGGCCAAGAACCTGATCAAGGAGTATCTGACCAGGGTGCTCACCGGAGGCGACCCCGCCACCGAGGCCGCCACGGTGGACCAGGGCATCGCCGAGATCCTCAACACCAAGTCCTGACACCCGTCCACCGCGCACCGGCCCGCGGGAAACCGCGCCGGACCCCCACCCGTCCGTACCGCCCGCCCGCTCCGAGGAGTGTCATGCCCGCTGCCCCCCAGGCCCCGGCGGGGCGCCCGACACGGCGGCGCGCCCGCGACCGGGACGCCTCCGCACCCGAGCAACCCGAACAGCCCGGACAGCCCGGACAGCCCGGACAGCCCGGACGGAATGGACCGCCCGGACGGCCGGGACCGCCCTCGGCGCGCTCCGGGGCGCGGCCGTCCCGGATCGCCGGCCTCTGGCCGTACCTGCTGATCGCGCCCACCCTGGCGGGCACCGCCTACCTGCTGCTCTACCCGCTGATCCGCAGCGTCGTCATCTCCTTCCAGCACTTCAGGACCGGTGAACTCATCCGGGGCGGCGCGGAGTTCGTCGGCCTGGGCAACTACGCGGAGGTGCTCGGCGGGGCGGAGTTCTGGGCCGTGGTGCGCAGGACCCTGGTCTGGACGGCCGTCAACGTCGTCCTGATCATGGTCATCTCCACCGCGGTGGCCCTGATGATCGCCCGTCTGGGCCGGGGGATGCGCCTGGCCGTGCTGGGCGGCCTGGTGCTCACCTGGGCCACCCCCGTCCTCGCCGCCACCACGATCTTCCAGTGGCTGTTCCAGTCGCGGCTGGGGGTGGTCAACTGGCTGCTGGTCACGCTGGGGTTCGAGTCCTTCAGGGACTACACCTGGTTCGCCGACGGCACGTCCACCTTCGCCATCCTGGTCGCCCTGGTCGTCTGGCAGTCCGTGCCGTTCGCCGCCCTCACCCTCTACGCGGGGCTGACCACCATCCCCTCCGAGCTGTACGAGGCCGCGCGGATCGACGGGGCGAGCGGGCGGCAGGTCTTCACCGCCGTCACCTTCCCCATCCTGCGACCGCTCTTCGGGCTGATCGCCTCGCTGGAGGTGATCTGGGTGTTCAAGTGCTTCGCCCAGATCTGGGCGATCAGCAAGGGAGGCCCGGGAGAGGCCACCACCACGCTGCCCGTCTACGCGTTCCAGGTCGCGCAGTCGCTCCACAAGTACGACCTCGGCTCGGCGATCTCCACCCTCACCGTGCTGATCCTGATCGCCCTGCTGATCACCCACCTCCGGCGGATGCTCAAGCACGAAGGGGAGGAAACGTGACAGTCCTGACACCCGGCCGCCCGGCACCGGACCGCACACCGCCCGGCCGCCTGACGTCCGGCCGCCTGCTGCGCCGCGCGCCGCTGAACCTGGCGGCCCTGGCCGTGCTGGCCGTCTCGGTCTTCCCCGTCTACTGGATGGTGCTGACCGCGTTCAAGCCCACCAGGGACATCCAGTCGCAGACCCCGACCTTCTGGCCCGCCAACCCCACCCTGGATCACTTCGCGACCGCGGTGAGCGCGGACGGTTTCTGGACGTTCTGGCGCAACAGCCTCACCGTCACCGCGAGCGCGGTACTTCTCGCCCTGGTGGTCGCGTTGCTCGCCGCGTTCGCGGTGGCCCGGATGCGCTGGCGCGGGCGCAAGGCGTTCATCCTGATGGTCTTCATCGCCCAGATGGCCCCCTGGGAGGCCCTGCTGGTGTCGATGTTCATCATCGCCCGCGACACCAACATGCTCGACAAACTGTCGATGCTCACCCTGATCTACTTCATGACGACGCTGCCGTTCACCATCGTGACCCTGCGCGGGTTCCTCGCCGCCATCCCCCCCGAGCTGGAGGAGGCGGCGCTGATGGACGGGTGCGACCGGGCGACCGCCTTCCGCCGGGTGGTCCTGCCGTTGCTCGCCCCCGGTCTGATGTCCACCTGCCTGTTCGGCTTCATCACCGCGTGGAACGAGTTCGCCTTCGCCAACGCACTGATCATCAAGAACCAGGACGACCGGACCCTGCCGGTCTGGCTCTCCTCCTTCAGCAACGTCTTCGGCACCGACTGGGGGGCCACCATGGCCGCCTCGATCCTCTTCATGCTGCCGGTGCTGCTGATCTTCCTCGTCCTGCAGCGCAGGGTCACCTCGGGAATGATCGCCGGCTCCGTCAAGGGGTGAGCGGGCCTCCCCGGGCCCCGCTCCCCACCACGCTTCCTCCCCACCACGCTCCCTCACCGCCACGCTCCCTCACCGCCACGCTCCCTCACCGCCACGCCTTCCTGCCGTCATGTCCTCTCACAGCCGTGCCCCTCCCCACAGCCATGGCCCTTCACAGCCACGCCCCCTCGCAGCCATGCCCTCCCTCCCACCGTCCACAGGCGTGCCCTCCCGGGACGCCGCGAAGGGAAGACCAACGTGATCATTCCGAGGCCACGGGAAGTGGCCGTCGACGGAGGCTCCGTCGCGTTCCGGCGGGACCTCCTGCGGCTGATGCCCGACGACCCGTCCCTCGACGAGGAGGGCTACCGCCTCGACGTCTCCCCCTCCGGCGTCGAGCTCACCGCCGGCGGCCCGGCCGGCCGCTTCTACGGCACGCGGACCCTCTCCCAGCTGGGGCCGCTGATCCCGTACGGGACGATCGAGGACCGGCCGAAATTCGCCTGGCGCGGGGTGATGCTGGACGTCGCCCGGCACTTCATGCCCAAGGCGTTCGTCCTGCGCCTCGTCGACCTGCTCGCCGAGCACAAGCTCAACGTGCTGCACCTGCACCTCACCGACGACCAGGGATGGCGCCTGGAGATCGAGCGCTACCCCCTGCTCACCGAGGTCGGCGCGCGACGCGGCGGCTTCTACACCCGGGAGGACATACGGGAGATCGTCGCGTACGCGGCGGAGCGCTTCGTCACCGTGGTGCCCGAGATCGAGATGCCCGGCCACGCCCAGGCCGCCATCGCCGCCTACCCGCACCTGGGCAACGACCCGTCCCTCGAGGTGGAGGTCTGGGACGAGTGGGGGATCAGCGAGCACGTCCTCAACCTCGAGGAGTCCACCGTCCGCTTCTGCCAGGACGTGCTCGACGAGGTCTGCGAACTCTTCCCGAGCCCGTACGTGCACGTCGGAGGGGACGAGTGCCCCACCACCGAGTGGGAGCGCAGTCCCCGGGCGCTGCAGCGGCTGGCGGAGCTGGGACTGGCGGGCCCCCGGGAGGCGTGCGCCTGGTTCATCGGCCGGATGGCCGCGCACCTGGAGAAGCACTCGCGCAAGCTGGTCTGCTGGGACGAGCCCGAGCGCGAGCCCACTCCCGGCACGACCGTCATGGTCTGGCGCGACGAGCAGGCCGAGCGCGGCGGCAACGACATCATCCTGGCGCCGCACACGCGGACCTACTTCGACTACCGCCCCTCGGCCGCGCCCTTCGACGACCAGCCGGCCGATCCGGACCGGCCGACCGTCCAGGAGAGCGTCCTCACCCTGGCCGACACCTACGCGTTCGCACCCGACCCGGCCGCGCGGGGCGTGCAGTGCCAGCTGTGGACCGAGTACATGCCCACGCCCGAGCGGGTCGAGTTCATGGCCCTGCCCAGGATGTGCGCCTTCGCCGAGGTCGCCTGGGGCTCGCCCGGCGACTACCCCGACTTCCTGCGGCGGCTCGGCCCGCACCTCGCCCGGCTCAGCGCCCAGGGCGTCCGCGGCGGCCCGCTCATCCCCTAGATCCGCACATCCCGGCAAGCACCCAGGAAAGGAAAGAAAGTGCGCAGAAAGCTGTTACTCGGCGGACTCGTGTCCGCCATGCTGCTCGCGATGGTGGGCGTCGCGGCCAACCCGGCCAGCGCCCAGCAGTCCCTCAGGCTCCAGTACAAGACGAGCGCCACCGGAGCGACCGCCGACCAGGTCGAGCCGTGGTTCAACCTGGTCAACGGCGGCACCTCGGCCGTGTCGCTGAGCGGCGTGAAGATCCGCTACTACTTCAAGGCGGACGCCGGATCGCCGCAGTACCGTTTCGCGTGCTCGTGGGCGGTGGTCTCCTGCTCCACGGTCACCGGGACCTTCGGCACGCTCTCCCCCGGTACGGCCACCGCCGACCGCTACCTGGAGGTGGGCTTCACCTCGGGGAACCTCGCGGTCGGGGCGCAGACCGGTGACCTGCAGCTGCGTTTCCACCGCGCCGACTGGCAGCGGCTGACCCAGAGCGACGACTACTCCTTCGGCCCGGCCCGCACGACGTACGGCGACTGGGCCAAGGTGACCGTCTACCAGAACGGCGCCCTGGTCTGGGGCACCTCGCCCTCGGGCGGTGGCGGCGACCCGACCCCGACGCCCACCCCGACGATCACGAACCCTCCCGGGGGCAGCGGGGTGGTGTTCGACGACTTCGCGTACGACAACGCCGACGACCCGAACATCTCCGCGCACAACTGGACCGTGCGCACCAACACCGGCGGCCCCGGCGTGCCCGGCGCCGGCTGGCCCAAGCAGAACGTGACCTTCCCGACGGTCTCCGGGACGAACAAGGCGCTGCAGCTCAAGGCCGTCACCGACGGCACCGCCTCGGGCACCCAGCAGTCGGAGGTGCTGCACCAGCGCAAGTTCCTGGAGGGCACCTACGCGGCCCGGGTGAAGTTCTCCGACACCCCGGTCAGCGGTCCCGACGGGGACCACATCGTGCAGACCTTCTTCACCATCACCCCGCTCGCCGCCGACATGGACCCCGACTACAGCGAGCAGGACTTCGAGTATCTGCCCAACGGCGGCTGGGGCGAGCCCGCCAACATCATGTACGCCACGTCGTGGGAGACCTACCGCAACGAGCCCTGGCAGGCGGTGAACGTGCACACCGAGGTCAGGCAGAGCTACGCGGGCTGGCACGACCTGGTCCTCCAGGTCTCCGGCGGCCAGATCAGGTACTACATCGACGGCGCCCTCTTCGCCGAGCACGGCGGCGACTACTACCCGGAGACGGTGCAGTCGGTGAACTTCAACCTCTGGTTCATCAGCGGCGGCCTGGTCGGCAGCTCGACCTCGCGTAACTACATCCAGCAGATCGACTGGTTCTACCACTCCAAGAACGAGGTCGTGGCCCCCACCACCGTTCTGAGCCGCGTCAACGGCTACCGCTCCGCCTCGACCACCTGGGTCGACACCGTCCCCAACCCCTAACCGCCCTCTTGAGTACGAGTACGGCCCGCGGTCTCCCCGGACGCGGGCCGTACGGCTTCCTCGGTGCCCGGCGCCCGGAGAGTGCGGACCTGGGGGGAGAGCAGCGCCGCGAGCGTGGCGACCACGACGAGAGCGGAGCAGCCGAGAAGGGCGGTGCCGGGACCGACGGCGGCGGCGACGGGACCGGCGACGAGGATGCCGAGGGGCGCCAGCGCCAGGGACCCGAACCAGTCGTAGGAGCTGACGCGGGAGAGCACGTCGGGAGGCACCTCACGCTGCATGGTGGTGGTCCACAGCACGCCGAACACGTCGCCGGCCACCCCGGCGGCGAACATCGCGACCGCGATCGTCCACAGCGGTGCCCCGGCTCCGAGGAGCACCATCGGCAGCGCCGTGGGAAAGGTGGCCAGCACCGCGAGGAGCATGGGGCGCCGGGGCCGCAGGCGCGCGGCGAGGCCCGCGCCCGCGACGGTTCCCAGCGCCTGGGCGGTGACGATCAGTGCCCAGGAGCTCGCTCCGTCCAGGTCCCGCTCGGCGATCAGGGGACCGAGCACGCCGACGTTGGCCCCGACGGCGGCGACGACGAAGGCGTACTGGAGCACCACGACCCACAGCCACTGGCGTGAGACGAACTCCCGCCAGCCGTGCCGCAGGTCGGACCAGCCGGATCCCACGGACACCCGGAGGCGTCGGGGCAGGCGCATGGCGCGGATCAGCGCGGCGCTGGCGAGGAAGGAGACGGCGTTGAGCGCCAGGGCCCACCCGGCGCCGACCAGGGCGACGGCGACACCGGACAGCGCCAGCCCCAGCACCATGGCGCCGTTCCTCGCGACCCCGAGCAGGGCGTTGGCCTGCTGCAGCCGCTCCCGGGGCACGACCTCCGGCACCACGCCGTTCATCGCCGGTACGAACAGGGCGGTGGCCACCCCCGCCAAGGTCGCCAGCAGTGCCACCGCCGGGATCGGCGCGTCGCCGGTCAGGAGCATCACCGCCAGCCCGCCGTACGCGGCGGTGCCCAGAACGTCGGCGATCACCATCAGGCCCGGCCGGGAGAACCGGTCGGCCAGCACGCCGCCGACGAGGATGAGCAGCAGCTGCGGCACGGCCTGGCAGGCCAGCACCAGCGACAGCTGCGCGGGCGTGCTCCCGGGGATCGCGATCACGCCGAACGCCAGCGCCACCCGGGCGAAACCGTCCCCCAGCACGGAGATCGTCCGGGCCGAGGCGAGCAGGACGAAGCGTCGCTCCCTCAGCAGGACCCGGGTGGGAGAGGACGTCGCCATGTCACGTCAGCGTAGACGCGAGGGTGCCGCCGGCGACATACCGGAAAGACCTGCCGGTCCGAGGTATGGAGAGGTATGGACCGGCATGGCCGTACGCGGCGCGGGGATAAGGGCGAGGCCGGGACAGCGAGGGGAGACGGCTCGGAGGGCCTGCGAAGCGAGGTCAGGACACCCGCGAGGCGGCGCGAAAGGCAGCCAGGACGAGGTCAGGACATCCGCGAGGCGGCGCGAAGGGCCGACAGGGCGAACTCGGTGGCCTGGCGACCGGCGTCCAGCATCTCCTCCGGTGAGGCGCCGTTGCTCATGCTGACGAAGGCGGCGAGCTTGCCTCCGCCGATCACCGCGCCGACGGCCGCCGACGCCTCGACGAGGCTCAGCTCCTGTGGGCACGCCCGGTGCAGGGCCTCGGCGAGCTCCCGCTGACCCTCGAAGAGGAGCAGCAGGCTACGCGCCCGCAACGAGGGGACGGTCATGACGAGGTAGTTGACCGGGCCTATCTCTCTCTGCAGTTGCCCGTCGACGACGAGCTCGGAGAAGACGGAGGTGACGGCACGGGTCAGCAGGTCGATCGCCCGGTCTCCCTGACCGGGCTCCGCGACCACCCGCAGCACGCGATCGATGCCATCGCGCGTGTTGTAGAAGATCACGTCTTCCTTGCTCGCGAAATAGCTGAAGAAGGTGCGCGTCGAGACGTCGGCGGCCGCGGCGATCTCCGAGACGGTGGTCTGCTCGTAGCCCTTCTCCATGAAGAGCTCCAGCGCGGCGGCGATGAGCGCTTGCCGGGTGCGGAGCTTCTTGCGTTCGCGCAGTCCCAGAACCTCACTCATGCGGGCAGCTTAATGCATCTGAGCATACTTTGCACCTATTGTAATTTTGCACGCGATGTAGTTTTCTGGATGGGACGAAGCGCATCACCGTAGAGGAGCGCGAGATGGCACAGTCCCACCCGGCCCACCCGGAAGCGGTCACCTTCCCCTTCGGACGTCCCAGCCCCTTCGAACCGCCCGAGCGCCTGGCCTCACTGCGCGAGGAGCGGCCCGTCGCCCCGATGGCCTACCCGGACGGCACGACGGGCTGGCTGGTGACCGGCTACTCCGCCGTACGGGCGATCCTGGCCGACCCCCGGTTCAGCTCCCGGCGCGAGCTGCTGAACGTCCCGGTGCCCTTCCCGCTGATGCAGGAGATGCGCCACCCTGCCGACCCCGGCCTGTTCATCCGGATGGACCCGCCCGACCACACCCGCTACCGCAAGCCGCTCACCGCCCAGTTCACGGTGCGGCGGATGAAGCAGCTGGAACCCAGGATCCAGGAGATCACCGAGGAGCGGCTCGCCGCGATGGAGAAGGCCGGGCCTCCCCAGGACCTGGTGCGGGAGTTCGCGCTGCCCATCCCCTCGCTGGTGATCTGCGAGCTGCTCGGCGTCCCGTACGCCGACCGCGACGAGTTCCAGCGGTCCACCGCGGTGCTGCTGAACCTGGAGTCCTCCGTCGAGGACATCCGCGCGACGATCGTCCGCTTCGGCGCGTTCTTCCTGAAGCTCATCGAGGCCAAGCGGGCCGACCCGGCCGACGACCTGCTCAGCGGGTTGATCACGAGCGGCGACCTGACCGACCAGGAGCTGAGCAACATCGGGTTCCTGCTGCTCGCCGCCGGGCACGAGACGACGGCGAACATGCTCGGCCTCGGCACGTTCGCCCTGCTCCAGCACCCCGACCAGCTCGCCGCGCTGCGCGCCGACCCCTCGCTGATCGACAACACGGTCGAGGAGCTGCTGCGCTACCTCGGGATCATCCACGTCGGCCCGCTCCGCGCGGCCCTGGAGGACGTCGAGGTGGAGGGGCAGCTCATCAGGGCCGGAGACCCGGTGACCCTCTCGCTCCTGGCCGCCAACCGCGACCCCGCGCGCTTCTCCGACCCCGACCACCTGGACATCACCAACCCCGCGACCGGGCACCTGACGTTCGGGCACGGGTTGCACCAGTGCCTCGGCCAGCAGCTCGCCCGCGTGGAGATGCGCACCGCGTTCCCGATGCTGTTCGATCGCTTCCCCGACCTGCGCCTCGCCGTGCCGGCGGACAAGGTCCCGATGCGGGACACGATGTCCATCTACGGTGTACGGGAGCTGCCGGTCAGATGGTAGGAGGGGACATGAAGGTCACCACGGACGTGGCGCGGTGCATCGGAGCGGGCATGTGCGTGCTCACCGCGCCGGAGGTCTTCGACCAGAGCGAGGACGAGGGCACCGTCGTGCTCCTCGACGACACGCCCCCGCCCGAGCTGCACGCCGCCGCCCGCCGGGCCGCGCAGTTGTGCCCCTCGGGCGCCATCTCGGTGAGCGATCCGGACGCCTCCCCGGTTTAGGGGTGGAGGGCGAACGCACCTCGCCCTCCACCCGCGACCGAAGCGGCCCTCGGTACGAGGGCCCAGGATGGCTGAACCTCACCCTTCGGTTCGGCTAACCTCCCACCCGCCGAAGATCGCGGTCGTGTCCGAGGCCGGACGGTCGCGACGGGGACGAGACCTGGCTGAGCTGAAGGACGCTCATGCCGAACATCAGCACGCCCAAGGGGACGTGCAGGGTCTTCATGCCCGCGATGCCCAGTGCCACCTGCGCCAGCGTGAGCCCCAGGAACCCGGCCGCGTACAGGACGGGCCTGGGCGAGCCGCCGCCCGGCCGCCACACCAGGATCGCGGTGACCAGGTGCGCCACCGCCACGGTGAACACCCCGTACGCCGCGGCGCTGTGCGACGCCTGTCCGCCGGGTGAGGACAGCAACAGCCCGGCGGTGACCGGCGCGGCGAAGAGGGCCAGGGTCTGCAGGGTGATCGCGACACGCAACAACACGGGTGACTCCTTGACGGCTGCGGGACGGGGTGAGGACGGCGACGATCCGGTGCTGGAGGGCGTCCCGGCAGTCCGGCGACACGACCGCCGGGAACGTGAGGCGGCGCGCCGGCCTCACACGACAGGGCCTTCCTCGTCGTGCTCGAATCGACGGTTCCGGCCGGGCGCGTCGCGAACCCGACGCCGGTGCTGTGGCCCCGCCGTCCAGGGCCGGAGCTTGTCGGGGTTGCGCACCGCCCAGATGTGCTTGATCCGGTCGCCCGCGATGTCGAACGCCATCACCGTCACGATGACGCCGTCCTGCTGGGCCACCAGACCGGGCTGACCGTTGACCGTACGCTCCATGAACGTCAGGTCGGGCGCCCTGCCGGCGATGTCGACGGCGTAGCGCACGACCTGCTCACCGCCTTCGAGCGGGTGGAGCACGGCGCTGACCAGGCCGCCGCCGTCGGCGATCACCGTGACGTCGGGGTCGAGGAGACCGACGAGGGCGTCGATGTCCTTGGCCTCCCACGCCTGCTTGAAGGCCCTGACGATGTCGGCGCGCCGGGCCGCCGGGGTCGCGGGAGCGGGCGAGGCGCGAACGCGACGGCGGGCCGAGGAGGCCAGCTGGCGGCAGGCCGCCGGGGTACGGCCGACGATCTCGGCCACTTCGGCGAAGGGGTAGCGGAAGACGTCGTGCAGGATGAACGCGACGCGCTCGGCCGGGGTCATCGATTCGAGCACGACGAGGAAGGCCATGTTGATCGACTCGTCCAGGGTGACCCGGTCTGCCGGGTCTGCCGTGGCGCCGGCCGGCCGCCCGCCGGTCCACTCCGCGCGGTCGGGCAGCGGCTCGGGAATCCACTCGCCCACGTAGCTCTCACGCCGGGCCCGTGCCGAGCCGAGCAGATCGAGACAGACGCGACCGGCGACCCTCATCAGCCAGCCGCCGGGCGATTCGACGGCCTCCTGCTGCTGCGGGGACATGGCGTACCAGCGGGCGTAGGTCTCCTGAACGACGTCCTCGGCGTCGGCCAGGGAGCCGAGGAGCCGGTAGGAGAGATTGATCAGCTGACGTCGCTCGCTCATGATCGCGCTGAGGTTCGGATCGAGCCTGTCGTCTTCCGGCTCGGATGGGGTGGTCACGGTGTCGCCGGCTCCCTCGGTCACGTCTGCTCTCACCAGAACGACGAGACAGCCCCCCGGAATGTGAGGCCGGCGCGTCGCCTCAGGCTCCCGGCGGTCGTCTCGCCGGACTACTGGGACACCGTCCACCACGCGGGGAGGGCTCAACGACCCCGGCCGGTACGCGAAATCCATCAGGCCGCCAAGCTCGCCGACATGATGTCCGTCACCAAGCTCGACCAGTGGGACGCGCACGTTGCCGCTATCGCCGACGTGGCGGTCTGCCCGATTCTCACGCTCGACGCCGCCAAGTGGGTACGGCCGTCCAGCGCCCTGGACAACCCGCTGCACATCATCGAGATCGCCGACCCTGACCGGTAAGAACGGTTACACCCAGTCGTGTTCGCGGGCGTATCGGGCCGTTTCGTGACGGGCGCGGGTCTGGGCTTGGGCCGGGCGGCTACCCGCCCGCCCGCTTCAGGCGCGCGGGCCCGGAACGCGGCGGAAGGTGAAGGGCTCGCTCTCGCGACCCGGGATCACGAACCAGCACTCGCCGGTGCCGTCGCTGTCCAGCAGCCGGACGAACGTGTCGACGACGGACGAGACGTCCAGGATCGGGAAGCCGAGTTGCTCCAGCACCGCCTTGCCCTCGCCGAGGATCGCGGTGTCGGCGAACGACGGGCACAGGCCCTGCACCCTGATCCCCTGCGGCCGGAGGTCCTCGCCGAGCGAGCGGACGAGGCCGACGACGGCGTGCTTGTTGGCGGCGTAGACGGGGTCGGACGGGATGCCGACGATGCCCGCCATGCTCGCGGTCGCCACGATCGTGCCACCGCCCGCCGCGCGCAGGGCCGGGATCGCGGCGTGCACCCCGAAGACGACGCCGTCGAGGTTGACGCCCATCGCCTGGCGGTAGCGCCGGACGTCGAAGTCCTCTCCCAGCCCGAAGCCCGTGGCGATGCCCGCGTTGAGGAAGGCGAGGTCGAGCCTGCCGTACCGCTCGACCGCGGTCGCCACCGCCGCCTCGTTGTCCTCCAGCCGTGACACGTCGCAGTGGACGTACGTCGCGCCCAGCTCGTCCGCGAGCTTCCCGCCCGCGACGTCGTCGATGTCGGCGAGGACGAGGCGGGCCCCGCCCTCGGCCAGCCGCCGGGCCACGCCCGCGCCGATGCCGTTGCCGCCGCCGGTGACGAGGGCGACCCTGCCCTCCAGGTCGTCGCCGCGAACCACGTTGAACGTCTCCGCCGAGATCTCCGGGCTCCTCACGCCCAGCCCGCTGAGCAGCCCGCCCCCACCGCTCTCCGCGGTGAACCCGCCCGTCTTCTCCGTACTCACAGTGGCAACCCTCCGGTGGCGGCGTTGGTCGAGCCCGTGCTCCGGTACGCCGCGATCGTACGCTCGGCGATGCGCATCTGGTGGATCTCGTCGGCCCCGTCCGCGAAGCGGGCCCAGCGGGCGTGCTGGAGCATCCTGGCCAGCGGGGTGTCGGTCGAGTAGCCGAGCGCGCCGTGCACCTGGATCGCCCGGTCGACGATCCGGTTGAGGCTGTTGGCCACGAAGTGCTTCGACATCGAGACCTCGGTCCGGAAGTCCTCACCCTTGTCGATCTTCGAGGCGGCGTGCAGGACCATCAGCTTGCACTGGTACAGCTCCATGGCCGAGTCGGCGATCAGCCACTGGATGCCCTGTTTCTCGGCCAGCAGCGACCCGTGGCTGTAGCGGTTGAGCGCGCGGTCGACCATCATGTCGAGCGCCGTCTCGGCCTGGGAGATCCAGCGCATGCAGTGCGCCAGCCGTGCCGGACCCAGCCGGTACTGGCCGAGCCGGTGGCCGTTGCCGCGCCCGCCGAGGATCTGGCTGTCGTGCACCCGCAGGTCGGTGATGACGATCTCGCTGTGGCCGGTGGAGCCGTGCATCGTCTCGACCTCGCGGACGTCGTTCCATCCCTCCTGCGGGAGGTCGACGAGGAAGGCCGTGTTGCCGCCGCGCGAGCCTTCGGGCACGTCGAGCTCGGTCTTGGCGATGAGGATGGCGAAGCTCGACCGGCGGGCGTTGGAGATGAACCACTTGTGGCCGTTGATGACCCACTCCTCGCCGTCCTTGACGGCGTGGGTGCGGATGAGCGTGGGGTCGGAGCCGGCCACCTCCGGCTCGGTCATCGCGAAGCACGACATCCTGTGGCCCTTGAGCAGCGG
Source organism: Streptosporangium sp. NPDC023825 (assembly GCF_040639575.1). Lineage (NCBI taxonomy): Bacteria > Bacillati > Actinomycetota > Actinomycetes > Streptosporangiales > Streptosporangiaceae > Streptosporangium > Streptosporangium sp. NPDC023825. The sequence goes on along the minus strand of NZ_JBFAAE010000014.1, from coordinate 145,836 downwards.
TTTGAGGTACTTCTCCTTCTGCTCGTCGGTCCCCCAGTGCAGCAGCGTGTGCATGTTGCCCTCGTCGGGCGCCGAGCAGTTGAGGACCCACGGCCCGAGCCGGGTCTTGGCCGCCTCGGACTGCACCATGGCCAGCTCGACGTGACCGAGGCCCATGCCGCCCCACTCCCTGGGCATGTGCGGCAGCCACAGCCCCTCGGCCTGAGCCTTCTCACGCAGGTCGAAGATGACGCGGACGTACTCGTCGCGCGCGGTGACCTTCCCTGTGTCGTCGAGGTCGTCGAAACCGCTGACGGCCGGGACGATGGTCTCCCGCACGAAGGCCCGCACGCGGCGGCGGATCTCCTCGTGCTCGGGGGCGAGCGTGAAGTCGATGGCCATGGGGTCCTCCCCTTAGCGGCGGCTGACAGGTCCGGAGGGCCGCCGGGCGGGGACTCCCCGCTGTGTGCCGCGACCTTGATGCGACTGCTTCATGATTTGATACACATGCATTATTACCCTAGCGACCGGTACGTTCACCGGCAAGGCAGGAGCGCGGCATGCCCCCTAACCCGGAAGCGACCGGCAGGCGCCTGGTCGCGGCGGCCGAGCGGCTGTTCGCCGAGCGCGGGATCGACGGCGTGTCACTCCGCGAGATCAACGGCGCCGCCGGGCAGCGCAACTCGACGGCGCTGCAGTACCACTTCGGGGACCGCGCGGGCCTGCTGGGCGCGGTGCTCGCCAAGCACCATCCCGAGATCGAGGCGCGCCGCCACCAGCTGCTCGACGAGTACGAGTCCCGGGGCGACCTGCCGGAGGCCGAGGCCCGCCGCACCCTCGCCGCCGCGCTGGTCCGGCCGATGGCCGCCAAGCTGGCCGACCCCGACGGCGGCCGGTACTACCTGCGGATCATGGAGCAGCTCGTCCGGCGCACGCCCCTTCCCGCCCTGCGGAGCACGCGGTCCGATCCGGGGCAGAGCATCGACCGCTGGCGCGAGCTCGTGGCCCCGCTGCTGTCCGAGGTCGCCCTGCGCCGGCTGCACCAGCGCTTCATGGCGATCCGGGTCACGTACGTGGAGCTGGCCCGCCGCGCCGCCGGGCCCGAGGGCAAGGACGACCGGCTCTTCACCAGCCACCTGATCGACGTCGTGTCGGCCGTGCTGGCCACCGAGGTCTCCGAGGAGACCGCGCGGCTCCTGGGAGAGCGCGACAGGAGGCGCGACGAGCGGGGCGGGGAACGCGACGGCGGGGCCGGGGAGGTCCCGGAGAACCCTGCCCGCGGCACCGCCGGGCCCGGCGGGGAGAACGGGCCCGGTGGGGAAGGGGGCGGACCCTGGCCTCAGGCGCCCGCGTGAGCCGCCTGGAAGGCACCTCCCGCCGAGTAGGTGACCAGCGTGGTCAGCACCTCCTTGACCGACTCGCGCCTGCGCACGTCGCACAGGACGATCGGGGCCACGCCGTCCAGGCCCAGCGCCCGCCGTACCTTGATCGGGTCGTGCCGCCGCGCGCCGTCGAAGCAGTTGACCGCCACGACGAACGGGAGCCCGCGCTGCTCGAAGTAGTCCACGGCGGGGAAGCAGTCCTGCAGGCGGCGGGTGTCGGCGAGCACAACCGCGCCGAGGGCGCCGACGGACAGCTCGTCCCACATGAACCAGAACCTGTCCTGGCCCGGGGTGCCGAACAGGTAGAGCCAGAGCCCGTCGCGGATGGTGATCCGGCCGAAGTCCAGCGCGACGGTCGTGGTGATCTTGGACTCCACGCCCGCGGTGTCGTCCACGTAGATGCCGCGCTCGCTCAGCAGCTCCTCGGTGTGCAGGGGCCTGATCTCGCTGATCGTGCCGACCATGGTCGTCTTGCCGACCCCGAAACCGCCGGCGACGAGGATCTTGATGGCCATGGCCGGGGTGTCGACCGGGGCCATCCCCGGCTCAGAGGCCGCGTATTCCATGCAGCACTTCCCTGTAGATGCGTTCGTCGATCGTCTTCCCCATCGGCCGGGGCCTGTCGATGGTGACCAGGCCCTCCCGGCGCAGTTCGCTGAGGAGTACGCGGGTGATGTTGAGTGGCAGCTTGAGGTGCGCGGCGACGTCCGCCACGGGGGTGGGCCTGCGGCACGCGGACAGCACGTCGAGATGCTCGGGCACCAGCCCGATCGGCTCGACGGGCATCTCGACGGTCGTGACGATGGCCACCAGATCGAAGCTCTCCCCGACCGGTCGCGCCCTGCCGCCGGTCACCCCGAAGAGCCTGATCAAAGGCCCGGGATCCTCTCCCGTCACGTCCTCGCACCATTCCAGGCCGGCGCTGGAGCAGCTCCCCTCGGCTGCGCGGACAGGTGCTCGCCGACGCGCTTGACCAGAAGCGCCATCTCGTAGGTCACCATGCCCAGTTCGGCGTCGCCCGCGGCCAGCACGGCCAGCCTGGCCCCCTGTCCCGCCGCGGTGACGAACAGGAAACCGCCCTCCATCTCGATGATGGTCTGCCGCACGCCGCCGAGGCCGAAGTGCCGCCCCGCGCCCAGCGCGAGGCTGTGACTTCCCGCCGAGATGGCGGACAGATGCTCGGCGTCCTCCCGGGTCAGCTCCCGGGAGCCGCCCATCGCCAGGCCGTCGGCGGACAGCACGATGGCGTGCCGGATACCGGTGACCCGCTGGGTCAGGTCGTCGAGCAACCAGCTCAGTTCAGATCTGGGGTCGGGCATCGGAGTGGCCATCCTTTCGCTTCCACACGTCCAGTTCCTGCTCGGCCTGGCTGCGGCCCTGCTGCCAGCCTCGTTGCATGGACGACATGAGGTTTGAGAGCTCCTCGGGAGTTCGCGCGCTGATGTCGCGCTTCTCGGGGGAACGCGCCTGGCGGAGCTGGGGGGCCAGATTAGCCTGCCGTACCCGCATCGGCAGCCCGTCCAGGTCGTCGTCGGTGTCCGGTACGAACACGGCCCGCCGCACGGGCGTCGGGGGGGCCGGGTCGGGGGGAGTCTCGCGCCGTTCCTGGGCGGGGAACCAGCTCTGCGCGGTCTCGGAGGCATTGGCCGTCACCTCCTCCTGCGCGCCGGAGAGGACCTTGGGCCACTCCTCCGGTGTCGCGCTCAGCGCCCTGACGGGCCCGCCCGCGTGCGCGCCGCCCTGGCGCGGGTGAACGCCCTCGGCGGTCAGCGACGCGCAGGTGGCGAGCAGGTTCTGCGGCAGCAGCACGATCGCGGTGGTGCCGTCGTACGGCGAGGGGCGCAACACGACCTTGATCCCGTGCCGGGCGGCGAGCCTGGCCACGACGAACAGGCCGAGCCGGTCGCTGTCGGCCAGGTCGAACTCCGGCGGATCGGCGAGCTTGGCGTTGAGCTCGTCGAGGTTGGCCCGGCTCAGTCCCAGTCCCCGGTCCTCGACCTCCAGCGCGAAGCCGTTGGCCGCGACCATGCTCCGTACGTGCACCACGGTGTTCGGCGGCGAGAAGATGGTGGCGTTCTCCACCAGCTCGGCGATCAGGTGGATCACGTCGGTGACCGCGGCGCCGACCAGCAACGGCGCCTGCGGCATGGGGAGCACGGTGACGCGGGTGTAGTCCTCGACCTCCAGCACGGCGCTGCGCACCACGTCGAAGATCGGCACCGGGTCGCGCCACCTGCGGGCCGGGGCCGCGTCGGACAGGATGATCAGGTTCTCCGCGTGCCGCCGCATGCGGGTGGTCAGGTGGTCGATCTTGAAGAGACCCTCCAGGGTCTCCGGCTCCTCGACGCGGCGCTCCATCGTGTCGAGGAGCGTGAGCTGGCGGTGGAGCAGCGCCTGGTTGCGCCAGGCGAGGTTCAGGAAGACCTGGCCGACGCCCTTGCGGAGCGTCGCCTGGCCGACCGCGGCCTCCACCGCGGTCCGCCGCACGGCGGAGAAGGCGTGCACGACGCGGTCGACCTCGGCGGTCTTCGCCGGGGCCAGCTCGGGGGCCTCGGTCGCCGGGTCCACGTCCTCACCCCTGCGCAACCGCTCGACCAGCCGGGGCAACCGCTCCTCGGCCAGTTCCACGGCCGAGGCCTGGAGCCGCTTCAGCTCGGAGATCAGGGAGCGGCCGAACCGGTAGGAGGCCATGATCGAAATGATGATCGCGAGCAGTCCCAGTCCCAGGATGAGCGCGACCCGCAGGTAGGCGTCGGTCCTGAGCGTCTCGCCCTTGGCCGCGGCGCGGGCCAGCTCCTGCACGCTCTGCTTGGCGACGGCACCGATGACGGCCTCGGCGTCACGCTTCCACTCGGCGGCGTCCAGCGGAGGCTTGCCGATGAGGTTCCAGGAGAAGATCCTGTCCTCGTTGGCCTTGAATCGCAGGTAGGCCGGACTCTCGGCGAACGTCTCGTACCCCGCCCGCAGGTCGGGCCCCATGTCCCGTTCCGCGTAGGCCAGGTGGTTCCTCCGGCTGGTCATCGCCGAGACGAAGGCCGCGTGCTCGGCGGGCGTCATCTCGCCACGCTTCATCGCGGCGGTGAGCACGGCGTGCTCCCTGCTCGCGTACTCGCCGGCGGTGCTGTAGGCGCCCATGCCGCGGACGACGCGGAAGGACGACACCTCGGCGATCGCGTCGGAGTCGCCGAACTGCCGGTTGGCCACGCTGATGAACTCGTTGTAGCCGTCGGTGACCTGGATGGGTTTGATCGCACCGCTGTCGGCGAAGGTGCGCACCTGGATGAGCCCGTCCATGGCCGCCAGCAGCGCCCGCACGTCCGTCGGGGCGTTGTCGGGCTCGTAGGCCTCGGCGGACGTGATCGCCTGGCGCACCAGGTCCAGCTTGGTGTTCGTGACCCGCCGCTGCTCGGTGAGCGCCCTGCTGTGGGCGGTGGCGCCGGCCGCGTCGGCGGAGAACTGGCGCTCCCGCTGGATCTCGACGATCAGCTGCCGGATCGGCGCCCCGATCACCTGCCAGCGGTCCTGTGTCTGGGCGATGCCGGCGACCTGCGCGATGGTCGAGTAGGCGATGAACACCCACAGGACGATCAGCGAGAGCACGGGAAGGAGGAGGATCCGGAGGATCTTCCAGCGAATCGGAGGGGGGGAACTCATTCGACGTGTCCAATCCGCGGTTCCTGTGCGTGGCCGACAGCCGCGGGCGAGAAGTGCCCCGCGGTCGCACGCCGCGACTGGTGCGTGTGTGATTCGACACACTATGCCCATGGGACATATCGAGCTTCAAGCCACCGGAGCGAATATTGGGTATCAATGTTCGCGGTGAGCTGGGTGACCACTTTCCTGTAAAAAGAGGGGTTTGCGGCAATCGCCCAGCTCACACCGGGTGTCGTTCGCGAGCGGGCGCCCTCGCCCATCGCCACGGATTGACATCGTTCCGTCACCATTCGCCGCCGGCCGGCGGTCGCCCATCCGGCGATGGACGACCGGTCCGGCGGGCCGGGGTCAGCGGCGGGCGTCTTCGAGAACCCGCCGCGCGTCGCTCTCGAAGAAGCCGCGGGCGAACAGGGTGAGCAGGCCGCCGATCACCATGGGCACGATGAGGACGTACATGGCGGAGATGAGCGAGCCGGTGCTGTCGGAGGCGATGCCGACGACCAGCGGCCCGAACGCCGCGCCGGCGGTGATGAGGACCTGGAGGACGGCGAAGCCGAGGCCGCGGGAGGCCGCGCCGATCACGTCGGCGAGCGAGGCGGTCAGGTTGGGGATGGCCATCGACATCAGCACGCTGGATGCCGTGACCACCAGGCAGAAGACGGCCAGGGAGTCCATCGAGAGCCCGGCGGCCAGGACCGCCGACCCCGCCGTGATGCCCCCGCCGCCCGCCAGGAGCCTGCCGCCCTTGCGGGTGCCGTGCCAGCGCCGGCCGAGCCACGAGCCGATCAGGGTTCCCGAGACCACGCCGACGATGGTCATGAGACCGCTCAGCGAACCCGCGGCGGCGGGGCCGATACCGAAGTTGCGCACCAGCAGCGAGGGCAGCCAGTAGAAGACCCCGGCGAGGCCAAGACTGAGCAGCATCAGGCCGACGGAGACCGCGAGCAGGGTGCGGATGGTGAGGACCTCGCGCAACTGGCGGGCGAAAGGCGGTTTGGGAGCGGGCGCCTCGGCGGTGGCGAGGCCGGAACCGGCGTCGAGGACGGGGCCGGGATCGGTGCCGGGACCGGCGGGGGCCGCGCCGGCGACGAGCCGGTCGAGGTTGCCTCTGACGGGCTCGTGGAGCCGCCACACGAGGAGTGCGGTGAGCACGCCCGGCACGACCATGATCAGGAACGCGCTGCGCCAGCCGAACGCCTCCGCGAGCACGCCGCCGAGCAGCGTGCCGATGCCTCCCAGGTAGGCGGTCACCCGGGTCCAGCCGTAGGCCTGGGCACGGGTGGCCGGGGGGTAGTAGTCGGCCAGGAGGCTGCCGGCGGCCGGATTGTCGATGCTCTCCGCGGCGGCGAGGAAGACGCGCATCGCGTAGAACATCGCGAACCCGGTGGCCAGCCCCGAACCAAGCGTGGCCAGGGCCCAGCAGAAGACGACGACGGCGATGATCCGGGTACGGCTGCGCCGGTCGGCGAAGTACCCGGCGGGCAGCGCGACGAGCGCGGCCGCCAGGGCGGAGGCGGTCGGTATGGAACCGGCGACGGTGTCGCTGAAGCCCCACTCGGCCTGGATGAGCGGCAGCACTCCGGACAACAGGTTGAACTCGATGCGGTCGACCAGCCCGACGATGAAGAGCACGACCAGGGGGGCCCAGCCGTAGGGGGCGCGAGACCCTGCGTCGACCTCTCCGTTGCGAGGCGCTCCGAGTTTCAGGCGTGGGGTGGTGGGCGTGTCGACCATGCGCCGGCCTTCCTGTAGCCAAAATCTAGAATCCGCTTCTAGAGCTTTGTTATGGAGGGTGGCACAGATCACAGCGCCGGTAAATGGCCGAAATACGAGATGTGAGATCCGGCGTGTCGCGGAGCCCGGGTTCTCCTGCGGACCGTCACAAGGGACGGACGGGGAGGACGGGTGAGGACCACCCACCGGACCCCGCGAGACGTCCGGAGCGGGGCCCTCGGGCCCGCCCCGGGAGCCCGCACCGGCGGACCGGGAGCCGCCGCTCGCGACCGGGGAGTCCTCACGCACGACCTCGGAGTCGCGCGGCCTCGGACTCGCGTGCGACCTCGGCTTCAGACTCGTGTAAGGCCTCGGAATCGTGCACGGCATCGTTTTCGCACACGGCCTTGGAGTCGCTTGCGGTCTCGGACTCGCGCATGGTTTCGGACTCATGCGCGGCCTCGGACTCGCACACGGTTTCGGACTCATGCGCGGCCTCGGAATCGCGCGCGGCCTCGGAGCGGGCACGGCGGGCGGCCAAATCGATCATGGTGCCCTCGCCGGTGGCGGTGAGCGCCGCCGCGAAGAGGATCAGCTGGTTGAGGATCTTGAGGAAGACGAGCATCCCGACGGCACCGGCGACGACGTGGTAGGCGGGATTGCCCACGGTCATCTCCAGGTAGACCTGGCCCAGGGACTTGAGAACCTCCAGCCCCGCGGTGATGAGCAGGGCGGGCCAGATGACCCGGCGCGACGACAGCCGCAGGCGCGGCGGAGCGCAGAGCAGGGCGATCGCCAGCAGGGTGTTGACGGCCAGCCCGATCACGAACGCGGCGGCCGACAGCAGCCACCGCGACAACGTGTCGTCGACGCCCACCGTGTGCAGGAACAACCAGTTCAGCACCGTCTCCGCGACGAAGGCCACCGCGAGCGAGGCGGACAGCAGCAGTCCAAGACCGGCCATCACCCCCAGGTCGATGACCTGGCGCATCACGAAGCGGCCCGGATACTCCTCGATCCGCCAGATGGCCCTGATCGCCGAGCGCAGGGCGTCCATCCAGAACAGGCCGGTGAGCGGCAGGCCGACGAAGGCGATCGCCCCGGCCGTGGCCCTGGCGCTCTGCAACGCCCGCACGTCCAGGCGGGGGAAGTTCTCCGAGAGGTAGCCCTCGACGGCGCGCACCACCTGCGGGTCGTCGAGGACCTGCCCGATGACGGCGAAGCCGAGCAGCCCCAGAGCGAACACGGCGAAGAAGGAGTAGTAGGTGAGCGCCGCCGAGAGCCGTCCGGCGTCCACCTCGTCGTAGCGCACTCCGGCGCGCACCAGGTGGTCCAGCCAGCCGTGACGATGACGAGCACGCGTCCACGCTTCGGCGATACGCGCGGTGAGACCCGTGACCGTCATACCAGGGTCTTTACCCCCGGCCTTCCCACCTACCACAACCGGGGCACCTCGTCCGCGCCCCACCCCCTGCCGTCACGCGTGACGCGTGACACCCGGCCGCCACACCGCCCCCGGGGCGCTCGGCCGTCACAGGATCACGCGACGTCCGACCGTGACACCGACTCGCGGGACGCCCGTGACACCGACCCGCGGGACGCCCGGCCGTCACGCGTCCCGCGAGGCGCTCAGTCGTCGCCCGCCCTGCGACCGAGGATCGAGTGGATCTCGAAGGAGGGGGCGCTGAAACCCGGAGCCGACATGACCTCCCGGACCTCCCGGAGCTGCCCGAGGGTCATCCCCGCCTCCACCAGGCGGTCCTCCAGGTGGTGGCTGTTGCTGATCAGGAGGCCGAGCCCGGCGGAACCCCGCTCCCACACCTCGGTCCAGCGGGCCTGGTCGACGTCGACCAGGCCCGCCGCCGCCATGTCCCGCGCGGCTGAGCCCCCCCATGTCGGATCGCTGCCGGCCGCGCTCAGCACCCGGGCCATCGCCGTGACGTAGGCCCCGTACACCTCCCCCTCACGCCCGCCGGAGGTGGGCGGCGCCACCCAGCGGGTGATGTCGATCTCGTCGAGCTGCAGCCAGCCACCGGGCCGCAGCGCGGCCCACAGGCGTCGCAGGACCTGGCGGCGCCGCGGCAGGTGGCTGAGCACGAGCCTGGCGTGGATCAGGTCGAACGCGCCCTCCGGCAGCGGGTCGGTGACGATGTCGTGGCGGGCCACGGTCAGCCCCGGCCTGGACGGGATCAGGCCCGGCTTGATGTCGGTCGCCAGCACGCGCCCGCCCGGCGCCACCCGATCGGCCAGCCACAGGGCCACGCTGCCTCCGCCGGCGCCGACCTCCAGGCAGTCCCAGCCGGCGCCGACGCCGGTCAGGGCGAGGCGCTCGAAGGTCAGCGGATCCAGCAGCCGAGCGAGATAGTGGTGCTGGTCGGACGAGTGGTCCCCGTCGTTGTCGAACACGTAGTCGGACGCGGTCGCTGAGTTCTGCCCGGTCATCTGGACCCTTCCATGAGCGGTTACCTCGCCGCATGGTAGGTAGAGCGCCACGGAAAGTGACAGGCCTCCGGCCGGACCTGGCCATCTTCTCTGGAGAACGTATCCTCCCGGCTACAGTATGTCCGGATAAAGAACTTATGTGCGTTAGGTGAACAGTGCTGCATCACGAGATCGAAGGACCCGCCGGCGGGCGGCCGGTCGTGCTGGCCGGCTCGCTGGGCACCACGCTGGAGATGTGGGATCCGCAGATGGAGGCGCTGACCGGGCACTTCAGGGTCGTCCGCTTCGACCACCGGGGCCACGGGCGGTCCCCGGCGACGGGGAGGTGCTCGATCGCCGACCTGGCCGGTGACGTGCTGGACCTCCTCGACCTGCTGGAACTGCCACGGGTCTCCTTCGCGGGGCTCTCGCTCGGCGGCATGGTCGGCATGTGGCTGGCCGCGCACGCGCCCGCGCGGATCGACCGGCTCGCGCTGCTGTGCACGTCGGCGAAGCTGGGCACCCCCGAGTCCTGGGCCGAGCGGGCGAACGCGGTCCGCGAGGCGGGCACCGCGTCGATCGCCGGGACGGCCATGGCCCGGTGGTTCACCCCCGCCTTCACCGGGCGGGAACCGTACGCGGCGATGCTCGGCGGCATCTCCGCCGAGGGGTACGCCGCCTGCTGCGAGGCCGTCGGGTCCATGGACCTCCGCGCCGAGCTGCCCCTGATCTCGGCGCCCACGCTCGTGCTCGCCGGGGCCGACGACCCCGCCACGCCGCCCGAGCACGCGGAACGGATCACCGAGGGGATCGCCGGCTCCCGGCTCGTCGTCCTGCCCGGAGCGGCCCACCTGGCGAACGTCGAGCGCCCGGAAGCGGTCTCCGAGCACCTCGTCGGGCACTTCCTCCAGGAGTGATCCGGAGTGATCCGGCGAAATACGGTGAGGTACCCCGGTGACGCCGGAAACAAGGGGGCACCATGGCGACCGTTGCCGAGCAGTTCATCGAGGTTCTCCGCCAGGCAGGGGTGGAACGGATCTACGGGGTGGTGGGCGACAGCCTGAACCCGGTGGTCGACGCCGTCAGGAAGACCCGCGGCATCGAGTGGATCCACGTGCGCAACGAGGAGGCCGGGGCGTTCGCCGCCGCGGCCGAGGCGCAGGTCACCGGGCGCCTGGCGGTCTGCGCGGGCAGCTGCGGGCCCGGCAACACCCACCTGGTCCAGGGGCTCTACGACGCCCACCGCAGCGGCGCCCCGGTGCTCGCGCTGGCCTCGCACATCCCTTCCTCCCAGATCGGCACGGGCTTCTTCCAGGAGACCCACCCCGAGCGCCTGTTCGTGGAGTGCAGCCACTTCTGCGACATGATCGGTACTCCCGAGCAGATGCCCCGGGTGCTCCATATCGCCGTCCAGCAGGCGATCGGCCTCGGCGGCGTCTCGGTCGTGGTGCTTCCCGGCGACGTGGCGCACCTGCCCGCCGCCCGCCCCACCGGCGAGCACGACGTCCTGACCAGGACCGGAACGGTCGTCCCCCACCCCGACCAGGTGGCCGAGCTGGCGGCGGCGCTGAACCGCGCCGAGAAGGTGATGCTGTTCTGCGGCGCCGGGACGCGCCACGCCCGCGACGAGGTCATGGCGCTGGCCGGACGCGCCCTGGCCCCGGTCGGGCACGCGCTGCGCGGCAAGGAGTGGATCCAGTACGACAACCCCTACGACGTGGGGATGAGCGGACTGCTCGGGTACGGCGCCTGCTACGAGGCGATGCACGAGGCCGACCTGGTGGTGCTGGCCGGGACCGACTTCCCCTACGACGACTTCCTGCCGGGCGCGCGTACGGTCCAGATCGACCACGACGCGGCGCGCCTGGGCCGCAGGACCCCGCTGGAGCTGGCCGTGCACGGCGACGTCGGCGCGACGATCCGCGCGGTACTGCCCCATGTCGCCCAGAAGACGGACCGCCGCCATCTCGACAGGATGCTGGGCAAGCACCTCAAGGCGCTGGAGAACGTCGTGGAGGCGTACACCCACGACATCGAGCACCACCTCCCGATCCACCCCGAGTACGTCGCGAACCTGATCGACGAGCTGGCCGCCGACGACGCGGTGTTCACCGTGGACACCGGGATGTGCACCGTCTGGGCCGCCCGCTACCTCAGCCCCAACGGGCGCCGCCGGGTGATCGGCTCGTTCTGGCACGGGAGCATGGCCAACGCCCTCCCGCACGCCATCGGCGCCCAGTTCACCGACCGTCGCCGGCAGGTCGTCTCGCTCTCCGGGGACGGCGGGCTCGGCATGCTCCTCGGGGAGCTTCTCACCGTCCGGCTGCACGACCTGCCGGTGAAGACGGTGGTGTTCAACAACTCCTCGCTCGGCATGGTGAAGCTGGAGATGATGGTGGACGGGATGCCCGACTTCGGCACCGACCACGCTCCCGTCGACTACGCGGCGATCGCCGCCGCGGCCGGGATCGGATCGTTGCGGGTGGAGAGTCCCTCAGACGTACGGGAGGCCCTGGCCACGGCCTTCGCGACTCCCGGCCCCTTCCTCCTGGACGTCGTCACCGACCCGGACGTGCTGGCCATGCCGCCGAACATCAGCCGGGCGCAGGTGAAGGGGTTCGCCCTGGCCGCGGGCAAGATCGTGCTCAACGGCGGGGTCGGGCGCATGATCGAGATGGCGAAGGCGAACCTGCGGAGCCTCCCGCGCCCCTGAACCGCACGGTCCCGGGCACCCGGGCCGGCCCGTGCCGGATCCGGCCGGAACCGTCGGTGCCGAGGTTCACAATGGGCGCCATGGACAACTGGCGTGAGGTCCGCGAGACGCTGCGCGAGTTCGCGCTGCGCCTGCCGGAGGCCTACGAGGACCACCCCTGGGGCGACACGGTCGTCAAGGTCAACAAGAAGATCTTCCTCTTCCTCGGCGTCGACGAGCCGACCGAGAAGTGGAGTCCGAGCGTCGGGGTGAAGCTGCCCGAGTCGAACGGCCACGCGCTGGCGGTCGAGGGCGCCAGGCCGTCCGGCTACGGGCTGGGCAGAGCGGGGTGGGTGTCGATTCCCCTGACGGGTTCCGGCGCGCTCCCGGAGACCGAGGCTCTCCTCGACTGGGTCGAGGAGAGCTACCGCGCCGTCGCCCCCAAGAGGCTCGTCGCCAGGCTCGACGCGCCCTCGCAGCACGGCGACGAGTCGGCGCGCCCCGGCGGGCAATCACCCTAGCCCTCCTTCCACCCGCCTTTCCCTATTCGGTGGACGGGGTCTCGGCGTGTCACCACATGCCCCTCAATCGCGACTGTAAGCATCATCACTGTCACGCTGAGCGCCTCGGCGTACCGGCAAAAGCCGTATTCCGGTCAGCGGATTGGTCGCGGCCACGGACCACGTCTCGAAGGGAATGGTGTCTCCATGATCACTCCCACCCCTGAAACAAGTGCCGCGACCACGCGCGAACGGCGAAAGGGGCGCCGGCCGGCGATGCTGGCCCTGGCCGGATCCCTCTCCGTGGCCCTCATGGCCCCCGTGTCCCCCGCATCCCCCGCCTTCCCCTCACCCGCCACCGCGTCCGCGCTCAGCGACCCGCCACCCGACTCGGACTCGTCCGTCAGGTCGACCAGCTCCTCCACCAGCACCTCCGGCCCTGACGACACCGACACCGACACCGACTCCGGAGCCGACACCGGCCCCGACAGCGAGACCACCACCGGCACCGGCACCGACTTCGGCACCGATGACGACGACGATGACGACGGCCCCCGCCACACGCTTCTGGAACAGGCGCGCAAGAAATGCAAGCCGAGGTCCTTCTTCAGATTCCACTCCTTCAGGCCGAGGAATTTCTTCGTTCCCCGTACGCGCTTCATCGACGGCCCCGGCGGCACGATGACGGTCTCGGTCACCCGGCAGCACCGCGTGTACGCCGAGATGGAAATCGAGAGGGAAAGAATCGGCGAGATCGACAGGGACGAGCTGATCCGCCAGTTGCGGAACATGGTGAACCCGTTGCTCGCCGAGGAATACATCGTCGAGACCGGTCACGAATACGTGCAGGAGATCACCGACGGCAAGTACGGGAACATGTGGTACCGCGTTTTCGGTTACCGGGTGGGCTTCTCCGCGTGGCGGCAGATCTACAGCTGCCGGGTACGCAAGATCGCCGCCGGAGTGGCCAGCGTCCCCGCGCGGGTGGAGGGCTGGAGATACTGGGAGACCGACCACCCGATGTACAAGGGACGCCGGCTGAGCAGGCGCTGAGGCCCGCTTCTCCCGGCGGAGGCCCGCTTCCCTCGGCCGGCGCCCGCCTTCTCCCGGCCGGGACGCCTTTCCCGCAGCGGGGTGCCCTTCTCCCAGGTGACAGCGACCTCAGGTGACGGCCCCTCAAGTAACGGCGACCTCAGGTGACGGCGAGGCGGTGGTTGTAGCGGTCGTCGCGCCAGTGTTCCTTCTCCAGCACCTCGGCCAGGATCACGGCCGCGTCGTAGACGTCCGTGAAGCGGATGTAGAGGGGCGCGAACCCGAACCTGAGCACGTCGGGGGCCCGGAAGTCGCCGTGGACGCCACGGTCGATCAGGGCGCGCATGACCGGGTAGCCGTCGGGGTGGCCGAAGCTGACCTGGCTGCCCCTGCGCTCCGGGTCGCGGGGCGAGACCAGCTCCAGCCCGTACGGCGCGCAGAGCTCCTCGACGAGCTCGATGAAGATCGATCCCAGCGCCACGCTCTTGGCCCGTACGGCGGCCAGGTCGACGCGCTCCCAGATGTCGAGCGAGGCGTTGAGCGAGGCGAAGGACATCACGTGCGGGGTGCTCACGGTGAAGCGCCGGATGCCGTCGGCGGGGCGGAAGCCGGGCTCGAAGGCGAACGGCGCCGCGTGGCCGTGCCAGCCGGTCAGCATGGGCCGTGCCTCGGCCTGGTGGCGCGGGTGGACGTAGACGAAGGCCGGGGATCCCGGGCCGCCGTTCAGATACTTGTAGGTGCAGCCGACCGCGAAGTCGGCCGTCGAGACGTCCACCTGGTAGGCGCCGGCGCTGTGGCACAGGTCCCAGATCATCAGCGCGCCCGCCGCCTGGACCAGCGCGGTGACCGACGCCGTGTCGTGGCGGGCCCCGGTCCGGTAGTCCACCTCCGACAGCAGCACGCACGCGACCTCGTCGGAGAGGGCGCCGGCGAGGTCGTCGACGCCGGTGACGTCGCGGATCTCGTAGCCGCCCAGCGCCTCGGCCAGCCCTTCGACCACGTAGCGGTCGGTGGGGAAGTTGGCCAGGTCCGAGATGACGACCCGGCGCCCGGGGCGCAGCCCCAGGGCGGCGGACACGGCCTTGACGATGGAGATCGAGGTGCTGTCGCCCACCGCCACCTGGCCGGGGCCCGCGCCGATCAGCGGGGCGATCCGGTCGCCCGTGGTCAGCGGGAGGTCGAACCAGCCGGCGGTGTTCCAGGCGCCGACCAGGCGGCCTCCCCACTCCTGCTCCACGGTCCGCGTCACCGCCGCCGCCGCGGTCTTCGGCGGGGCACCGAGGGAGTTGCCGACCAGGTAGATCGTCCCGTCGGGCAGGACGAACTCGTCCCTGACGTCCTTGAGGGGGTCGGCGGCGTCGAGCGCGACACACTCCGCACGGCTGATGGCCACGAGTCGTCTCCCGGTTAGGTGCCTGGCAATCCCCCCATAATGCCGTCAATGTCAGATTTCATGGCATTCCACCCCGGCTGACGGCCGAGGAAACGGATGGCGTTGCCGCCGAGCAGCTTCGCGCGGGCGGTGCCGGACAGGAACCCCGCCCGGCGGACCAGCGATCCCACCGGCGACTCGCCCAGCGGGTAGGGGAAGTCGGAGCCGAGCATCACCCCGTCCTCCCCCATCGTGTCGACCAGCAGCCGCAGCGCCCGCTCGTCGAACACGACCGAGTCCACGCTGAACCGGTCGAGATAGTGCGACGGAGGGAAGTCCGAGGCCCCCACCAGGTCGTTGCGGCGGTGCCAGGCGTTCTCGAACCGGCCGAGCCAGAAGGCGAACGAGCCGCCGCCGTGCGCGAAGCACAGCCGCAGCGTCTCCGGCACCCGGTCGAGAACGCCGCCCAGGATCAGGGCCAGCACCGACAGGTGCGTCTCGGCCGGCATGCCGACCAGCCACCGCGCCATCCAGCGCTCCAGCCGGGGGCCGCCCGCCATGTCCCAGGGGTGGACGAAGACCGGCGCGCCCACCGAGGCGCAGTGCTGGAGGAACTGGACGACCCCCTCGTCGTCGAGGTCGCGGTCGCCGACGTGGTTGCCGATCTCGACGCCCGCGTGCCCGGCGGCCAGGCACCGGTCCAGCTCGGCGCAGGCCAGGTCGGGGTCCTGGAGCGGCACCTGGCAGAAGGGCACCAGCCGCTCGGAGGCGCAGATCTCCAGCGCCAGGTCGTTGAACACCCTCGCGACCCGTACGGCCTCGGCCGCCGGGCGCTCGTAGGAGAAGAAGACCGGCGTCGGCGAGACGACCTGGACGTCCACCCCGTCGGCGTCCATCCGCTCCAGGCGGACCGAGGGATTCCAGCAGTCGTCGGCGATCCTGCGGAACTCCCGGTCCCCGAGCAGGATCACGGCCTCCCGCTCGGAGTCGACCCTGAGCCGGGGCGCCCCCGGCCAGCCGAGGTCGGGCCAGCCCTTGGGGACGTGGTGCGTGTGGACGTCGATGATCAACGACTATCCCTTGCCGGGGTGGACGGTGCCGCAGTTCCCGCAGGTGCGCGCCTTCTCGTCGTCGTAGAACGCCTGGAAGATCGGCGGCAGGTCGGTCACGATGTCGCGGACCTGGAGCTCGACCTCGTGGACCACGCCACTGCACCGAGGGCAGTACCAGAGGAACCGCTCCAGCACGCCCTCCGGCCTGATCCGCTCCACCACCAGGCCGACCGACCCCTCCTCGGGGCGCTGCGGCGAGTGCGGCGTGTTCGCCGGAAGCAGCCACATCTGGCCCTCACGCACGTGCACGGTCTCCGGCCCCTCGGGGGTCATCACGTTGACGTGCATGTTGCCGCGGATCTGGTAGAAGAGCTCCTCGTACGGGTCGATGTGGAAGTCGGTCCGCGCGTTCGGGCCGCCGACGACCATGACGATGAAGTCGCCGGCGCCCTCGAAGACCATCTTGTTGCCCACCGGCGGCTTGAGCAGGTGGGCGTGCTCGTCGATCCACGTGGTGAGGTCGATGGGCGGGATCACGGGCGCTCCTCCGGTCGGTGGGCCACGGCCTGAATCTCGATGAGCAGGTGCGGGTGGGGCAGTTGGTGGACGGCCACGGTGGTGCGCGCCGGGCCTGTCTCGTCGAAGTACTCCGCGTAGACCGCGTTGTACCCGCCGAAGTCGTTGATGTTCACCAGGTAGGTGGTGATCTGCACGAGATCGCTCAGGTCGGCTCCCGCCGCCTTGAGGATGTCGCCGATGTTCTCTATCACGGCCCTGGTCTGCTCGGCGATGTCGAGCGTGACCGTGCCGAACTCGTCGGCCTCGGCTCCGACGATCGTGTTGTCGGGCCTGCGCGAGCTGGTCCCGGACACGTACAGGAAGTCTCCCGCCCGTTTGACGTGCGGGAACCTGCCTCGCGGCGTGGCCTTCCCCGCGACGACGAGCCCGTCGCTCATGATCCCTCCCTCGGGGCCCCCGGGGGCCCTGTAGTCCTCGGAGTCCCTGGAACCCCCGAAGAAGTCCCCGCGACCCCCGGAGCGGGTTCCGGTGCGGAGGCGGTGAACGAGACCGAGCCCAGGTGCTGGATCTCGGCGCGCACCCGCGCGCCGGGCTCCAGCGGCTCGGCGGGCGTGGCGGCACCGGCGAGGAGGATCCAGCCCGGCTCCAGGACCGTCCCCGTCCGGAGGGCCAGGCGCGCGGCCTCCGCGAGGGCCCGGCGCGGGTCGCCCAGGATCGCGCCGGTCGACCCGGTGCGGACCACGCGCCCGTCGATCTCCAGGACGACGCCCAGGTTCCACCGCGACGGGTCGTACGGCTGCCAGGGGCCGACGGCGTACCCGGCGGCCGAGGTGTTGTCGGCGATCACGTCGGGCAGCGAGAACCTGAAGTCCTCGTAGCGCGAGTCGATGACCTCGATGCCGGTCGCGACGGCCGCGACGGCGCCCGGCGCGAGCGCGTCACCCGGCGACGCGATGCGCCGCCCGACGAGGTAGACGACCTCCGGCTCCACCCTCGGATGGATGTATCTCGACATATCGGCGTACGAGCCGTCGAGGATGGCCGACGACTCCGGCACCCGGCCGAAGATGACGTCGCGCACGCCCATCTGGCGGCGCTTGCCCTCGCTGGTGAAGCCCAGCTTCACCCCGGCGAGCCGGTCCCCCCGCTCCAGGCGGAGCCGGATCAGCTCCTCCTGGACCCGGTAGGCGTCGGCCACGCCGTAGTCCTGCTCGGGCCTCGGCACCGCGCGACCGGTGCGGGCGGCCTCGTCCAGGACGGCGGCGAGCTTGTGCAGATCGGTCATGACCGCTTCCCCTCCCGCGCCGGGTCCGGTCTCGTCCCCACCCCCGCCCCTGCCGGGTCCGGTCGCGCCCCCACCCCCGCCCGTGCCAGGTCCAGCGCGATGTCCACGATCATGTCCTCCTGGCCGCCCACCATCCGCCGGCGGCCCGCCTCGGTCAGGATGGTCCGGGTGTCGACCCCGTACCGCGCCGAGGCCGCCTCGGCGTGCCGCAGGAAGCTGGAGTAGACCCCCGCGTAGCCGAGCGTCAGCGTCTCCCTGTCCACCCGGACCGGCCGGTCCTGCAGCGGCCTGACCAGGTCGTCGGCCGCGTCCATCAGCGCGTGCAGGTCACAGCCGTGCTCCCAGCCCATCAGGTCGGCCACCGCGGCGAACACCTCGATCGGGCAGTTGCCCGCTCCCGCGCCCATCCCGGCGAGGGAGGCGTCCACCCGGTAGGTGCCGTTCTCCACCGCGACGACAGAGTTGGCCACGCCCAGGCCCAGGTTGTGGTGGGCGTGGATGCCGATCTCCGTGCCCTCGCCGAGCACCGAACGGTAGGCCCTGACCCGCTCCCTGACCCCGTCCATGGTCAACCGGCCGCCGGAGTCGGTCACGTAGACGCAGTGGGCGCCGTACGACTCCATGAGCGCGGCCTGCCTGGCCAGTTCCTCGGCCGGAGCCATGTGGGACATCATCAGGAACCCGGCCACGTCCATCCCGAGCTCGCGCGCGGTGGAGATGTGCTGGGCGGAGATGTCGGCCTCGGTGCAGTGGGTGGCGACCCTGACCGAGGTGACGCCGAGGGCGTGGGCGCGCCTGAGGTCGTGGATGGTGCCGATGCCGGGCAGCAGCAGGGTGGTCAGTCTCGCCCGCCGCACGACCCCGGCGACCGCCTCGATCCACTCGTCGTCGGTGTGCGCGCCCGCGCCGTAGTTGAAGCTGCCCCCGGCGAGACCGTCGCCGTGCGCGACCTCGATGGCCGCCACCCCCGCGGCGTCGAGGGCCGCGGCGATCCCGGCGGCCTGGGCGACGGTGTAGCGGTGCCGGACGGCGTGCATGCCGTCCCGCAGTGTCACGTCCTGCACGTACAGCCTCACGTGCCCACCTCCGCGTCCGTACGGGCGGCCCGGCCCGTACGCTCCCGGTCCTCCGCACGGGCCGCGTCCACGGCCCGGGACGGCGGCCCGGCCGGCCGTTCGGCCAGCCGCTCGGCCGTGCGCAGCGCGGCGGCGGTCATGATGTCGAGGTTGCCCGCGTAGGCGGGCAGGTAGTGGGCGGCGCCCTCCACCTCCAGGAAGACGGTCACCTTGACGCCGCCGTCGCGGGTGCCGTCGGGCAGCGGTTCCCCGGCCGGGATCGTCTCGAACTGCACGTCCTGCTTGAGCCGGTAGCCGGGCACGTAGTCGTTGACCCGCGCCACCATCTCCAGCACGGCGCCCGCCACCTCCGCCACGGTCGTCTCGTCGCACTCGTCCACCAGGCAGTAGACCGTGTCACGCATGATCAGCGGCGGCTCGGCCGGGTTGAGGACGATGATCGCCTTGCCCCTCGCCGCCCCGCCGACCCGCTCGATCGCCCGGGAGGTCGTCTCGGTGAACTCGTCGATGTTGGCCCGGGTGCCGGGCCCCGCCGACCGGGAGGAGATCGAGGCGACGATCTCCGCGTACCGGACGGGCACCCGCGAGGCGACCGCCGCGACGATCGGGATGGTGGCCTGCCCGCCGCAGGTGACCATGTTGAGGTTCCGCTCGGCGAGGTGGGCTTCCAGGTTGACCGGGGGCACCACGTAGGGACCGACAGCGGCGGGGGTGAGGTCGATGACGCGCTTGCCGTGCGCCCGGAGCACCCGGTCGTTGTGCCGGTGCGCGCCCGCGGAGGTCGCGTCGAGGACGACGTCCACCTCGGCGAACCCGGGCAGCGCGACCAGCCCTTCGACGCCCTCGTGGGTGGTGGCGACCCCGCGGCGGCGGGCGCGGGCCAGGCCGTCGGAGTCGGGGTCGATGCCCGCCATCGCGACGACCTCCACCTTCTCCGACAGCAGTGCCTTGAACATCAGGTCGGTGCCGATGTTCCCCGAACCGATGATGGCGATTTTCACGAGAGGACCGCCTTCCCGAGTTCCCCCGCGGTGCGAGCCGTCACGGCGGGGGCCGTCAAGAGAACACCGTCCTGACCGAGCCGAGGCCCTCGATGTGGGCCTCGAACGCGTCACCGGGCTCGACGTCGACCATCGGGCCGAGCGCGCCGGTGAGCACGACGTCCCCGGCGCGCAGCGGGAAGTCCGTGCCGCCCAGCGCGTCGGCCAGCCAGACCGCGGCGTTGAGCGGGTGCCCGAGGCAGGCCGCGCCCGCACCGGTGGAGACCTCCTGGCCGCGCCGGTTCATGGTCATCCCGGCCAGGCGCAGGTCCAGGCCGCGCAGGCTCGACGGGGTGTTGCCGAGGACGAACGCGCCGCTGGAGGCGTTGTCGGCGATCGTGTCGACGAGCGTGATGTCCCAGCCCGCGATGCGGCTGTCGACGATCTCGATCGCCGGCAGCGCGAAGTCGACCGCCCGGATGACGTCGGCGACCGTGAACGGGCCGCCCTCCAGGTCGTCCCCGAGGACCAGCGCGACCTCCGCCTCGACCCTGGGCTGCAGGAAGCGGCCGGTCGGCACGGGCAGGCCGTCGAGATAGGCCATGTCGGCGAAGAGCATCCCGAAGTCCGGCCGGTCCACGCCGAGCTGGCGCTGGACCGCGGCGGAGGTCAGCCCGATCTTCCTGCCGACCAGCCTGCGGCCCTCGTCCAGCGCCCGCCTGGTGTTGATCTCCTGTACGGCGTACCCGGTCTCGGCGCTCCGGTTCGGCAGCGTCTCGCGCACCGGGGCGCACGGCTTGCCGCTCCTGGCCGCCTCCAGCAGCCGGTCGGCCGCCTCCGCGTGCACGTCGGTGGCCTCGCTCCACTCAGTCATGTCCAGGCTCCAGCTTGATGGTGATCGTGGTGGGCTCGGAGTAGAAGTCCAGCGAGCGCGTGCCGCCCTCGCGGCCGATGCCGGACAGCTTCACCCCGCCGAAGGGGGTGCGCAGGTCGCGCAGGTACCAGGTGTTGACCCAGACCAGCCCGGCCTCCAGCGACCTGGCCACCCGGTGGGCCCTGCTCAGGTGAGAGGTCCAGACGGTCGCCGCCAGGCCGTACTCGCTGTCGTTGGCCAGCCCGACCGCCTCGGCCTCGGTGTCGAACGGGGCGATGTGGCAGACCGGGCCGAAGATCTCCTCCCGGTTCACCCGCGAGCCGGGCGGCAGGCCGGTCAGCACGGTCGGCTCGACGTAGTAGCCGCCGTCGCGGTCGTCGCCGAAGCGCGGCACCCCGCCCCCGGCGCGGATCTCGGCGCCCTCGTGCCTGGCCAGCTCGTAGTAGGAGAGCACCTTGTCCCGGTGCTCGGCGGAGATCATCGGCATCATCGTGGCGTCCTCGTCGGAGGGGCGGCCGAACCGCAGCTCCCCGGCGCGCGCGGCCAGCCGGGCGGTGAACTCCTCGAAGACGGGCCGCTGCACGTAGAGCCGCTCGGTGCACAGGCAGACCTGGCCTCCGTTGGTGAAGACCGACCGCACGCTCCCCTCGACGGCCGCGTCCAGGTCCGCGTCGGCGAAGACCAGCCCGGCGTTCTTGCCGCCCAGCTCGAACGAGACGGGCTTGACCCGGTCCGCGACCGCCTTCATGATCGTCGATCCGGTACGGCTCTCGCCGGTGAAGGTGACCGCGTCCACGCCGGGGTGCTCCACCAGGAACTGGCCGGTGGAGCCGCCCCCGAAGCCGTTCACGACGTTGAGGACGCCGGTGGGCAGGCCGATCGACGCGGCGATCTCCGCGAGCACCGCGAGCGAGCCGGGCGTGTGCTCGGAGGGTTTGACCACGACGGTGTTGCCCGCGACGAGCGCGGGACCGAGCTTCCAGGTCGCCAGCAGGAACGGCAGGTTCCACGGCACGATCACCGCGACCACGCCGAGGGGCTTGCGGACGGTGTAGCTCAGCACGTCCGTCAGGTGGAACGCGTCCTCCGGGTGCTGGGCGGCGATCTCGGCGAACGACCGGAAGTTCGCGGCACCGCGCGGGATGTCCAGGGTGCGGGTCTGGGTGACCGACTTCCCGGTGTCGGCGATCTCCGCCGCCACCAGGTCCTCGAACCGCTCCTCGATCGCGTCGGCCAGGCGGCGCATCCAGGCGGCGCGCTCCGCCACCGGCAGCGCCGCCCACGCGGGCAGGGCCTCGCGGGCGGCGGCCACCGCCCTGCCGACGATCTCCCGGTCCGCCTCGCGGACCTCGCGCACCGGCAGGCCGGTCACCGGGTCACAGGTGCTGAACGTCGCGCCCTCGGCGACCGGCACCCCGCCGATGAAGTGGTTCACCTGGTCAGACAAGACTGCTCCTCGGTGATGTACTCCTTAAGGTCACTATGTACGGGTATAGAGCCGTGAGTGGCCCATAGGCAAGAATGCGTTCCGTGAAACGGAACCCCGATCGGCTGTCCGTGCTGGAGAAATCCTGGCTCGTGCTCGACGCGTTCCGCCCCACGGGAGGACCGCTGCGCCTGGCCGACGTCGCCGAGCGCTGCCACCTGCCCAAGACCACCGCCTTCCGGCTGCTCACCGAACTGACCTCGATCGGCGCGGTCACCCGCCGCCCGGACGGCTACTATCTCGGCCGCCGCCTCTTCGAACTCGGAAGCATCGTGCCCCTGGAGCGCGACCTGAGACACGCGGCGCTGCCCTTCATGCACGACCTTTACGAGGCGACCCACGAGACGGTCCATCTGGGCGTGCGCGACGGCCTCGACGTCGTCTACGTCGAGAAGATCCGGGGCCAGGAGACCTTCGCGCTGCCCTCACGCGTCGGCGGGCGCCTCCCGCTGACCTGTACGGGGATCGGCAAGGCCCTGCTGGCCTACTCCGGGCCCGACCTGATCGACGAGGTCCTCGGCCGCCCGCTGCGCCGGTTGACCCCGCACTCGATCGTCGACCCCCGCCGTCTGGAGGAGGCCATCGGCCAGATCCAGGCGGCGGGACTGGCCTACGAGCGGGAGGAGGCACAGCTGGGCGGCGCGTGCATCGCGGCCCCGGTGTTCGGCGACGGCGTGGCCGTGGCCGCGCTGTCCGTCTCGGTGCCGCTGGCCCGCTTCCAGCCCACCCGGCTGGCCCCGGCCGTCAAGGCCGCCGCGCTGGGCATCTCCCGCGCCCTGGCCAGAACCATCTGACGGGCAGGCCGTGCGTCCGCCCGCACATCTGTCCGCGTTCGACGGGTATGCGATTCACTGCTCGCTCGTCTCACCGCCCGTCCGTCGCCGTACATCAGCCGGTCGCCGTACGCAGGCGGTCGCCATACGCCAGCAGGAGGAACACGTGGAAGCTCGCACCGAGACGGTCACCGTCGCCGACGGCTCGTTCGACCTGCATCTGTGGTTGCCCCCGGCCGGCCGGGGCCCCGTCGTCCTGCTGGTCCAGGAGATCTACGGGGTGGGGCCGTACATCAGGAAGGTGGCCGAGGACCTGGCCGCGCTCGGGTACGTCGTCGGCGCCCCCGACCTGTTCTGGCGGATCCGGCCCAACTGGGTGTCCGGCCACGACGACGCCGGAACGGCCCTGTCTATCGAGATGGTCTCCACGTTCGACGTTCCCCACGGGGTGGCCGACTCGGCCGTGGCCCTGGCGCACCTGCGGGGGCTGCCCGAGGCGGAGGGCGGGGCCGGGGTGGTCGGGTTCTGCCTGGGCGGCTCGATCGGCTACCTGCTCGCGGCCACGGTCGAGGTGGACGCGGTCCTGTCGTTCTACGGATCCGCCGTACCCGACGCGGCGGGCATGCTGGAGAAGATCACCTGCCCGCTGCTGCTCGTGTTCGGCGGTTCCGACCCCTACATCCCGCGGGAGCGGGTCTCCGTGGTGGAGAAGGCCGCGGCCGGACGGTCGAACGTCGAGGTCTACGTCGCCGAGGAGGCCGGGCACGCCTTCCACAACCACGAGGCCCCGCAGTTCCACGACCCGGAGGCCGCGCGGGCCGCCTGGGACCGGGCCGTGCACTTCCTCGGACGCAACCTCGCCCCGGCACCCCTGCCCTGAGACCGCTCTGAGAC
The DNA here is from genome assembly GCF_040639575.1 of Streptosporangium sp. NPDC023825. Classification (NCBI taxonomy): domain Bacteria; kingdom Bacillati; phylum Actinomycetota; class Actinomycetes; order Streptosporangiales; family Streptosporangiaceae; genus Streptosporangium; species Streptosporangium sp. NPDC023825. Next base: position 122,152 of record NZ_JBFAAE010000014.1, on the reverse strand, counting down.
CGCTCTGAGACCGCTCTGAGACCACCCTGAGGGCCACTCTGGAGACCCTCTGAGGAGACGGCTCCGGGACTGCCTCGAGGCCGAGCCGAGGCGCCCGCCTCGCCCTCCGGGAGGGCGCGCCTCGGCCGGGTGCCTCTCCCCGCCCCCGGATCTCCCGCGCCCAGAGGTCTTCTCGCCGCTGCCGGGGATGGGAACGACCCTTGCTCGAAGGTCACCTTCTCGTAACCCCGAAGGCCGTCCGGCCGGACCCCGCGCACCGCACCATTGATCATTGCCTCATGCACCAGGCGTGGCAGCAGTGGGGGAACATCGTCCTGGCGGCCTTCCTCGCGGTCCCCGCGGCCGTCGTGGCCGTCGGCCTGCTGACCCTCCACCGCGCCCGCGCCGGCCACCCCTTCCCCGCGCGCACCGCCCTGGCCGACGTGGTCGCGGTGGCCGGGACCGCACCCTGGATCTGGATGATCCTCACCCCCGGGGCGGGGGTCCCGGGCGTCAGCCTCGTCCCGTTCGCGGACCTGTGGACGACCCTCCACGGACCGGGACAGGCGGCGTTCGTGCAGGTCGGAGGGAATCTCCTGGTCTTCGCCGCGCTCGGGGCCATGCTTCCCGTGCGTTCGGCGCGGTTCGCGTCACTCGCCGGGATCGCGGCCGTGGCGGCCGGGGCGTCGCTCGCCGTGGAGGTCCTCCAGTACGCCCTGCGCCTGGGACGGGTGAGCTCCGTCGACGATGTGATCGTCAACGCGACGGGGGCCGCGCTGGCCGCGATCGTCACGCGCCGGTGGTGGGCCGTCCGAATACCGGCTGGGACCGTTCCACGGTAACGGGCCGGAAAAACTCTTTAAGATCGCCACACGGGCACGATCCTCCCAAAAGAAGCACGATACCAACCTCCGTATCTGTGCGATCGTGGACAAGGCGGGGCAAGTTCTCTGGAGACGCCAAACCCGGTTGGTGACAGAGGGTGATCGAACGTGCAGCAGTCCCCGGTACCTCCCGAGCCCCCGATCTATCGGCGCATCGCCGACGGGCTTCGCGAAGCGATCCTGTCCGGTGATCTCCGAGACGGGGATCGGCTTCCGGGCGAGAACGCCCTGATGGCGACGCACGGCATAGCCCGTGCCACCGCCAGACAGGCACTGTCCGTACTAATCAACGAAGGACTGGCCGTCCCCAAACGCGGCTCAGGGGTGTACGTCAGGCAGTTCCGCCCCATCAGGCGGCACGGCTCCCGGCGGCTCTCCCGTGACCAGTGGGGCCGAGGCGAGGCCATCTGGGACTCCGACACCAGGGGGCGCCCCTACACCGTGGACGAGGTGGACATCGACCGGGAGACCGCCGAGGACACCGTGGCCCGGGTGCTGGGCAGCCCCGAGGTGTGGGTCCGCAGGCGGCGCTACTCGGTGGACGAGCGGCCGGTACAGCTGTCGGTCTCCCACTTCCCCGCCACCCTGGTGGAGGGGACCGCGATCACGAGAGAGGACACGGGCCCGGGGGGCGTCTACGCGCGTCTCGGTGAGCTCGGCCACGCCCCGGTGCACTTCACCGAGGAGATCAGGGCCCGAATGCCCCATCCCCATGAGACCGTCCAGCTTGACCTGCCCGCGGGCACCCCGGTCATCGTGATCGCCCGGGTCGCCCGCACCGCCGACGGCGTCGCCGTCGAGGTCAACGAGATGGTCCTCGATGCCGCCTCTTACGTACTTCAGTACGACTTCGACTCATAGATCAAGGCCATCCGTCAACCGATAGGTTGACCTGTCCCCCGCGATCATTGATTTCTCTAGAGAAGTGCCTCACCGTCAGAGGTGGAACGTCGCAAAGACGGGCCTGGGCGCGGGGAAGGTGCACAGATGTCTTTCGACCGGCATCTCGCTGAAATCGCCCGGGAGTTTCCCGACTGGACGATCTGGCGGAGCGACGCGGGCAGGTGGTGGGCCACTCGCCACCACCCGCTGACCTCCGCCCAGCGCGATGTCGGCTGCGCGATGACCATCGACGCGGACGATCCGGAAGGGCTGCGCGAGCAGCTACTCGACCAGCGGGAACGTTCCGGCGCCACGGAGCCGGGAGCGGACACCTGAAGACCGCCCGGTGCCGGGATGAGCGGATCCGATGCGGTCCCGGCGCCGGGCCCCCAATCGCGGAAGCCCCCGACCCGATCGGGGGCGGGGGCTTCCGCTTGATCTCCTGCCCACTCCCGCCACCCTGTGCCACGTGGCGTCTCCACGACCGCGGGAACCCGCTTCACGGTCTCCGGAGGCGGGCTCTCCTACTTCCCGGGGGCCTACTTCCTGGGGGTGGCGTACTTCTCCTCGCCCTTCCCGGCCTTCCCCGCCGGCCCGCGGTCGGCGGCGACGTCGGTGTCGTCGTACACCTCGACATGCATCTCGCCGAAACGGTCGTCGTCCCGGCCGTGCCGCTCGTCCGCGCTCCCCGTGGGGGCCTCGTCGTCCACGATCACCCGTACGGACTCCAGATCGGGCGAGTCGTCGAACCCGTCGTCCCGCACGCCCTCGGGCGCGTCCTCGGATCCGGCGCGCCGGGCGGGCCCGGTCTGTCCCGAGGGCGTCCCGGCGGCGTCGGGCGCGACGGTGTCCGCCGCGTCGGACGCCCCCTGGGAGCCGCCGGCAGCCTCGGCGGAACCGGAACCGGAACCGAGAGCGGGAACGGGAGCGGGAGCGGCGCCGGGACCGGTGGCGAGGGCGGCCGGCGCGGGCTGGACGCGGGCCGGGGGCAGCACGGAGCCCTCGTCGATCAGGGCTCCGGCCGCGGCCTCGCGGTGAAGCAGGTCTCCCAGGACGGAGTTCATCTCGTGCAGGCGACGCATGACCTCGTGGTGGGTGTCGGTGAGATAGACGACCCGGCGACCGGTGGTCTCGTCCAGGGCGGCGGCGCGCTGCTGGGCCGTCGACAGGGTGGAGTGCGCGTCGGTGTTGGCGGCGCGGACGGTCGCCTCCGCCTCGGCGCGGGCGTCGCTCAGCGTGGAGTCCGCCTCGGCGCGGGCCTCCTGGACCGTCCGCTCGGCCTCGTTCCTCGCCGAGGTGACCATCCGGTCGGCCTCGGTGCGGGCACCGCGGAGGGTCTCCTCGGACTCGGTACGGGCCGCGTTGAGCGTCTCCTCGGCGTCGTTGCCGGCCTGGGCGAGCATCTGCTCGGCGGCGGCGGTGGCCTCGGCGACCCGGCGCTCGGCCTCCTGCTGCGCGGCGTTCAGGATGCCCTCGGCCCGGTCCCGCGCGGAGTTGATCAACCGCTCGGCCTCCGCGGCCGCGTCGTCGCGGAGCTTGATCGCCTCCGCCTCGGCGACCTGTTTCTTGGAGGTGGCCTCCTCCTCGCCGAGTTTCAGTATCTGGCTGAGCCTCTGGCCGAGCTCGTCGTAGTCCTGCGGGGCGTCGGAGAGCCTCCTTCGGGCCTCGGCCAGCTCGATCCGGCCCTGCTCGGCCTGGTCGATCGCGCGTGCGAGCCGCTCCTCCAGGTCGCGGATCTGGTGGCGGTGGCGGTCCATGTATTCGTGAACCTGACGACGGCTGTAGCCGCGCAGGGCGACCTCGAACGAGTCCTCGTGCATCAGGTCGGGAAAGCTGTCGTGCTGGTTTGTCATGGCACTGCCCGTGGAGGTTGTGTGGCGGGAAAGGAGACGTCAGGAGACGACTTTCCTGCTTACTGCCCAAGTCCGCAACCGGAACGCCTGACCTGCTTGCGGAAATACCGGGCAGATCGCCCCTCGTACCATCGTCATCATGAACGCCACGCCCTACATCGCCGCCCTCGACGGCGACGCGATCCCGCGGATCCATCCGGACGCCTACATCGCCCCCGGAGCGGTGGTCGTCGGAAGGGTACGGCTGGGCCGTGCCGCGAACGTCTGGTACGGCTCGGTCCTGCGCGGCGACGACGAGGACGTCGAGGTCGGGGAGGAGTGCAACATCCAGGACCTGTGCTGCCTGCACGCCGACCCGGGCGAGCCGGCCGTGCTGGAGCCCCGGGTGAGCCTCGGGCACAAGGCCATGGTGCACGGGGCGCACGTGGAGACCGGCGCACTCGTGGGCATCGGCGCGATCGTGCTCGGCGGCGCGAGGATCGGCGCGGGATCGCTGATCGCGGCGGGCGCCCTGGTGGGGCCGGGAAAGCGGATCCCGGCGGGGGTGCTCGTCGCGGGCGTGCCCGGAAGGATCGTCCGTGAGCTCACCGACGACGACCGCGCCTCGTTCGCCCGTACACCGGCCGGCTACGTCGCCAAGGCGGCCCGCCACCGGGCCGCGACCGTCCTCCCGCCGGCCTGAACGACCCGGACGGCCCGCACGCCCCCGACGCGGCCGCGGGGAGGGCCTTACGATCGTGCCAGGCCCCGACGGGGATCTCGGGGCCTGGCACGACCTTGACCGAAGGGAGGCAGGGGCATCCCGCCCGTGGCGCAGGCCAGGGGCCCTCGCCCCGGAATGCCGATGACCGGCGTGTGGCAGTGGGACGGGTTCGACGCCATCGAGAACGACGTGCGGACCATGGTCGCCGACCACCGGTGGGTGGCGCTGCCCCCGCTCGCTCGCGCCCAGGCCATCGCGCAGCGCACGCTGGCCACCCCGGACGGCGGGCGCTGGCTGTTCGGCGCCCACGCCCGGTGGTACCGGCAGGATGCCGCCGACGGCCGCTGGTACCTGACCGCTCCCCCCGCCGACCGGGACTTCCGCGCCGCGGCGCACGTGGTCCACGTCACCTCGGTGATCTTGCCGCATCTGGTGCCGACCGGCGCCGACCTCGTCGCCGACCGGGGATCGGTCCAGGGGTTCGTCGGCCCCGACGTGCCGTACGAGATCACCGAGCGGGTCCGCGAGCTGCTGGTCGCCCAGCGCGGCAGGCGCAGGGAGGACTTCCCGATCACCGGGCCGTTCGCCGAGCTCTTCGCCCGGGAGGTGGCCAGTCCCGTCGCCGCGATCTGGGGCACGCTCATGTGGTGCGCCTACGCCCCCGCCTTCGACGGCAACGAGGTGCTTCTGTCGATGTTCGGGGAGTTCCTGGCCCGCCCGCTGCCCGGTGACGAGTGGGTCCGCTGGCTGCCGCCCACCTCGCTGGGCGACCTGGTCGCGCTGTACGGCGAGCGGGTCAGGGCCGGGCATCCGGAGGCGGGCCTGCGGCTGGTCGCGCTGATGGCCGACACCGCCACCGTGGTGCGTGAGGACCCGAGGTTCAGGCCGAGGGCCGACGCCCTGCTGTCCATGGTCGAGCCGTTGCTGCGCCGAGCCTGCCAGGATCCCGCCGTGGCCCACCGGGGAGACGAGGCCGTACGGCACGCGTGGCTCTCGCGCTGCCCGCCCCACCTGACGCTGCCCGACACCTCGCCCGGCGAGTACTTCCAGCACGCGGTCTACGACCTGGTCCAGGCGCTGGGTTTCCTCGCCCCGATGGGCGCCGATCCCAGGGCGGTGGCCGCCTCGCTGCTCGCCGCCGATCTGTCGGACGTCGCGCCCAGGGCGGCCGACGGCGTCTACCCGTGGCTGGATCCCGAGCTGCGGCACATCCTCCACGTGGTGCTCACCGACGCCTCGCACCCGCTGCGAGGGTGCTGGCCGCGTTCCGGAGAGCTGCCCGCCGCGCTCCACCCGCCGGACCGCGCCGCGGCGGCGGCCCTGCTCGGCGCCGCCTACGCCACCGGGCTGGCGTGGTGCCGCCTCACGGGAACCGAGATACCGGAGCGGGGATTCACGACGGCCTCGGCGGTCGTGCACCGGCTGACGCACGAGCGCGACGACCCGGTCCCCGGAGTATCTGGGACTTACCCCCGTCACTTCTGACACACACCGGTATGCCTAAACCACAAATATAGTTATTTCATCCTTACTCTCCCTATATCCTTCTAGCCCCCTACGCATCAGACAATTAGCTGAATTGTGATCTCCTAAACGGGAAATGATCCTCCTTGAGGATGTGCCGGGCGGGGCGAGGAATGGTCCCGATGGGCCATGGGCACCGATGTCCGCCCGCCGTAACCTCGAAGTGGGTGTGGGCTGCGGAAGGAAGGACGACGCGGTGGGGCACGACGACCTGGACTCTAGGGTCCACGACCGTGTCGCGTTGGACGAGATCGCGCTCTATGCCGAGGTGCTGTCCGCCGTCGCCATCAGCGAACGGCCCCTCACCTTGGTGGAGCTCGACAACGCGCTCGGATTGAGCGCTTCGGCTGTTTGCTGAAGCCTCGGGAAGAACCGTTTCCAAGACCTGGTCCCGGACCCTCCGACGGGGTCCGGGACGTGGTCGGAAAAGATAGTCATGTGACTAGTCACGAACGGACGAGACGGGCGATCGCGGCCGATGCCTCCTTGACCTTCTCCTGCGCCTCCGGCCCCCCGGCGTTGACGGCGTCGGCGACGCAGTGCCCGATGTGGTCCTCCAGCAGGCCCAGCGCCACCGCCTGGAGCGCCCGCGTGGCGGCCGAGACCTGGGTCAGCACGTCGATGCAGTAGGCATCCTCTTCGACCATCCGCTGCAGGCCCCTGATCTGTCCCTCGATGCGCCGCAACCGGGCCAGATAAGCCTGCTTGTCACCGCTGTACCCATGCATGTCCCAACGGTACCGGTGTCAGGCGCGGCGGGACGCGGCCGCGATCAGTTTCTCCCAGCGGCCGGCCACCGAGGACGCGTCGTGGTCGGCCGCGACCTCCAGGGCGCCCGCGGCCAGCCCCCTGCGCCGTCCCTCGTCGTCGATGAGCGCGAGCAGCGCGGACGCGTACGCCTCGATCTCGTCCTCTCCCTCGGCGACCAGCACCCCATTCCGCCCGTCGGCCACGAACTCGCCCGGCCCCCGGGGGCCGTCGAACGCGATCACCGGCACCCCGCTGGCCATCGCCTCGATCACGGTCATCCCGAGCACCTCCGTCCTGGAGGTCGTCGCCACGATCGACGCCTTGGCGAACTCGCCGGTCAGGTCGGAGGTCGTCCCCATGAAGTAGACGTGGTTGTGCAGGTCGAGGTCGCCGACCAGGGCGCGCAGGCGCTTCTCCTCGGGGCCCCCGCCGTACAGGCGCAGCCGCCAGTCGGGGCGCTTGCCCGCGACGACGGCGAACGCGCGGATCAGCCGGTCGTGGGCCTTCACCGGCACCAGGCGCCCTCCCGCGGCGACGATGCGGTTGTCCATCCGCGAGCGCGGCCACGGCCCGGCCGGCAGCGCGTCCGGGATCACGCCGACCGGGACGTCCCCGCCCAGCAGGTGGTCCCACTCCTGCCGGCTCGTCTCGGTGGCGGCGGCGACCGCGTCCAGGCGCGGGTAGAACTTCCTGATCGGCCCGGGCACCGGCGGCCGGCCCCACTCGCGGGCGATCCGCGTGACGTCGCGCGGCACGTGCCTGGCCACCTGGACGCTCAGCCCCGGCCGGGTGCTGATGAGCACGTCGGCCCGCAGCCCGCGCAGCCGCCGCCAGAGGGCGACCTCGGTGCGCATCTGGCCCCGCGGGAGCAGGTGTCTGACCCCCGGCTGGGCGTCGACCACCCAGGAGAGCCTCACGCCGGACGCCACCGGGAAGAACGGTTTCTCCCGGTGGCGGCGGACGCTGATGATCTCTACCTCGTGACGTTCTGCCAGCTCCCCCGCGAGGTTGACGATCGAGCGGACGTCGCCGCGCATGCCGTACACGGAGGGGGTGAGCAGGCAGATCCTCACCCGCCGACCTCGATCCTGAGCTCGTCGTCCGCCGTGTAGCAGGGCCGGATCGGCACGCCGTCGATCTGCGTGGCGGGATAGTGCAGGCGGCGGCGCTTGCCGTCGACGTCGTCCAGCCGGGAGCCCAGGCGGAGCGGCGTGGCCACGCCGCGCACCTCCAGCGAGGGCTCCCAGGTGCCCGTCTGGTCGGGGGCGGCGGCGAGCACGTCGCACAGCGAGAGCGCGGCGTGGAAGCGCACGCCCTGGACCGTTGCAACGGAGGTCAGCTCCGCGTCGGGCCGGCTGCGGCGCAGGGCGAGCTTCGCCTCGTGCCGGGCCTCGTCGTCGTCGAGACCGGTGAAGGCCAGCAGCCCGGTGACCTCGAAGCGTCCCTCCCTGAACCAGACGGAACGGACCTCCGCCGCCGGCTGGGCGTCGTCGACCTTCAGGGCGAGGAAGCCGTTGCGTGTCCGGTAGGCGCGGTAGGCCAGCGTCCGGCGGCTCAGCGCGTACGCGTCGAGGTGGTCGAGGGAGAACCCGGGATCGACACTGCGCAGCCGCGTGCGCGCCGTGCCCTGTTGCAGGTAGGTGTCCCAGCGGCCGGGACCGAGTTCGAGCGGCGCGAGCGAGACCGCCAGCTCCGCCTCGCGCATCCGTACGTCCGGCGTGCCCAGCGGCACCCGGCTCTCGACCGAGGTGGCCCGGTTACGCAGGACCAGTTCGGTGCCGTCGGCCAAGGGTTCGTCGACGGCCAGCCGAAGTGAGAGAACATCGGCCAGGGTAACCTCGGCATCGCTGACGACGACGGGCATCGTCAAGCCCCCTCCCCGTTGAATGAGCTACGCGACGTTGAGGTTACCGTGATTTTCCCGTTATGTGGAGAAAGGTTTTCGGACCTGACGTCCTTTTCCCGGTGGCTTGACCATATGTCAGAGGGAACATCGGGAAGATGTCCCCTCTGACAGGTCACCGTCCGTATGTCAGGACGTCTCCACTGGCTGGCCCTTGATCGACTTGATCAGCAGCTGGGAGACGTCGACGACCTCCAGCGTCTCCTTGGCCTCGCCCGCGTTCTTCTTCTCGTTGATCGAGTCACCGAGCATGACCAGGCAGAACGGGCAGGCCGTGGAGATGGTGTCCGGCTCGGTGGTCAGCGCCTCGTCCACGCGCTCGGTGTTGATGCGCTTGCCGAGCCGCTCCTCCATCCACATCCGCGCGCCGCCCGCGCCGCAGCAGAAGCCGCGGTCCTTGTGGCGGTGCATCTCCTGGGTCTTCACCCCGGGCACCTTGGCCATGATGTCGCGGGGCTGGGAGTAGACCTTGTTGTGGCGTCCGAGGAAGCACGGGTCGTGGTAAGTGATCTTCTCCTCGATCGGCGTGACCGGGACCAGCTTGCCCTCGTCCACGAGCTTGGCCAGCAGCTGGGTGTGGTGCACCACCTCGTAGGTGCCGCCGAGCTGGGGATACTCGTTGGCGAGGGTGTTGAAGCAGTGCGGGCAGGTCGCGACGATCTTCTTGACCCCGGCCTCGTTCAGGGTCTCGATGTTCTGCTTGGCCAGCATGTCGAAGAGATACTCCATGCCCAGGCGGCGGGCCGGGTCACCGGTGCACGCCTCCATCGGGCCGAGCACCGCGAACTTGACGCCCGCGACGTGCAGCAGCTCCGCGACCGCCTTGGTGGTCTTCTTCGCCCGGTCCTCCAGGGCCCCGGCGCAGCCGACCCAGAAGAGGTACTCGGTGTCGTCGGGCATCTTCTCGTCCACGAGCGTGACCTCGATGGGGTCGACCTCGCGGCCGGCCAGCTCCTCGATCCAGTCGGCCCGCTTCATCTCGGACATCCCCCACGGGTTGCCCTTGTTCTCCAGGTTCTTGACCATGACGCCGGCCTCGGACGGGAAGTTGGACTCCACCATCGCCTGGTAGCGGCGCATGTCGAGGATGTGGTCGATGTGCTCGATGTCGACCGGGCACTGCTCGACGCAGGCGCCGCAGTTGGTGCAGGACCACAGCACGTCGGGGTGAATGACGCCGTCCTCGCCGACCAGCGGCTTCTCCAGCAGGGCCAGCACGTCCTCGTGGAGGCCCGCGCGCTCCTCCTGGGTCGCCATCAGGTACGGCGCGACCTTGAAGGCGTGGTCGCGCTGCTCCAGGATCAGCATCTTCGGCGACAGCGGCTTGTCGGTGTTCCAGGCCGGGCACTGGTCCTGGCAGCGTCCGCACTCGGTGCAGGTGTAGAAGTCGAGGAAGCCCTTCCAGGTGGTGTCCTCGATCTTGCCCCGGCCGAGCCTGTCGCCGTCGAGCTCCTCGTCCTCGAAGTCGACGACCTTGCCGTCGATCCGCATCGGCTGGGCCGGGCCGTTGCCGTCGGGACGCCGGGAGAACGCCACGTTCAGCGGCGCGGTGAAGATGTGCAGGTGCTTGGAGTTCACCACGATCACGAGGAACACCAGCATGACGCCGATGTGCAGGAGCAGGCCGACGTGTTCGAGCATCTCGTTGGCCGAGGCCCCCAGCGGGCGCAGCAGGGCGGCCGCCGCGTCGGAGGCGAACGCCCCCGAGGCGTACGGCAGGTTGCCGGTGTTGGCGGCGGCCCCGCGGAAGAGGAACATCGTCCAGATCACGTTGAAGATCATGAAGAGGACGAGCCAGGCACCGCCGAGGTGCGACCCGGAGAAGCGGGACCTGCGGCCCAGCTTCTTCGGCGAGTTCTTGATCCTGATGATCGCGAAGGCGAGAAGGCCGAGCAGGGCCGCGACCGCGATGAAGTCCTGCAGGAAGCCCAGGACCGCCCACGTCCCGACGAGCGGGATGTGGAAGTCGGGGGTGCCGGTGACGGCCCCCTGGATCAGCGCGCCGTACGCCTCCAGATAGACGGTCACCAGGATGAAGAACGCCCACATGACGAAGAAGTGCGCGACGCCCGACGCCGTCCACTTCAGCAGCTTCCGCTGCCCGAAGACCTCGACCAGCTGGGCCTTGATCTCCTCCCCCAGGTGAGTCCTGGCGTACGCGACGCGCTCGGGCGCGGCGGGCCCGACGGTGGCGAGCTTGTACAGGAACAACACGCGGCGCGCGGCAAGCGCGACCGCGACGGCTGTCATGACCAGCCCGATGATCGCTACCCAGAGCACGGGTCCTCCCACAGACGGCGTTGGCTGCCAGCGTACGACCGCCGATCATCCACGATGACAAGGGGTCTCCACGAATCCTACCGATGAGTAACTTCGCTTCGCACCGGGACCCGCGGCGACCGTGGTCACCCTATGGTCAACACCGTTCCCAGAACAATGCTCTGTACGCCTCCGGATGACATCGGAGTGACCCGGGAGGACCCGCGGGACGTGCCGGGGGCGTGACCGCGCCTCCGGGACACCAAGGGCGGGAGGGGTTATCGGGGCGGGTCGAGATAGCCCTGGATCGTGGGTGTGAGCAGTTTCACCAGGTCCTCGACGTCCACCGAGGCCAGCGGCTCCAGCTTGAGGACGTAGCGCACCAGCACCACGCCGAACATCTGCGCGAACGCCGCCTCCATCCGGACCGGCGGGACGTCCAGGGCCTCCCCGACCCGGCCGAGGAGCGCCTGGCCGAGGAACTCGCGGATCGTGGCGACCATCTGCTCGTTGGTCATCGCGGTGCGGACCAGCGCCAGCACCGGCTGGCGCGCCCCGTCCTCCGCGATGATCGTCAGGATGAGCCTGACCAGCCGCTCGGCGGCCTGCTCGCGGGGCCCCGCCATGACCGCGGAGAGGACGACGTCGGGGGTGATCGGCAGGTCCATCGCCTCGACGAACATCCCCTCCTTGCCGGAGAAGTAGTGATGGACCAGCGCCGGGTCCACCCCCGCCTGCCGGGCGATGCCCCGGATGGTCGCCTTGTCGAACCCCTTCTCCGCGAAGGTCTCGCGCGCCGCCGCGAGGATCTGCCCCCGCGTGTCGGCCGACCCCGGCCTGCGCCCCGGACGCCTCCTGACCTCGGAGGATTCAGAAGGCTCAGGAGATTCCGAGGACTCACCCGTGGAGAGCTCGCTCATGCGGGGGTGGAGGCCGCGAGGTGCAGCCGGGCGAAGGCCAGCGCCTCCGCGAGGTCGTCGATCCGCTCGGAGCGGCTGGCCGCCTTGCGCGTGTTGATCTCCAACACGACCAGCCCGGAGTATCCGTTGCCCGCCATCCGCTCCAGGATCGGCGCGCACGGCTGGCCGCCCCGCCCGGGAACCAGGTGCTCGTCCTTGTTCGGCACCCCCAGGCCGTCGGCCAGGTGCAGGTGGGCGAGCCGGTCGCCGAGCTTGGTGAACATCTCCAGGGCGTCGGACCCGGACACCGCCGTGTGCGACAGGTCCAGCGTGACCTGCGGGAAGTCGTAGTCGACCGGGTTCCAGTCGGGCGCGTAGGGGACGACCTCGTTGCCCCTGGCCTTCAGCGGGAACATGTTCTCCACCGCGAAGACCACGTCGGTCTCCTCACGCATCCTGGCCAGGCCGATCTCGAAGTCGCGCGCGTAGTCGCGCTGCCAGCGGAACGGGGGGTGCACCACGACCGTCCTGGCGCCGACCCGCTCGGCGGCGCGCTGCGCGCGCTGGAGCTTGGCCCACGGGTCCTTGCCCCACACGCGCTGCGTCACCAGCAGGCACGGCGCGTGGATGGCCAGGATCGGCAGCTGGTAGTGATCCGACAACCGCTCCAGGACGTCGACGTCCTGGCTCACGGGGTCGGCGCCCACCATGATCTCCACACCGTCGTACCCCAGGCGCGCGGCCAGCTCGAAGGCGTCGGGAGTACGTTCGGGATACACCGACGCTGTGGACAGCGCGATCTTCGCGCTGGATACACGGACGCTCATACCGCTTCCTCGTCTCCGGCTCGGAGCGCACACTCGCGAACACCGCCGGGCCGACCGGCCCCCTCGCTCAAGTCGCTCACCTTTGCCAGCCTAAGCGGGTCCGGAGAGCAGTGCTGTCCGCCACCACCGGCGCGGCCGAGATCACACCATTACGGTGAAGGCATGCCGAGGTTCTTGAGGGGCGCCATCCCCAGCCCCAACATCTGGAACACCCCCCAAACGTACGAGCTGGAGAACCGGGCGGTGGACCCCGAAGGGCGCGCCGAGGCCGCGATGTCGGCCATCCGGTCGTGGACCGGGGCGACGGTCCTCGACATCGGCTGCGGCACCGGTTACCACCTGCCCGCCCTCGCCGCCACCGCCACCCGCGTGATCGGCGCGGAACCGCACGAGGACCTCGTCCAGCTGGCCAGGCGCCGCTGCCGCACCCTGCGGAACGTCGAGGTCCACGCCGCCACCGCCCAGTCCCTCCCGCTGCCCGACGCCTCCGTGGACGTGGCCATCGCCCGCTGGGCGTACTTCTTCGGCCCCGGGTGCGAACCCGGCCTGGCCGAGCTCTCCCGGGTGATGCGGCGCGGCGGCGCGGCCTTCGTGATCGACATCGACACCACCCGCGGCGCCTTCGGCCGCTGGTTCGGCCAGTCCATCCCCGCGTACTCGGCCAGGTCCGTCGAGAACTTCTGGAGCCGCCAGGGCTGGCAGACGGACAAGCTCGACCTGCGCATGTCCTTCGAGCGCCGCGCCGACCTGGAGGCGGTGCTCCGCATCGAGTTCACCCCCGCGGTCGCCGAACGGGCCATCGCCGAGACCCCCGGCCTGGAGATCGCCTACCCCAACCTGCTGCGCTGGAAGCTGTTCTGACCTTCCCGCGGACCCGGCCGGCCGGGAACAACGGGGCGGGCGCTTGACCTTGACGTTGATGTCAAGGTTTATCGTCGTGTCATGGGGAGGGCCGGATGCGGATCGGTGAGCTGGCGCGGCGGGCGGGTGTCAGCACCCGGGCGCTGCGCTACTACGAGCAGCAGGGGCTGATCACGGCCCGGCGCTCGGCCAACGGCTACCGGGAGTACGGGGAGGCGGATCTCAGACTCGTCTCCGAGATCCGTTCGCTGCTCGCCGTCGGATTCACCCTGGACGACGCCCGCCCGTTCGTGGACTGCCTGCGGGCCGGTCACGAATCCGGGGGGTCGTGCCCGGAGTCCGTGGCCGTCTACCAGCGCAAGCTGGCGGAGATCGACGACGAGATCCGCGCGCTCCTCACCCGGAGGGCGGAGGTGGCGGCCCAGCTGACCACGGCCTGCCCAGGATGCGTACTGAGGAAAGTGGGAAAACCATGATCACATTGACCGCGGAGAACTTCGACGAGCAGGTGCTGCGGAGCGACAAGCCCGTCCTGGTCGACTTCTGGGCCGAGTGGTGCGGGCCGTGCAAGATGATCGCGCCGGTCCTGGCGGAGATCGAGGCCGAGTACGGCGACCGCGTCACGATCGCCAAGCTCAACGCCGACGACTACCCCGAGATCACGGCGAGGTACGGCGTGCTCGGCCTGCCCACGCTCAACCTCTACAAGAGTGGCGAGGTGGTGCAGCAGATCAAGGGCGCCAAGCCCAAGCGCGCGCTCCTGGCCGACCTCGAAGGCCACATCTGATCCAGCGCCGCCGTCCCTCCCTGCGACTTTCACCCGGTACGGCATGCCGTACCGGGTGAAAGTTGTCGGGCCCTGCCGGTAACGTGCGGCCATGGCGAAGAAGGCTGGTGGCTACCGCTGTGCCGAGTGCGGGTGGCAGACGGCCAAATGGGTGGGGCGCTGCGGCGAGTGCCAGGCCTGGGGCACGGTCGAGGAGGAGACAGCGGCCGCGGGGGCGCGCGTGGCCTCCGCCGGCGCGGTCTCGGCGCCCGCGGTGCCGATCGGCCAGGTCAAGGCCGAGGTGGCGCACGCGCGCGGCACCGGGGTGCCCGAGCTCGACCGGGTCCTCGGCGGCGGCCTCGTCCCCGGGGCCGTGGTGCTGCTCGCCGGCGAGCCCGGCATCGGCAAGTCGACCCTCCTGCTGGAGGCGGCGGCCAAGATCGCCCGGCAGCAGACGGTCCTCTACATCACGGGCGAGGAGTCGGCCGCCCAGGTGCGGATCAGGGCCGACCGGATCGGCGCGATCCAGGACCGCCTCTACCTGGCCGCCGAGACCGACCTGGGCGCGCTGGTCTCGCACGTCGAGAAGGTCCAGCCCGACCTGCTCATCGTCGACTCGGTGCAGACGATCGGCTCCACCCAGGCGACCGGTGTGCCGGGCGGGGTGACCCAGGTCAGGGAGGTCGCGGGAAACCTGGTGCGGCTGGCCAAGGAGCGCGGCATGGCCACGGTGCTGGTCGGCCACGTCACCAAGGAGGGCTCGATCGCCGGCCCCCGGACCCTGGAGCACCTGGTCGACGTCGTGCTTCACTTCGAGGGCGACCGGCACTCCCGGCTCCGCCTGGTCCGCGCGATCAAGAACCGCTACGGCCCGGTCGACGAGGTCGGCTGCTTCGATCTTCACGAGAACGGCATCGAGGGCATCGCCGACGCCAGCGGCCTGTTCGTCTCCCACCGCACCGACCCGGTGCCCGGCACGTGCGTCACGGTCACCCTGGAGGGCACCCGGCCGCTGCCGGCCGAGGTCCAGGCACTGGTCGCCAGGACCGAGGCACAGCAGCCGCGCCGCTCCTCCTCGGGGCTCGACACCTACCGGGTGACGATGGTCCTGGCCGTGCTGGAGCGGCGGCTCAACGCCAAGCTGGGCGGGTGCGACGTCTTCACCGCCACCGTCGGGGGGATCAAGCTCAGCGATCCCGCGGTCGACCTGTCGGTGATGCTGGCGGTCGCCAGCGCGGCCGGCGACAAGGCGCTGCCCTCCGGCCTGGTGGTGCTCGGCGAGGTGGGCCTGGCCGGAGAGCTGCGCCCGGTGCGCGACGTGCGGCGCCGCCTGTCGGAGGCCGCCCGGCTGGGTTTCACCCGGGCGCTGGTCCCCGCGGGCTCCCTCGACACGGGCAAGAAGCGCAACGGCGACCACTCCCTGGTCCCCATGGCCGGGCGTGGCGCGCCCTTCGCGCCCGGATTCGACGTCGTCGAGGCGGAGAACGTCTGGGATGCCCTCACCCACGTCACCTGAGCCCGCGCCCCGGTCCCGTGGCCGTCACAGGCGCCGCACGGCGAGTGGCATCCACCGATTCCGGGCCGCGCGGAGCCTTCGCCGGTAAGCTGACCGTTATACGCAGACCACGGGGGTCATGTGGCAGCAACCTACAAAGGGCTCGACGAACGCCGCAGAGCCGTCCTGGCCGCGGTCGCACCGGGCACCGCTCTGCGCGACGGGCTGGAGCGCATTCTCCGCGGGCACACGGGTGGCCTGATCGTGCTGGGATACGACAGCACGGTCGAGGAGATATGCAGCGGCGGCTTCGAGCTGGACGTCGAGTTCTCCGCGACGAGGCTGCGGGAGCTGGCCAAGATGGACGGCGCCATCGTCCTCAACGCCGGCGACCTGCGGATCGTGCGGGCGGCCGTGCACCTGATGCCGGATCCGTCCATCCCCACCGACGAGTCCGGCACCCGGCACCGCACCGCCCAGCGCGTGGCCCTGCAGACGTCGCTGCCGGTCATCTCCCTCAGCAAGTCCATGCGGATCATCGCCCTCTACCTCGACGGCATCCGCTACGTGGTGGAGGAGTCGGCGGTCATCCTGTCCAAGTCCAACCAGGCCCTGGCCACGCTGGAGCGCTACAAGCTCCGCCTGGACGAGGTCTCCGGCACGCTCTCGGCGCTGGAGATCGAAGACCTGGTCACGGTCCGTGACATCGCGGTGGTCGCCCAGCGGCTGGAGATGGTCAGGCGCATCTCCGAGGAGATCGCCGGTTACGTGGTCGAGCTCGGCACCGACGGCCGGCTGCTCTCCCTGCAGCTGGACGAGCTCGTGGCCGGCACGGAGAGCGACCGCGAGCTGATCGTGCGCGACTACCTGCCCGTGGCGGGCCGACGGCCGCGCAAGTTCGCCGAGGCGCTGCACGAGCTCGACCAGCTCTCCTCCGCCGAGCTGCTCGATCTCTCGGTCGTCGCCCAGATCCTCGGCCACTCGGGCAACGACGCCCTGGAGACCCCGGTGAGTCCCCGGGGCTACCGCCTGCTGGCCAAGGTCCCGCGCCTGCCGAACACGGTGGTCGACCGCCTCGTCGACCAGTTCGCCAGCCTGCAGAAGCTCCTGGCGGCCAGCATCGGCGAGCTCCAGGAGGTGGGCGGGGTGGGTGAGGCCAGGGCCCGCCACATCCGCGAGGGCCTGTCCCGGCTGGCGGAGTCGTCCATCCTGGAACGCTACGTCTGAGGTCCCCTCGGTCCGCCGCGGGGACCCTCGGGCGGCTGGCCCCGTTTTCCGCACGTCGAAGTGATTGAAGATCGCGGGTTCCTCTCCTCCGGCATTTCGATCCTCGTTGTCCGTTTCTCTATGCTCCAGGGGAAATTTGAGCGGATTGGAGGTCGAGGAGGCCATGGCCCTGCGGTTCGAGCATCGCGACACCGAGATCGGCGCGAGCGTCGTCGACCGCGTGTGGCGCACCCGTAGCGACGCCGAGGACACGATGACGTCCGCGGCGCGCACCTGCTGGCATCTGATCCTCTCGCGGAGGCGGGGACGCCTGCTCGCCGGCCTGCGCGGGCCGGAGACGAGGGCGACCATCGCGCCGGTTCCGCCGGACACCGAGTTCCTCGGGGTCCGGTTCGCGCTCGGCACGGTTCTCCGGCCGCATCCCGCGGGCTCGATCATCGACGGGAACGTGCCGTTCCCGGTGACGGACTCGGGCAGGGTGGTCATCGGCGGCGATGACTGGGAGGTGCCGACGTACGAGAACGTCGAGCACTTCGTCCGGCGACTGCAGGACGCGGGGCTGCTGGTGCGATCAAGCCTCGGGGAGGAGGAGCGCGGGCATCCCGGGGCCGGCCCGACCATGCGTACCCTTCAGCGTCGCTACCGCGCGGCCACCGGACTGTCGCGGACCGCCGTGACGCAGATCGACCGCGCGAACGCCGCGGCCACGATGCTGCGCGACGGCCACGGCTGGCGCGCGGTCGTGGAGACGCTCGGGTACTTCGACCAGGCCCACCTCGCACGCGCGCTGCGTCGCTACGTCGGGCGCACCGCGCGCGAGCTGCAGGCGGGCGAGCATGCCACGATGTCGTTCCTGTACAAGACCCACTCCGCGCCTGGCAGCTAGCGTCTGCATGCCGGCCGGCCCCGGCCGGTGTCCGACCCGAACCCCGGAGGGGAAACGTGCTGCTCAGCGTCAACATCTTCGTCAGCCTCGACGGCGTCGTGCAAGGACCCGGAGCCCCCGACGAGGACCGCTCCAACGGCTTCGACCGCGGCGGATGGCTCGTCCCGCACGCCTCGGCGCACACCAACGAGGTCGTCGAGAGCTGGTTCCGTGAGGCCGACGCGTTCCTGTTCGGCCGCACCAGCTTCGGTCTGCTCGGCGGGTACTGGCCGAAGGTCACCGAACCCGACAACCTGATCGCCACCAAGCTCAACACGCTGCCGAAATATGTTGTCAGCTCGACGCTGACCGACGAGGAAGCCGACTGGAGCCCTACGACGGTCCTGCGCGGTGACGTGGTCGACGAGGTACGCCGCCTCAAGGGGCTTCCCGGCAAGGAGCTCCAGGTTCACGGGAGCTGGATGCTGGTGCAGACCCTGCACCGGGCAGGGCTCGTCGACGTCTACCGGCTGCTCCAGTACCCGGTCGTCGTCGGGACGGGGAAGCGCCTGTTCCCGGACGGATCGATGCCCGCGACGTTCGCGACCGTCGAAGAGAGCTCGCGGCTGCCCGGCGGCGTCGTCTCGCTGACGCTCGAACCCGTGAGCCTCGGCGCGATCTCCGCGGGCGAGTACGCCGTGGACGAGGGACGTTCGGTGACGGTCCTCGACTGACCGCGAAGGGACGGCGCCAGCCGCCCGGCGGTCGGCGACGATCACCGGCGGGACGCGGGATGCCGGCCTGGTGATCCAGTTGGACATCGATCCACGAGATCTCCGCGGAAGATCACTCACGTGCGGAAAACGGGGCTAGCGGAGGTGGAAGACGGCCTTGCGGCTCCTCAGGCCCGAGGCGTGGACCACCGCGACGTAGGTGCCGGGCAGGGCGGCGGCGCGGTCGGCGGCGCAGTCGTCACCGGAGCGGCGGCGGTCCCACACCAGCTCCTTGACGTACGGGATGCCGCGTTCGAGCTCGCGGACTCTGGTGGCCTCGCCGCTGACGCAGTCGGAGGACGACCACACGCGGTCGTCGCCGGAGGTGATGCGCACCTCCATCGCGCGCGGCCCCACGTCGGCGGTGCACATCACCTTGCCGACGTTGACGAGGGTGAGGACGAACCGGGGGCGGATGCCCGCCGGATAGACCGTCCCCTGGCCCTCCATGCTCAGCACGAGCTGCGGGGAGACGCAGGGCTCGCCGGGCCGCCTGGGCCTGGCGGACGCCTTGGCCACCCCCGGTGAGGGCGTCGGGCTCGCGGACGGCGTGGGGATGACCGTCACGGTCGGCAGGACGGCCGGCAGCGGGTCCAGGGCCTCCTGCCGGGCGGCCGGGTTCCTCTCCCTGACGTCGTCCGGCCCGCTCGTCGACGAGCAGGCCCACGCCACGACGGCGACCACCACGAGCACACCGACGAGCGCGGCCATCCGGCGCCGCCAGTAGATGTCGACTCCGATGTCGCTACGGAACGTGTCGGGATCCATACGCTCAGTATGGTTAGTCCTCGCGAGCCACAGCGGGCGACCCGCCGCTTCCGGCCTGTTTCGGCCGCCGGACACGGGGCGGGGACGGGTGAAGGCAGGTGAAGACGGGCCAAGAGGGCCCGGGGCCCCACTATCGTCGAAAGGTGCCCGAGTCGAACCGCTTACTCGAACCCATCCTCGACTGGTATGCCAGCAACGCCCGTGACCTTCCCTGGCGGACGCCCGGCGCCTCCCCCTGGTCGATCCTGGTCAGCGAGATCATGCTGCAGCAGACTCCGGTGGTCAGGGTGCTGCCCGTCTGGACCGAGTGGATGGAACGCTGGCCCACGCCCGCCTCGCTCGCCCGCGAGTCCCCCGGCGAGGCCGTACGCCACTGGGGCCGCCTCGGCTACCCCCGCCGGGCACTGAACCTGCACGCGTGCGCCCGCGCGATCACCGACCGGCACGGCGGCGAGGTCCCCACCGACCACGACGCGCTGCTGACGCTTCCCGGCGTCGGCGAGTACACCGCCGCCGCGGTCGCCAGCTTCGCCTTCCAGGGCCGTCACGCGGTTCTCGACACCAACGTGCGGCGGGTCCTGGCGCGGGCCGTCAGCGGCCAGGAGTACCCGCCGAAGGCCACCACGCCCGCCGAGCGCCGGCTCGCCACCTCGCTGCTCCCCGACGCCGACCGCGCCCCCGTCTGGGCGGTCGCCGTCATGGAGCTGGGCGCCCTGGTCTGCACCGCCCGCGCCGCCCGCTGCGCCGACTGCCCGATCAGCGACCTGTGCGCCTGGCGCCTGGCGGGCAAACCGGCCTACGACGGTCCGGCGCGCAAGGGCCAGACGTACGCGGGCACGGACCGCCAGTGCCGCGGCCGCCTCCTCGCGGTGCTGCGCCAGGCCCACGGCGCCGTACCGAAGGAGGCTCTCGACGTGGTCTGGGACGACGCCCCGCAGCGCGAGCGCGCCCTCGACGGCCTGGTGGCGGACGGCCTGGCCGAGGTCCTCGACGACGGCGCCTACCGCCTCCCCGGCTGAACGATCCGATGGCGGACGACCTGAGCGAGATCCACGACGACGGCGCCCACCGCCCCCCGGCTGAACGATCCGATGGCGGACGACCTGGCCGAGATCCACGACGACGGCGCCCACCGCCTCCCCGGGCCGAGACGGCGCGGCCCCTCTCCCGGCCGGACCCGGCGAGTCTCCCGGCCGGGCCCTGCGAGCGCGGGAGCTCAGGCGGCGAGGCGCAGGCCGAGGGCGGTGAGGCTGGTGCGAGCCCAGTCGAGCTCCTCGGCGATCATGCTGACCAGGGCGCCGGGGCCCCTGGTCCTCAGCGGCACGGCCAGATCGTGGGTCTCCACCTCGATGTGCGCGGTGCCGTTCACCGCGCCGGAGAGCATCGCGGTGAGGGTGTCCTCCAGCACCGGGCGGGTGCTGGGCAGCTCCTGGCAGGCGGCGGCCATGTGGTTGTGCACGTGGCCGAGCTTCACCACCGGGGCTCCGGTGTCGGCCAGGCCCCGCAGCGCCGCTCCGGGCTCCTCAGAGCCGCCCGCGAGGTAACAGGCGTCCAGGCAGATCCCGAGATGCTCGGAGTCGATGCCGCCCACCCGGTCGAGGGCCTGCTTGGTGGTCTCCAGCACGCACCCCGGCCACGGTTCGAAGCCGACCCTGATCGTCTTGCCGGTGACGCTGTGCAGCCCGCGCAGCTCGCGGGCGAGGCGCTCCAGCCGTCGCGAGGCGATCGAGTGCAGGTCGGCCGGCCAGTCGCGGCGCCAGCCGATGGGGATGGTGGAGATGCTCCCGAATCGGACGTCCTGCGGGAGCAGGAAGGCCAGGATCTTGGCCAGGGCCATCGTGTAGCGGTAGCGCTCGGGCTTGGCCCAGTCGGGACCGGGGACCTCCTGGTTCCTGCCGCCGGTGCCGTTGAGGCTGACGACCTCAAGGCCGCGCTCCTCGAGGGAGCGGCGCAGGCGCACCAGCTCGATCCTGTCGGCGGTGAGATGGTCGGCGACGCTCGGGGAGAGCCAGAGGCCGACCCCCATGCGCTCCACCCCGAGGCGCTTGCGCACCGGCACCGCGTACCGCGTCAGGTGCGCGATGAGGTTCTCCAGATCCTCGGCGGGGTGCACGCCCGCGTTGTAGGCCAGGTGAACGAGCGTCCCGTCCTCGTGCCGTAAACGCATGCGTGCCTCCAAGGCGTGCTTTCCGTGTAAGCGTCCCGATGGCCCCGCGCCGGTCGTCGACGCCTGCCGGGAGCCCGACCCGGTCGTCCGAAGCATCCCGCGCGGGCACCGACCTCCGCGTCACTCCCGGAGCTGATTCCTCGGTACGTCGCTGGGCTGACCTCGATACCGCTCTCACCGCAGTCCGTACAACGTTGAGATCATCTGGGTGGGATCGACCGAACTCGCTCTACAGAGTGTAGTACTACCTGTCGTGGCGAGATACCGTCTTTGGTAACAAATAAGCAGACCCCGCAGTGAGTCTCCTCACTGCGGGGTCTGCTCCCTGCTTGATCAGGCCATGCCCGGCCGGTCCTAGTTCTGGATCGGCTCCGCGATGGCGGCGGCCGAGTCGGGAACCTGGTCGACCGGCGCGTTCTCACCGATGAAGGTGAACTTCGCGTTCTCGCCCTCGCCCTCGATGCCGATCTTCACGATCTGGCCGGGACGGAGCTCGCCGTACAGGATCTTCTCGGACAGGGTGTCCTCCAGCTCGCGCTGGATCGTACGACGGAGCGGGCGGGCGCCCATCACCGGGTCGTAGCCACGGTCGGCCAGCAGCTGCTTGGCCTCCTGCGTGAGCTCCATCCCCATGTCGCGGTCCTTCAGACGCAGGCCCACCTGGGCCAGCATCAGGTCGACGATGCGGATGATCTCCTTCGGCGTGAGCTGGTGGAAGACCACGATGTCGTCGACACGGTTGAGGAACTCCGGCCGGAAGTGCTGCTTGAGCTCCTCCTGGACCTTGGACTTCATCCGGTCGTAGTTGGACTCGGCGTCGTTGTTCTTCGCGAAGCCGACGCCCTGACCCTTGGAGATGTCGCGGGTGCCGAGGTTCGTCGTCATGATGATGACGGTGTTCTTGAAGTCGACCACCCGGCCCTGGGCGTCGGTCAGGCGACCGTCCTCCAGGATCTGCAGCAGCGAGTTGAAGATGTCGGGGTGGGCCTTCTCGATCTCGTCGAACAGGACGACCGAGAACGGCTTGCGCCGCACCTTCTCCGTCAGCTGCCCGCCCTCCTCGTACCCGACGTAGCCGGGAGGCGAGCCGAACAGGCGGGAGACGGTGTGCTTCTCCATGAACTCCGACATGTCCAGCATGATCAGCGCGTCCTCGTCCCCGAACAGGAACTCGGCCAGCGCCTTGGACAGCTCGGTCTTACCGACACCGGACGGGCCGGCGAAGATGAACGAGCCACCCGGACGGCGCGGGTCCTTCAGACCGGCGCGCGTACGGCGGATCGAGCGGGACAGACCCTTGATGGCGTCGTCCTGACCGATGATCCGCTTGTGCAGCTCGTCCTCCATGCGGAGCAGCCGCTGGGACTCCTCCTCGGTGAGCTTGAAGACCGGGATGCCGGTGGCGGTCGCCAGGACCTCGGCGATGAGCTCCTCGGTGACCTCGGCGACGACGTCCATGTCGCCGGCCTTCCACTCCTTCTCGCGGCGTTCGCGCTTGAGCTGGAGCTGCTTCTCCTGGTCGCGCAGCGCGGCGGCCTTCTCGAAGTCCTGCGCGTCTATCGCGGACTCCTTGTCGCGCCGCACGTTGGCGATCTTCTCGTCGTACTCGCGGAGGTCCGGCGGCGCGGTCATGCGGCGGATGCGCATGCGCGAGCCGGCCTCGTCGATGAGGTCGATCGCCTTGTCGGGCAGGAACCGGTCGCTGATGTAGCGGTCGGCCAGCTGGGCCGCGGCCACCAGGGCGCCGTCCGTGATGGAGACGCGGTGGTGTGCCTCGTAACGGTCGCGCAGGCCCTTGAGGATCTCGATCGTGTGGCTGAGGCTGGGCTCGGCCACCTGGATCGGCTGGAAGCGCCGCTCGAGCGCCGCGTCCTTCTCCAGGTGCTTGCGGTACTCGTCGAGGGTGGTGGCTCCGATGGTCTGCAGCTCGCCTCGGGCCAGCATCGGCTTCAGGATGCTGGCGGCGTCGATCGCGCCCTCGGCGGCACCCGCGCCGACGAGCGTGTGGAGCTCGTCGATGAACAGGATGATGTCGCCTCGGGTGCGGATCTCCTTGAGGACCTTCTTCAGCCGCTCCTCGAAGTCACCGCGGTAGCGGGAACCCGCCACCAGGGCGCCCAGGTCGAGGGTGTAGAGCTGCTTGTCCTTGAGCGTCTCCGGCACCTCGCCCTTGACGATCTTCTGGGACAGGCCCTCCACGACGGCGGTCTTGCCGACGCCGGGCTCGCCCACCAGGACCGGGTTGTTCTTGGTCCGGCGGGACAGGACCTGCATGACCCGCTCGATTTCCTTCTCCCGGCCGATGACCGGGTCGAGCTTGCCCTCGCGGGCGGCCTGGGTCAGGTTGCGACCGAACTGGTCCAGCACAAGGGAGGTCGACGGCGCGGCCTCGGTCGGGCCGCCCGCGGCGGCCGGCTCCTTGCCCTGGTAGCCGTGGAGCAACTGGATGACCTGCTGCCGGACCCGGTTGAGGTCGGCTCCCAGCTTCACCAGCACCTGGGCGGCGACGCCCTCGCCCTCACGGATGAGGCCGAGCAGGATGTGCTCGGTGCCGATGTAGTTGTGTCCTAGTTGCAGGGCTTCGCGGAGCGACAGCTCAAGGACCTTCTTGGCACGCGGGGTGAACGGAATGTGCCCCGACGGCGCAGACTGACCCTGGCCGATGATCTCCTCGACCTGCTGACGCACACCTTCAAGACTGATGCCGAGGCTCTCCAGAGCCTTGGCGGCAACGCCTTCACCTTCATGGATCAAGCCAAGAAGAATGTGCTCCGTACCGATGTAGTTGTGGTTGAGCATCCGGGCTTCTTCTTGAGCCAGGACGACAACCCGCCGTGCGCGGTCGGTGAACCTCTCGAACATCTCGTCGCTCCTCACAGAGCGGTCAGGCAGGTCCGGGATATCCGAGCCCTGTCATCCCGCATGGTAGCCCCGACCCGGCGACCGCTCTATGCAGAAGACGTTCCCCGAGAGCAGGGCGTTCACCCTCCATCCAACTACTTACGAGGGGTGGGATGTTCCCGCTACGCCGCAAGCGAACGACGTTTGTCTGTCGGCGAAACGCATCATGCGGTCATGGCCGCCACCGGACCCCACCGTGACCGCCATAACCGCATGATTCACTCGATCTGCTGCACCGATCTAGTGAGCCGCTTCGTACTGCTCGACGATCTTGGAGGCGATTCGACCGCGCTCGCTGACATTGAGGCCGTGAGACTTCGCCCACGCCCGGATGTCGGCGCTCTTCTCTCGCGTAAGCGC
This sequence comes from Streptosporangium sp. NPDC023825, assembly GCF_040639575.1. Taxonomy (NCBI): domain Bacteria; kingdom Bacillati; phylum Actinomycetota; class Actinomycetes; order Streptosporangiales; family Streptosporangiaceae; genus Streptosporangium; species Streptosporangium sp. NPDC023825. Next base: position 97,506 of record NZ_JBFAAE010000014.1, on the reverse strand, counting down.
CCGCGCTCCGCCTGCACGGCGGCGACGGGGAGCCAGGGCGCCGGACCGGCGGGCGCTCTGCACGAAAGGCGACAGGGAGTCACGGAGCTTCTTCGCGTTAACGTCACTCAGGTCAATCTCATAGCTGGTGCCGTCAATCGCGAAGGCGACAGTCTCATTGGCCTCGCCCCCATCGAGGTCGTCGATGAGAATCTCCTGGATCTGCTTGGCCATCTACACAATCCTTTCGCGGGTATTGTTTCATTCGCAAGCTAAACATATACCCGCGATCGAAGAGCGGCAATTCCAGGAGCCCGGCGATTCTCACAGGCAACCGAGACTCGCAGTCGAGCCTCCTGTGGATCAGCTCTTCTGCGACTCCGGGCCGGGCCGTTTTGCCGGACGCCGGCCGGCGGCTTCACTCCGAAGTAGCTTGACGACTCCGAAGATGAAGGCCCCGCCGACGATCGCCGGGGGTATCAACGCGGACAATACGTCGTACATTCGTCCTCGCTCCGCACCGTGGTGGCTTTCTGGGGACCATGGAAATGTGGCGACGACTCCTGGGCCGCGCAGGCACGCCCGATCGGTCTGGAACCGCCCACAGATGACCATAGCGCCACCGGCCGGCGACACGTGTCAGCAGGGGCGACCATGTCCGTCTCTCTCCAGCCTAATGCTTCTCTCCAGCCGCCTTACCGGTTGCGGTCGTAAAGCCGCGAGGAAAAACCGACAGGGCGATCTGGTGATCATCGCCGTCTCCGTAATACCAATGCCCGCTGGGTTCCCGGCCGCCGCACCATCGACCTCATCGCGACGAAACCCCTGTTGAGAGGGCTGGCCCGCCGGGACGAACGGCACCTTGCCGTGGAGCCGGAGATCGCCGCGAGCGGGTTCGTCACGGGAATGCCCTCCGTCGGCGGAACGCCCGGACGGAGAGTCGCTCGCTTCATCACCCCGGTGTGAGCCGATGTGACGCAAGCGTATGGAACAAGACGGATCTTCAACACTTTCTCGCCAAGAGTACGACCCGCTCTGGCACGGAGTACATAGTCGTAGACCGTATAACCACCAAACACGATGGGCCCCTAGGACAACCCCGCCAACACCACGCGTCCCCGATCCGGATCCGCAAGAAGGCCTTCACCGGCCGTCCCGAACGCGCCGCGGAAGGCGAAGAAGAGAATCCGGCACGGGATCGCCGAGGATGCCGGAGGCACGACGGATCGACCATTCGGTGAGTAGTGCGCGAACCCCCGACGGCGGCGGATCCGGCATTGACGCCTCATAGGAGACCCACGGGCGCCGGTGAGCCCGTTGTGGGCACCGTACGCGAATATTCCGACGCGCGGGGCGAGACTCGGTCATAAGTTCCCCCGCGTTGCCCGGGGCGTGGCAAATGGTTTTGCCCTTCCGTGACCCGGGCCCCGGGACCCATACGGTGCCCCTAACGCCCCTCGTTTTCTTGCCTGTACGCGAAAACGGGGCCGGCGGTTCAACCGCCGGCCCCGTTATTCGGGGAACTACTTGATCTTGACGACGACCGTCTCGGCCACCTTGTCGTGCAGGGTCTGATGCAGCGGCTTGTCCCACAGCTGCCACAGGATGTTCACGAGGTAGAAAATGCTGGCCACGTATGTCAGGACCGGGACTCCGTACAGGGCGTAGGGCCCCCAGAGCACACCGGCACGCTTGAGCGCCACGTTGGAGCTGAGCCCACCGGGCGGCAGGGCCCCGCCGACCGGCACGACCTTGATGCCCATGACCATCTTGCCGACCGTCTGCCCGCCCCGGCTGAGCATGAAGAACTCGTAGGCCACATAGATGGCCCCGGTGAGCAGCGAGCTGAGGATTGCGGCGAGGACGTAGCCGGTCCCCCCCGTGGAGACACCCGTCTCCATGTTGAAGGCGAAGGGCGTCACGACGATGGCGGCGATCACCGCGTTGATGATGAGAAGCGGGATCACCAGGATGATCCCGTCGATGATCCTCGCCAGCAGGCGCTGCCACCACTCGGCGAGCGGGGCGGGAGCCCCGGGAGGACCGCCGTAGGGCTGGCCGTAGCCCTGCTGCCCGTACGCGGGCTGCTGGTGGCCGTAGCCCTGCTGCCCGTAGTCGGACTGCTGGCCGTAACCGGGCTGCTGGCCGTACTGCTGCTGCCCGTAGTCGGGCTGCTGGCCATAGCCCGGCTGGGGCTGCTGCTGCCCGTATCCGGGCTGCTGGCCGTACCCCTGCTGCTGGCCGTACCCCTGCTGCTGGCCGTAGCCCTGCTGCTCGTGGGAGGACTGCTGGCCGTAACCGGGCTGCTGGCCGTATCCGGGCTGCTGCCCGTACGCGCCGGTCCCGCCCTGCTGGCCGTACCCCTGCTGCTGGCCGTAGCCCTGCTGCTCGTGGGAGGACTGCTGGCCGTATCCAGGCTGCTGCCCGTACGCGCCGGTCCCGCCCTGCTGGCCGTACCCCTGCTGCTGGCCGTAGCCCTGCTGCCCGTAGTCGGGCTGCTGGCCGTAACCCTGCTGCTGGCCGTATCCGGGCTGCTGCCCGTACGCGCCGGTCCCGCCCTGCTGGCCGTATCCGGGCTGGCTCTGCCCTGGGCCGGTGTTCGGCTGTGAGGCCTCCGACCTGTACCCCACGACTGTCACGTCAGGGTCGAGTTCGCCAGGGGCTCGACCCGCGTTGTACTGTCCGTAATCCGGCTGCCCCGACGGTGTGCGATCGCGGTCGGGATCATCCTGTGGATACGGCGGCTGTCCGGTGCTCACCGCGTCACCTCACTTAGACTGCGCATGTGGCAAATGTCAGACGCACATGCATGCTGCTGCACAAGGTATCGACATAGGTATCAACAGTCACCTTTCCGATCAGTCAGCTCTAAAGTCACCAGAGTCGGGCTCGCGTGTCAGGTGCAGCAGCATCCGGGTGTTTCCCAAGGTGTTGGGCTTGACGTGTTCCAGCTCGAGGAACTCCGCCACACCCTCGTCATAGGAGGCGAGAAGTTCGGCGTAGACCTCCGGGGCGACGGGCGTGCCCTGGATCTCCCGGAATCCGTGCCGGGCGAAGAACTCGACCTCGAAGGTCAGGCAGAAGACCCGCCGCAGGCCCAGCTCCGCGGCCGTGCGAATGAGCGCGGAGACGATCCGGTGGCCGATTCCCATTCCCCTGCGGGTCGGATCGACGGCGACGGTGCGGATCTCGGCCAGATCCTCCCAGAGGACGTGGAGGGCCCCGCAGCCGATCACCTCCCCCTCCGCGTCGGTGGCGACCCAGAACTCCTGGACGTCCTCGTACAGGGTGACGGTGGCCTTCTCCAGCAGGCGCCGGCCGGCACCGCCGTAGGTGTCGACGAGCCGCCTGACGGCCCGCACGTCCTGGGTGCGGGCGCGGCGGACCGTGATCTCGGCGCCCGCCCCCTGCCCGGGCGAACCCCGCTCCGCCCCCGCGGACCCGGCGCGCCGCTCCCCGTCGCCGGAGGCGCGAACGGCCGGCACGGGAGAATGCTCAGCAAGCTGCTCCATGACCGTTCAGCGTACGTCCTCACCGGTCTTCAATTACGGCTCACCCTTAACTCGCAGCTCGAAGACCGCACATGACCCTTGGCAGTCGCTTTACCACTCTCGGTGTGCGGCACCTCTCATGTGCCGCAGCTCACCTTTGGCACGGTCCCGGACCTGGGAAGACCTCCGCCACACCCGTCACACGAGAAGCAAAGGCAGCGTAATGGCCATGTTGATCATTTTGAGGTGTGATCTTTTCGTGACACCTCGGTTGCGAAACCTCTACTGAATTCGCAGTTCTGGTTGAGCAGGAACCACGGGTGCACTAATCTCCGTGCTCGATGTCAGAGACGTAAAAAGCCTGACCCGCCGAATCTCCCGCGGGGGAACCGGGGACCCACCACGTCCTCCGGGGTGAATCCGAGTGCCACCGGCGCACCCGGTAGGGCTGCCTCCGGCCCGAACCCGTCAGCTAACCCGGTAGGCGGCCGAGGAGAGGAGCCTGTTGGTGAAGCGCACGCGCGACCGCGGAGGAAAGCATTCGGGCCACGAGGCCCGCGCTCGAGGACGCGCGCCGCGAGGGCTGCGCCGTCGCATGGCGGTCGTCGGCCTGGCATTCGCCACCCTGACCCTCGGCACCCCGCTGGTGGCCGCCACCGCGGACCCCGAGCCCAGCCTCCAGCAGCTGGCCAAACAGGCCGAGAAGCTGCACCAGGAGATCGGCGTCCTCGCGGAGCGCTACAACGGCGAGCGGGTCAAGCTCAAGCAGGCCCAGCGGGCCGCCGAGAGCGCCAAGAAGACCCTCGCGTCGAGCGAGTCCGAGCTGGCCTCCCGTCGCACCAAGGCCACCCTCCTGGCGCAGAGCACCTACATGTCGGGCGGCCTGAACTCCGGGCTCGCCTTCACGCAGGCCACCGATCCCGACACCTTCCTCGACCAGGCCACCACCAACTACGCGCTCCAGCAGCAGCAGAGCGAGGAGGTCGCCCAGGTGAGCCGGGCGATCGAGGCCGCCGAGCGGGCCCAGGCCAGCGCCAAGGCCAGGACCGCGGAGGTCAAGAAGCTTCTGGCGGAGATCGACGGCAACCGGACCAAGATCGAGCGGTTGGTCGACCGGGTCGAGAGCGACCTGTTCAGCGAGGTGCGCACCAGGGCCGTCAGCAACAGGGGCGCCCGGGTGAAGACGAACGTGCCCATCGTCGGCAGCGGCAAGGCCGCGGAGGCCACCCGCTGGGCGCTCACCCAGCAGCTGAAGCCGTACGTCTGGGGCGCCGAGGGGCCCAACTCCTTCGACTGCTCCGGCCTGGTCATGTGGGCCTACCAGAAGGTCGGCATCAGCCTGCCGCACTACACCGGCGACCAGTGGACCGCGGGCACCCACGTATCCAGGAAAGAGCTGCGCCCCGGCGACCTGGTCTTCTTCTACAGCGACCTGCACCACGTCGGGATCTACATCGGCGCGGGCCTGATGGTCCACGCCCCCCAGACGGGTGACGTCGTCCACATCACCACGATCGACAACCGGCCCTTCGTCGGAGGCGTCCGCATCGCCGCCTGAACCGGCGTCGGCGACCGGGTCCGCGGGCGTGTCCGGCCCGCACGCGTGTCCGGCCCGACCTGCCGGACACGCGGCGGTGCGTCAGATCAGGCGGCGGCGGGCCGCCCAGGCCACGGCCTCGATCGCCGTGGCGACGCCGATGCGGTCGCAGATGCCCCTGAGCCTGCGCCTGACCGTCCGGCCGCTGATGTCGAGGCGACGCCCTACCCGATCGACCGTGACACCCTTGGCGAGCTCGGCCAGCAGCACGAGGTCGTCGTCGCTGAGACCGATATCGCTCATGCCCAGGGGGCTGTCGCCATGGCGTGAATCCACTTCTGGATATGCCATCAAGAGTCACTCCCCCCACTCTGGAAACCGGGTGCGAGACGCCGGAAATGAATACCGTCCGCCAGGAACGGTAAACGCCTTGTTCAAAGGTCGTCAAGTTCCACTCTTCATAGCGTGCGTCCAGTATTGACATAGCAGGCGCTACGTGAAGTACTCATGATATGTCAGTGCCTTTGCGGCTATGTCATGATCAAGCCCAGGCACGAGCCGGCAGGCGTCCCTGGCTGCGACGACCGAAGTCCTGGCAGAACAAGGTTTCGCCGGAACCGCCGCCCCGCCGGGCACCCCGAAGCCGCCCCCTCGGGGATCCGGCCCGCCCGCATTTCTCGGGAAAAATTGATCTCTTCCCGGCGACCATGTCCTCACCGCCTTGACGGCACACCACGGATAACGCGGAAATATGAGGGTCAAGAGTGGAGCTTTGCGGCATTCGCGAAGTGCCACGTGGCGACGACGGAACGTCCGGGCGATATTGGCCCTACTGGAAAGGGATTTCTGCACCATACGGAAATGCGTCCGATATTGCGCGGGATCATGGGTTCAACGGCCGTCTCCCACCCGCCGGGTGCGCCCGGGCGCCTCGGCCGCCTCCGCGGGGAACCACCCCGACCCGTGAGGGTCGGTGAGGGCGCTTCGCTCGGGGACCCCGGGGCGCTCGCACGGGGAACGGCCCGGAGACGGCCGGGGAACCGCTCCACCGCGACCCGGCCGCGCGGCTCGTGCTCCGGCTCGCGTCCACCGGCGCGGGACGGCCCGGGAAGGCCCGGGACGCGGGTCGGCGGAGGGGGCGGCGCGGCGCCGCCCGGTACGGCCGACCAGGCTCTCGGGCGCTCTCCCGGCCCGGCGCCCCACGGGATCCCGGCCGGATCACGCCCCGAGCCCGAGCGGTGACCGGGGTCGGCAGGGATCGCGTCCGGCCTCGTCCCCGGCGCGCGCACGGCCGGGGACCCGCCGCCTCCGCCCGGGGACCCGCCGTCGCCGCTCGCCGTCGCCGGGCGACGCCGCCCCTCATGGCGGTGGCACCGGGCCGTGGTGCCCGGCCCGGTGCCACCGTACGGGGATAACGTCCTCGCGCGCCGCCCGCCGGATTCAGCCGGTCGGCTTGACCAGCGGGAACAGGATGGTCTCGCGGATGTTCTTGCCGGTGAAGGCCATGACGAGGCGGTCGATGCCGAGCCCCATGCCGCCGGTGGGCGGCATCGCATATTCCAGGGCCGTGAGGAAGTCCTCGTCAAGCTGCATGGCCTCGACGTCGCCGCCCGCGGCGAGCAGGGACTGCTCGGTGAGGCGGCGGCGCTGCTCGACCGGGTCGACCAGCTCCGAGTAGCCGGTGCCCAGCTCGGTGCCGAAACCGATCAGGTCCCACTTCTCGGTGAGGAGCGGGTTGTCCCGGTGGGTGCGGGCCAGCGGGGAGGTCTCCAGCGGATAGTCCATGACGAACGTGGGCTGGACGAGCGTGTGCTCGACGAGGGCCTCGAAGATCTCCTGGACGAGCTTGCCCTGACCCCACTTGGCGTCCCAGTGGATCTCTCGCGCGTCCGCGAGCTTGCGGACGTGCTCCAGGGGCGTCTCGGTGGTGACCTCCTCGCCCAGCGCCTCGGAGACCGACCCGTACAGGGTGATCCGAGGCCACTTCGCCAGACCGAGGTCGATCTCCTGGCCCTGGTGGACGACCACGGAGTGGCCGAGTGCGGCCAGCACGGCCCTCTGGATCATCCGCTGGGTCAGGTCGGCGATGTCGTTGTAGTCGAGATACGTGCCGTACGCCTCCAGCATCGTGAACTCGGGGTTGTGGGTGGAGTCCGCGCCCTCGTTGCGGAAGTTGCGGTTGATCTCGAAGACCTTCTCCAGACCGCCGACCACCAGCCGCTTGAGGTAGAGCTCGATCGCGATGCGGAGGTAGAGCTCCATGTCGTACGCGTTGATGTGGGTCTTGAAGGGCCTCGCCGTGGCTCCGCCGTGGATCGGCTGGAGCATCGGCGTCTCGACCTCCAGGTAGCCCTCCTCGTGCCAGAAGTCGCGCACGGCCCGGACCACGGCGCTGCGGGTGCGGGCCATCTTCCTGGCCTCGTCGTTGACGATGAGGTCGACGTAGCGCTGGCGGACCCGCGCCTCGGGGTCGGTGAGCCCGGCGTGCTTCTCCGGCAGCGGGCGCAGGCACTTCGACGTGATCGCCCAGCGGTCGGCGAGGATGGACAGCTCGCCCCTGCGGGAGGTGATGACCTCGCCCTCGATGCCCACGTGGTCACCGAGGTCGACGTCGCGCTTCCACGCGGCCAGGGACTCCTCGCCCACCCTGTCCAGGGAGACCATGACCTGGAGGTCGCCGGAGCCGTCGCGGAGCGTGGCGAAGCAGAGCTTGCCGCCGGTCCTGGACAGCATCACCCGGCCGGTGACGCCCACTTTGTCGCCCGTCGCGGTGTCAGCGGAGAGATCAGCGTATTTCTGGCGGATCTCGGCGTTGGTCGCGGTGCGCGGGAAGTTCACCGGGTAGGGGTCGACGCTCTCGGAACGGAGGCGGTCGAGCTTCTCCCGGCGCACGCGCATCTGCTCGGGCAGATCCTCGGCGGGATTCGTCACGTCATCGGTCACAGTTCCAAAGGGTACCGATGTGGCGAACCCCGTGAGTTCGCCGGTCGTGCGGCGCGGAAGCCCGTCGCACGGCGCGGGAACCGGTCGTGCGGCGCCGGAACCGGTCGTGCGGCGCGGGGAGAGGCGCCTCCTCCGTGCCGCGGCTCCCGCAGGGGCGTTCTCAGGGGGCGTTGCGATGGTAGATCAGCCGCAGGCCGATCAGCGTGAGCCAGGGTTCGTGCATGTCGATAGAGCGCGCCTCGCTGACCACGAGCGGCGCCGCGCTGCCGGTGGCGACCACGGTGACGTCGTCGGGGTCGACGGCGAGCTCGGCCGCCATCCGCTCGACGATCCCGTCCACCTGGCCGGCGAAGCCGTAGATGATGCCGGCCTGGAGTGCCTCGACGGTGTTCTTCGCGATCACCGAGCGGGGGCGGATCAGCTCCACCTTGTGCAGCTGCGCCCCGGCCGCGGCGAGCGCGTCCACCGAGATCTCGATGCCGGGGGCGGTCACCGCGCCGACGTACTCCCCCTTGGCGGAGACGGCGTCGAAGGAGGTGGCGGTCCCGAAGTCGACGATGACGCACGGCCCGCCGTACAGCTGGATGGCCGCCAGCGCGTTGACGATGCGGTCGCTGCCGACCTCCTTCGGGTTGTCCATCCGTACCGGCACCCCGGTGCGGACGCCGGGCTCGACGATCACCGCGTTCACGTCGCCGTAGTAGCGGCGGCACATCTCGCGCATCTCGTTGAGCACCGAGGGGACGGTGGAGCAGATCACGATGCCGTTGACGTCGGCGCCCTTGAGCAGTGGCGACTGCCCGAGCAGCCCCTGGAGCACGACGGCGATCTCGTCCGCCGTGCGCCGGGCGTCCGTGGCGATCCGCCAGTGCTCGATGACGTCCTCGCCCTCGAAGAGCCCGAGAACGGTGTGAGTGTTGCCGACGTCGATGGCAAGCAGCATCAATTCCCCCGAAGGTCCAAGGCGATGTCCAGCGCCGGCGCCGAGTGCGTGAGCGCGCCCACGGCAAGGTAGTCGACACCTGTTTCGGCCACGTCACGAGCGACCTGGAGGGTCAGTCCCCCGCTGGACTCCAGCCGTGCCCTGCCGGCGACCAGCCGTACGGCCCGCGCCAGCTCCTCGACGGTGAAATTGTCCAACAGGATCTCCTCCGCTCCCTCGGCCAGCACCGGCTCGATCTGGTCGATCCGGTCGACCTCGACCTCGATCGGCAGGCCGGGGTAGGCGTCGCGGACCGCGCGGAACGCCTCGGCGACCCCGCCCGAGGCCACCACGTGATTGTCCTTGATCAGCGCGGCGTCCGAAAGCGACATCCGGTGATTGGTTCCGCCGCCGCACCGGACGGCGTACTTCTCCAGGGCGCGCAGTCCTGGCAGCGTCTTGCGGCTGTCCCTGATCCGGGCCCCGGTCCCCTCGACGGCCAGGACCCAGCGGCCGGTGAGGGTCGCGATGCCGGACAGGTGGGTGAGCAGGTTGAGCGCGGTGCGCTCGGCGGTCAGCAGGTCCCTGGTGGGACCGGTGACGGTCATCAGCACGTCGCCCCTGGCGACGCGCTCGCCGTCCTTGACCTTGCGCTCGGCCACCAGCCGGCCCTGGCCGAGGTGGGAGAACGCGCCCTCGGCCACGGCCAGCCCCGCGACCACGCCGTCCTCGCGGGCCACCACGTCGGCGGTGGCGGTCTGGTCGGCGGGGATGGTGGCGAGGCTGGTGACGTCGCCCGCCTCCTGCAGGTCCTCGGCCGCGGCGGCCTCCAGGATCGCGGTCACCGCCGCCGGGTCCAGGCCCGCCTCGACCAGGTCGTTCTCCACCTGGAGCGGCAGCGCGGTCGCGCGCCGCCCGTGCGGTACGTACGTCATGGCGGTTCCCTCCGCTGTCAGGGTGGTGTCGAGGTGGCCCAGCCACCAGTCGTCGTCGCGCTCGGGAAAGTCCTCACGCCAGTGTGAGCCCCGGGTCTCCCGGCGCTCGCGGGCGGCCGCCACGAGCGCGGAGGCGACCGTCAGCAGGTTGGTGGTCTCCCAGGACTCGGTGCACGGCTCCACCGCCACCGGGGTCCACCTGAGGTTCAGCAGGGCCCTGGCGACCTCGCCCAGGGACTCCTCGCCGCGCAGCACGCTCGCTCCCCGGCTCATGTGCCCCTGGATCCTGGTCCGCGCCCTGGGGTCGATCAGGCCGGTGGGCCGGTCGTCGGGGACCGGCTCACCCGCGACCGGCCGCGTCGCGCTCCCGCCGCGGGCGGTCCGTACCGCGTGGATGTCGGCGGCGATGCGCCCGGCGAAGACCAGGCCTTCGAGCAGGGAGTTGGAGGCCAGCCGGTTGGCGCCGTGCACGCCGGTGCACGCGACCTCGCCGCACGCGTACAGGCCGGGCACGCTGGTACGGCCGCGAAGGTCGGCGCGGACGCCGCCGCTGGCGTAGTGGGCGGCGGGCGCGACGGGGACGAGCTGGGTGACCGGGTCGATGCCGTGCTCCAGGCAGACCGCGTGGATCGTCGGGAAGCGGGTGCGCCACTTCTCCTCGCCGAAGTGACGGGCGTCGAGGTAGACGTGGTCGGCGCCGGTGGCGCGCATCCGCCGCATGATCGCCTTGGCCACGACGTCGCGGGGGGCGAGGTCGGCGAGCTCGTGGACGCCCTCCATGAACCGGGTACCGTCCGCGTCGACCAGCACGGCCCCCTCGCCCCTGACCGCCTCGGAGATCAGCGGCTGCTGGCCGGTGGAGTGCTCGCCGAGCCAGAGGACGGTCGGGTGGAACTGGACGAACTCCAGGTCCCTGACGACGGCGCCCGCGCGCAGCGCGAGCGCCACCCCGTCGCCGGTGGAGACGACGGGGTTGGTGGTGGCGGCGTAGACCTGTCCCATGCCGCCGGTGGCCAGCACCACGGCCCCCGCCGTGACCGCGCCCACCCCGTCGCGCTCGCCCTCGCCCATGACGTGCAGGGTCACTCCCGCGGTACGGCCCTCGGCGTCCTTGAGGAGGTCGAGGACGAGCGCGTGCTCGATCACCTCGATCCCCGACGCCGCGACGGCCTGGACGAGTGCCCGCTGCACCTCGGCCCCGGTGGCGTCGCCGCCCGCGTGCACGATGCGGTCGCGGCGGTGACCGCCCTCCCTGGTGAGCTGCAGCGCCCCCGAGGCGTCGGTGTCGAACCGGGCGCCCACCGCGATCAGGTCGCGCAGCGCGTCGGGCCCCTCGGTCACCATGGTCCGGACGGCCTCCTCGTCGCAGAGTCCGACTCCGGCCACGAGCGTGTCCGACAGGTGTTCCTCGGGGGTGTCCCGCGGGTCGAGCACTGCGGCGATGCCGCCCTGGGCCCAGCGGGTCGAGCCGGACGACAGGACGTCCTTGGTGACGACCAGAACCTTCGCCCCGGGGTCGAGGGCGACGTACCGCAGTGCCAGGGTGAGGCCGGCGACGCCGGAGCCCACCACGACCACGTCCGCCCGTACCGTCCAGCCCGGAGCGGGAGCGGTCAACCTCTGGGGAATGGCCGGGATGCTCATAGCCGCCTCCTCGCGGGGTTCATTAGAGGCTGTTGATTTCGTCAGTGTGACGATAACGCGGCCTCCGCGGCGGCTGTTCCCCGGGGTAGGACATTTCGCCCGAACCTTGAAATCACCGCAGCTCGGGAACGTACGCGGCAGCTCACCGGTTACCGCTCGCCGCCGGCCGCCCATCGGTCACCGGCTCCCACGGGCCGCTCACCGCTCACCGGCGGGAGCCGGTCACCGCTCACCGGCTCCCGCCGGCGAGCGGCCGGGAGTCAGCGGACGTCGAGCGTGACGTTGTCGATCAGCCTGGTGGACCCCACCCTGGCGGCCACCGCGAGGATCGCCTCACCCGCGTGGTCGTCGCCGACCGCCGCGAAGGTCGCGGGGTCGACCAGGACCAGGTAGTCGAGCGCCAGCGACGGCTCGGCCTCCAGGACGGCGAGCGCGGCCCGGCGGATCTCCGCGGGCGCGCGCCGCCCGGCCCCCGCCGTCAGGGCGCGCGACAGGGCCAGGGCCGTCACCCGGTCGTCCGGCGACAGGTAGCGGTTGCGGCTGGACAGCGCCAGGCCGTCCGGCTCGCGGACCGTGGGCCCACCGACGATCGAGACCGGCAGGTTCAGGTCGGCGACCATCCTGCGGATCACCGCGAGCTGCTGCGCGTCCTTCTGCCCGAACACCGCCACGTCCGGCTGGACCAGGTTGAACAGCTTCAGCACCACGGTCAGCACGCCGTCGAGGTGGCCGGGCCTGAACTCCCCCTCGACGACCGAGCCCATCCCGCCCGCGGAGACCCCGACCTGCCTGTCCGGCAGGTACATGTCCCCGGCCGAGGGAGCGAACACCACGCTCACCCCCTCGGCCTCGCAGACCTCGAGGTCGGCGTCGAACGTACGGGGATAGCGGGAGAAGTCCTCGGTGGGCCCGAACTGGAGCGGGTTCACGAAGATGCTCACCGCCACGTGCGCGGCCCTCTCGCGGGCCAGCCGGATGAGCGAGCGGTGCCCCTCGTGCAGCGCGCCCATGGTCGGCACGAGCGCCAGCGTGTTCCCCCCGCCGAAGCCGGAGGAGGCGCCCGCGCCGATCCCCAGTGCCTCACGGGCCTTGAGCAGCCCTGCGCGGTCGTCCGCCACGATCACTGGAACCTCCCGGGGGTGCTCCGGCTCCCGGGCCGGAGAGGAATGACGGTCGTCGGAATCCGCCGGTTCCCTTCGCCGGGCGGATTCGGCTCACCGGATCAGCTAACCGGATCGGGTCGCCGGGGCGGGCACCGGGTCGGCACGGGAGCCCCCGGGGCCGTACTCCGCCTCCCCAGGACGATCTCGTACGTCCCCCGGTCCCCTCAGGCCGTACATCGCCTCCCAGGGCGATCTCCGCACGCCTTCGGGCCCCTCAGGTCCATATGTTGCCGCCCAGGGCGTCCAGGAGGCGCTCGGCGGCCTCGGGCTTGAGCAGCCCGGCCGCCAGTGCCCGGTCGGCGGTGAGCCTGGCGAGCGCCACGTAGGCGTCCGCCGCCTCGGGGGCGGCGAGGATCAGCGCGTCCACGTGCCTGCGGACGGTCCCGGCGTCGCCGCGCACCACCGGGCCGGTGAGCCCGGCGATGCCGAGCCTCAGCACGTTCTCCAGGGCCGCGCCGAGCAGCGGGCCGAGCATCCGGCCCGGCTGCTCCACACCGATCTTCTCCAGCAGCTCCGAGGACTCCGCGATGAGCGTCACCATGTGGTTGGCCGCCTGGGCCAGGGCCGCGTGGTAGAGCGGCCGGTCCTCGTCGGCGATCCAGACCGGCTCGCCCTCCATCTCGATGACGAGGGCCTCGGCCACCGGGCGGAGCGGGTCGGGAGCGGTCACCCCGTACGAGATCCCGGTGAGGCGGCGCAGGTCGTCGTCGCGGCCGGTGAAGGTCATCACGGGATGCAGCGCCAGCGGCAGCGCCCCCGCCTTGATCGCCGGGTTCAGCACGGCCAGGCCGTACGCGCCGCTGGTGTGGGCCACCAGCTTGCCTCGCAGATCGGTGCCGGTCTCGACCAGGCCGGAGACCAGGCCGGGCAGCACGTCGTCGGGGACCGTCAGCAGGACGAGGTCCGCCCCGGCCACCACGTCCTCCGGCCGGGTGGGGGCGAGCCCGAGCCGCTCGACCGCCCGCTCCCTGGAGGCGTCGGAGACCCCGCTCACCGCGACCACCCGGTGCCCCGCCCTGACGAGCGCGGCGCCGAGCGCCGAACCGACCCTGCCCGCTCCAACCACTCCGACGGCCAGCCGTGCCGGGCGATCGACTGCGTCCATGACGTCCCGTCCTTCGACCATGTGGGGCTCCGTGCCCGATTGACCAGCGTAACGGGCCATGCCGTCGCAACTGTGGCAAGACGCGGGTTCGTAGCGGTCGGTAGCGGAGACGAGGCCCTCCCCGAGGGGTCCCGGGCGGGCGAACCGGGAGCGTACCGGGCCCGCAGGAGAGCCCGCAGGCCCGGCCCACGCGGCGATCCAGCCGGCGCCGCGCCGACACGACGTCGACAACGATCGCGCAAACCGGTGACAGAATGTAGTCATGCATTCACTCGAAGCGTCAGCGCGAGTCGATCTCGTTCCCCCGCCCCGGCGGGTAGCGTCTGAGAGCGTGTGGCTCACCTGGCGTGCCGCGATGGAGCATGCGCTCTACGGCGAAAGCGGCTTCTACATCCGGGAGCGCCCCTCCAGCCATTTCCGGACCTCGGTCGGCGCCTCCCCTGTCTTCGCCGAGGCCGTGCTGCGCGAGCTGGCCGCGACCGACGAGGCGCTCGGCGGCCCCGACCTGCTCGACCTGGTCGACATCGGCGCCGGTGAGGGCGAGCTGGCGGCGGGTGTGCTCGCCGCGGCGCCGCCCGCGCTCCGGTCGAGGCTGCGCGTGACCGCGGTCGACCTGGCGCCCCGGCCGCCGTCGCTGCCCGGGGAGATCGTCTGGTCGAGGGCCGCGCCGGACGGGATCCACGGGCTGGTGATCGCCAACGAGTGGCTCGACAACGTGCCGGTCGACATCGCGGAGCAGACGGCAGACGGGCCCCGGCTGGTCATGGTCAACGTCACCGACGGTGAGGAGCGCCTCGGTGGCAGGCCCTCCGAGGCGGATCTCGCCTGGCTGGACCGATGGTGGCCGATGCGGGCCATCGGGGAGCGGGCCGAGATCGGCAGGCCGCGCGACAGGGCCTGGGCGTCGGTGATCGTACGGCTGGCGCGCGGCCGGGCGATCGCGATCGACTACTCCCACGCCCTGGACGACCGGCCGCCGTACGGCACGCTGGCCGGCTACCGGGACGGGGCGATGGTCGCGCCCGTGCCCGACGGCTCGTGCGACATCACCGCCCACGTGGCGCTCGACGCCTGCGCGGCCTCCGGCGAGAGCGCCGGAGCCGTCACGACGGCGCTGACCACGCAGCGCGAGGCGTTGCGCGCTCTCGGGATCACCGGAGGCCGCCCGCCGGTCGAGCAGGCCAGGAACGACCCTCGCGGTTACCTGCAGGCCCTCGCGAGGGCCTCGGAGGAGGCGGAGCTCATCGCCGCGAGCGGTCTCGGCGGGTTCGGCTGGCTGTCGCAGAGCCGTCTCTGACCCGCGGAACCGGCGTCGTTCCGGCGGGGTCCGCGGCCCGGGCGGCGAGCCCGGCGGGGCCGGCGGGGTACGCCGCCCGGCCGCCGTGCCCTCGTCGGCGGACGGCACGGGCCGGGCACACCCGCGACCCGTCCGCTTGGGCCGTTTCGATCACTTCTTCGGCCGCTTCGACCGCTTCGTTCCAGGCCGGTTCAGACCCGCACGTCGAGGGAGGTGAGACCCCGGATGACGTAGCCCGGCCCCCAGGCAGGCTCGGCGGCGAGTTCCATCTTCGGGGCCTTGCGCAGCAGGGCGCCGAAGGACTCGATCAGCTCGACCCTGGCCAGCGGTGCCCCGAGGCAGAAGTGGATCCCGGCGCCGAAGGAGATGTGCGGGTTGTCGGCCCGGCCCACGTCCAGGCGGGCGGGGTCGGCGAAGACCTCGGGATCACGGTTGGCCGAGCCGAACAGCAGCGCCACCTCGGTGCCGCGCGGGATGTCGACCCCGCCCACCGAGATGTCCTCCAGCACCCAGCGCTCGAACATCTGCAGCGGGGTGTCCCAGCGCATCAGCTCCTCGACCGCCGTGGGCAGCAGGGCGTGGTCGGCACGGAGCCGGTCCAGCTCGGCCGGGTTGCGGAACAGCGACCACCAGCCGTTGCCGGTGACGTTGACGGTGGCCTCGTGCCCGGCGTTGAGCAGCAGCACGCAGGTGCCGACCAGCTCCTCCTCGGTGAGCCTGTCACCCTCGTCGGCCACCAGGGCGAGCGCGCTGATCAGGTCGTCGCCGGGGTCGGCCCTGCGGGCGCGGGCCAGCTCGACGAGGTAGGCGGAGAACTCCTCGGCCGCCCGTACGGCCGTGTGCTGGGCCTCGACCGACGGCTGGAGCTCGTACATGCCGCAGATGTCGGCCGACCAGGGCCGCAGCAGGTGCCGGTCGGCCTCGGGGACGCCGAGCATCTCGGCGATCACGGTGACCGGGAGCGGCTCGGCGACCTCGGCGATCAGGTCTCCGCCGCCGCGCTCGACGAAGGCGTCCACCAGTTCCCCGGCCATGCGGGCGACCTTGGGGCGGAGCGCCTCGACCATGCGGGGGGTGAACGCCTTCGACACCAGCCGCCGGAGCCTGGTGTGCACCGGCGGCTCGACATCGAGCATTCCCGCCCTGATCACCCGCCAGAACGGGTCCTGGAACTCGGGGTCGTCCGGCCTGCCGAACTCCTGGTGCGAGGCCACGTGCAGGTAGGAGCGGCCGAGCCTGCGATCCCGCAGCAGCGCGTTGACGTCGGCGTGCCTGGCCACCAGCCACTGGCCGGTCGGCTCGAAGAAGCTGACCGGCCGCTCCCGCCTCAGCTCGTCGTAGACGTCATAGGGGTGGGCGACGAATTCCGGATTCCAGGGATCAAAGCGCACGTAAGCATCGTAATCCCCGGTTCAGGATCCGGCCCGCTCGGTAATCCCCGGTTCAGGATCCGGCCCGCTCGCCCGGCTTCCCTCCTTCGGCCGGCTCGTCCGCCCGGCCCGCCGGAGCCCCCTGAACCACCGGCGTCTCCGGGCCGGCCCCGCCCTCGGCTCCCTCGGTTCCCTCGACTCCCTCGGTCTCGTAGCGGGAACGCAGCTCGACCGGCTTCCGCCTCGCCTTGCCGCGCATCCGGATGTTCAGCAGCTCCACCAGCAGCGAGAACGCCATCGCGAAGTAGATGTAGCCCTTGGAGATGTGCTGCTCGAACCCCTCGGCGATGAGCACGACGCCGACCAGCACCAGGAAGGACAGGGCGAGCATCTTGATGCTCGGGTGCCGGTCCACGAAGCGGCTGATCGGCCCGGAGGCGACCAGCATCACGATGACCGAGACGATGACGGCCGCGATCATGACACCCAGCTCGTCGACCATGCCGACCGCGGTGATCACCGAGTCGAGCGAGAAGACGACGTCGAGGATCATGATCTGGATGATCACCGAGGTGAAGGACGAGGCGACCTTGCCCTCGGAGTGGCCGGAGTCGCCCTCCAAACTGCCGTGCATCTCGTGGACGCTCTTGGCCAGCAGGAACAGGCCGCCGAGTATCAGGATCAGGTCGCGCCCCGATATCCCCTGGCCGAAGACCTCGAACATCGGTTCGGTGAGCCTCACCACCCACGACAGCGCCAGCAGCAGCAGGAGGCGGCTGATCAGGGCGACGGCGAGGCCGAGCTTGCGGGCCTTGTCGCGCTGCTCGGGCGGGAGCTTGCCCACCAGGATCGAGATGAAGATGATGTTGTCGATTCCCAGGACGATCTCCAGGGCGACAAGGGTGAAGAAGCCTATCCATATCTCCGGGCTGGTCACCCAGTCCATTGCTTTCTCCTTCGTCGGCCGACGCCCGCACACCGTCGGCTGGCTGCCCGAACGCTTCTTCGGCTGACTCCCAGGACGACCGGGAGACGCTCCGAGTTCCTTCCCTCTCATCACGCTTCGCTGGCAAATTCGCCGGGCGGTCCCGGCAGCGCTCGCTCCTGCCCCGATATCGGGTTGATCACGTTTCGGACTTGCGGGGCACTGCGGGGTGTCGGTTATAGTTCCCCCGTAGGTCATGAGTGCCAGTGACAAGCCCCGGCTCGCTGGCCGGCAACCCTCGCGTCCGCGGCGGGGTGCCCCGGGTGAGGACCTGGTCCGGCACGAGGTGTGCCGGGCAAGCGCGGGCTCCAGGCACCTGTGTCATGGGTTGGGGTCCGATGACCTCGAAGGAGCCCTGGCATGTCCACCCTGACGATCCTCAGCACCCCCGAGAGCACCCCAGAGAGCGCCGCCGTCGCTCCGGTGACCGTCCCCGAGACCCATGTATCCGGCGTGTCCGGTGACCGCCCGATCCCGGCCGTGCTCGGCTCGGACCTGGAGGTCCCGGTCAGGGGCGGCAGGCTCGTCCGCTACGCCAACCTCGACTACGCCGCGAGCGCCCCCTGTCTGGAGCCGGTGAGCGCCGCCGTCGCCGCCGCGCTCCCGGCCTACTCCAGCGTCCACCGCGGCGCCGGGTACGCGTCCCAGCTGACCACGGCCCGCTACGAGCAGGCCAGGCACACGGTGCGCGCCTTCGTCGGCGCCCGTCCCGACGACTCGGTGATCTTCACCCGCAACACCACGGACGCGACCAACCTGCTGGCCCGCAGCCTGCCCGAGGGCACCACCGCCGTGGTCTTCGACACCGAGCACCACGCCTCGCTGCTGCCCTGGGAGCGGGTCGTGCGGCTGGCGGCCCCCGCCTTCCCCGGCGAGGCCGTCCGCGCCGCCGACGACGCGCTCGCCTCGATCGACGGCCCCAAGCTGCTGGTCGTGACCGCCGCCTCCAACGTCACCGGAGAGCTCTGGCCGATCGCCGCGCTGGCCCACATCGCCCACCGCCACGGGGCCCGCGTCCTCGTCGACGCCGCGCAGCTCGTCCCGCACCGCAGCCTCAACCTGACGGCGCTCGACCTGGACTACGTGGTCTTCTCCGGCCACAAGCTCTACGCGCCGTTCGGCACCGGCGCGCTGATCGGCCGTTCCGACTGGCTGGCCGAGGCCGAGCCGTACCTGCGGGGCGGCGGCGCGGTGAAGGCCGTGAACGACGACGGCACCGAGTGGCACGACGACCCCGAGGCGCGGCACGAGGCGGGAACCCCGAACGTGCTGGGCGCCGTCGCGCTCGCCGCGGCCTGCGACGCCCTGACCGCCACCGGCTGGACCCCGCTGGTCCGCGAGGAGGAGCGCCTCCTCGGGCGCCTGCGCGCGGGCCTCGCCTCCGTCCCCGGCGTGCACGAGCTGTCCCTGTGGGGCCCGGACCACCCGCGCGTCGGCATCGTCTCCTTCGTGGTGGACGGCTTCACCGCCCGCGAGGTCGCCGAGGCCCTGTCCGGCGACCACGGCATCGGCGTCCGCGACGGCAAGTTCTGCGCCCACCCCTTCGTACGACACCTGCTGGGCGCCAAGGACGGCGGCTGCGACGACGTCACCGCCTCCGCCGTCCGCGCCTCCATCGGCATCGGTACCACCTCCGAGCACGTCGACCGGTTGATCGGCGCCCTGCGGGATCTTGCCTCGCGCGGCTGACGTGACAGCATGGCCCTATGACTGAAGGCGCGCCCCGTGAGCTGAACGTGGGGCTGGGAGCCGGGGCCGAGGCCGTGCGGGGGGCGCACGGCAAGGAGCTCGCGACCGAGGACATGATCCTCAACATCGGGCCGCAGCACCCGTCCACGCACGGCGTGCTGCGGCTGCGGCTCACCCTGGACGGGGAACGGATCGGCTCGGCCGAGCCGATCGTGGGCTACATGCACCGGGGCGCGGAGAAGCTCTTCGAGGTGCGCGACTACCGGCAGATCATCGTGCTGGCCAACCGGCACGACTGGCTGTCGGCGTTCGCCAACGAGCTGGGCGTCGTGCTCGCGGTGGAGCGGATGCTCGGCATGGAGGTGCCGGTCAGGGCGGTCTGGACGCGCACGCTGATGGCCGAGCTCAACCGGGTGCTCAGCCACCTGATGTTCCTCGGCTCCTACCCGCTGGAGCTCGGCGCGATCACCCCGGTCTTCTACGCGTTCCGGGAGCGCGAGACCCTCCAGGCCGTGATGGAGGAGATCTCCGGCGGGCGCATGCACTACATGTTCAACCGGGTCGGCGGCCTGAAGGAGGAGATCCCTTCAGGGTGGACGGGCCGGGTCGCCCAGGCCGTGGCCGACGTGCGGCGACGGCTGCCCGACATCGAGAACCTGATCGCCGGGAACGAGATCTTCCTCGCCCGCACGCGCGGGGTGGGCGTCCTCGACCGCGAGACGATCATGCAGTACGGCGTGAGCGGCCCCATCGCCCGCGCCTCCGGCGTCGACGTCGACCTGCGCAGGGACGAGCCGTACCTCGCCTACGGCGAGCTGCCGGTGAAGGTCGTCACCCGGTCGGCGGGAGACTGCCACGCCCGCTTCGAGGTGCTGCTGGAACAGGTGAAGGTCTCCCTCGACCTGGCCGACGCCTGCGTGGAACGGCTCCTCGACCTGCCCCCCGGGCCGGTCAACCAGCGCCTGCCCAAGGTGCTGAAGGTCCCCGAGGGCCACACCTACGCCTGGACGGAGAGCCCGCTCGGCCTGAACGGCTACTACCTGGTCTCGCGCGGGGAGAAGACGCCGTGGCGGATGAAGCTCCGCTCGGCCTCCTTCAACAACGTCCAGGTGCTGCGCGAGATGCTTCCCGGCCACCTGCTCGCGGACATGGTCGCCATCCTGGGCTCGATGTTCTTCGTCGTCGGCGACATCGACAAGTGACGAGTAAGGCACGGTTGGAACCGCATGATCGAACCCGGTGAGGATCAGGAGAGGGCGGCTCCCCCCGCCCCCTCCACGCTCCCCACACCCCCGGCACCCCCCGCCCCCTCCACGCTTCCCGCACCTCCCGCCACTCCCGTTCCGGGAGCCCCCGGACCCGCCGCGACCGGAACCGCCGGACCTCCCGCCACCGCGACCTCGGAGCCCGTGCCGCCAGAGGTCCCTCCGGCCGGGGGCGGGCCACGGCGGGACCGGTACGTCGACTGGCTGCGCGCGTTCAGCCTGATCGTCGTGGTCGTGTGGCACTGGGCCTTCACGATCCTGCAGTGGGGCCCCGACGGCCCCTCACCGACGAGCCCGCTGGGCTTCACCTCGGGGCTGTGGATCCTGACGTGGCTGCTGCAGGTGCTGCCGCTCTTCTTCTACGTGGGCGGACACGTCCACCTGCTGTCGTGGAACCGGGCCTGCGAGCGCGGGGTCGGCATCGGCACCTTCGTGTGGCGGCGCATCCGGAGCCTCGCGATCCCCGCGCTGGCGCTGGCCGGTACCTGGATCGTGTTCGGCGCGCTCGTGGCGTGGGCGTTCGGGATCGAGTGGATGGACCGCGTGGTCCTGCTCGTCATCAGCCCGCTCTGGTTCATCGGCGTCTACCTCGTGCTGATCGCCCTGCTCCCGATCTCGCTCTGGCTGCACCGGCACTACGACGTACTGGCCCTGATCTGGCTGGCGGGGGCGGCGCTCGTCGTCGACGTGCTACGGCTGCGCTACGGGTACGAGGCCGCGGGCTGGCTCAACATGATCATCGTCTGGGGGCTGGCCCACCAGGCGGGTTTCTTCTACGACAGGGTGGTGGAGCTTCCCCGCCGCTTCGACGTCGCCATCCTGTGGACCGGGCTGTTCGCCCTCTTCGGCCTGGTCTACTCGGGCATCTACCCGGGCTCGATGGTGGGCGTTCCCGGCGACAAGCTCTCCAACATGGCGCCGCCCACCTTCGTCATCGTGGCACTCCTGATCTTCCAGATCGGCCTGGTGGAGGTGCTGAGGCCGTCCATGGAACGCCTGCTCGAACGTCCCAGGTGGCAGCGCGTGAACGAGACGGTCAACCGGTTCGCGCTCCCGCTGTTCCTGTTCCACACGACCGGCATGGCGATCTGGGTGGCGCTGACCTGGTGGCTGGTGGGCGGCGGGCCCGGCGTCGGGGTGCGGCCGGACCTGTTCTGGTGGCTGGAGCGCCCCCTGGCCGTCGCCGGGGCGCTGGTCTGCACGCTCCCGGTCATCATGCTCTTCGGACGCAAGTGGACGGCGAGGCGACGACGCTAGCGTGGCCCCGCCGGGGCGGGGCCGGCGTCCCGCCCGGGCGGCGGACGGCCGGGGCGGGACCTACGCCGGGGCCGGCACCGGAGCCTCAGCGGTCGTCGTCCGCGGAGTCCTTGGGCACCTTGCAGCAGTGCTCCAGGTACAGGGCCGAGCAGATCAGCAGCACGCACACCAGCATCGACCCGCCGGTGATGAAGAAGTCGCGGCGGGGGACCTCCTGCTCCAGCAGCTCCACCGTGTAGAGGGTGAACCCGGCGAAGATCCCGCCGAAGATCGCCCCGCCGTACGCGGAGGCCTTGGCCAGGGCGGCCAGGCGGGCCACGGCCAGGGGCTCGACGGGCTTGGTGTCGGGCTTGCGCTCGATCCTGGCCTTCGTCATCCACCCGCTGTAGAACTCGCCGATCGCCAGCAGCAGCACCGTCGGGATCGCCGTCCACGGCACGGTCGGCAGATCCGAGTAGAGGGGCCTGAGGAGCGCCCAGGTGAGGATCGCGAACACGATGAAGATCCCGATGAGGACACCGGGGCGGGTGGGCTTCACACGGGCCTCTGGAGGGTCAGGTCGGGGCGCGGCCGTACGTAGCCCTGGTCGAGACCGGCCAGCAGGTCGGCCACCCGGCGCCCGGAGAGGACGGCGCCGGGATCGGCCCGCACCCAGGGGACCAGCACGAACGCGCGCTCGTGCGCCCTGGGGTGCGGCAGGGTGAGGTCGGGGTCGTCCATGACGACGTCCCCCACGGTGATCAGGTCGACGTCCAGGGTGCGCGCTCCCCAGCGCTCCACCCGGACCCTGCCGAAGGCGTTCTCCACACCTTGAGCACGATCGAGGAGCGCCCGAGGTTCCAGCGCGCTCTCGGCGATCACCACCGCGTTGAGATAGGCGCCCTGTTCCGGACCGCCGACCGGGTCGGTCTCGTAGACCGGCGACACCGCGACGAACGTGAGCTCCGGCCTCTCGAAGAGGGCCTCGAGCGCGCCTCGCAGGGTGCCGAACCGGTCGCCCAGATTGCTGCCGAGCGCCAGGACCACCCTCATGCCCGGCCCCGGGTGATCGTCACGATCACGTCGTCGAACGGCAGCGGGATCGGCGCGGCGGGCTTGTGCACGCTCACCTCCGCCGCCTGGACGAGCTCGCGGGCCAGGCAGACGTCGGCCAGGCGCTGGGCGAGGGTCTCGATCAGGTCGACCGGCTCGCCTCCCACGACCCTCGCCAGGTCCTCGGCGAGCTCGCCGTAGTGGACGGTCCTGGTGAGGTCGTCACCGGCCGCCGCCGGCGCCGTGTCGAGGAACAGGGTGACGTCGACGACGAACTCCTGGCCGAGCTCCCGCTCCGCCGCCAGCACGCCGTGCCGCCCGCGCACCCGCAGCCCTCTGAGGCTGATCCGGTCGCCGGCCGTCCTGCCGGACTCGCCCGCCGGCAGGCCGTACCCCACGGCCCCGGACGCGCGCAGGGCCAGGTTCTCCAGCGGATCCAGCGGCAGGCCGCCGATCGGACCGCCGACCGGCTCGTCGGCCGGATCCCCGATCAGGTCGTCGACGCCGTCGTCGATCCGCAGGGGCCGCCCCTCGGCCACCGGGTGGCCACCCCCGCCGGACCGTTCACCGGTGCGCTCGCTCACGCGGCTTCCTCTTCCTCGTCCTCGTCGTCTCCCTGCAGCACGGGTGAGCCGTGGTGCAGCCAGAGCCGCCACCCCGCCGACGTCCGCACGAAGGTGTTGCTCGCGACCACCTTGCCCGCCGCGAAGCTGGAATCACCTTCGTCGCCCGCGGTGAGGATGTTCTCCTCACAGGTGAGGATGGCGACGTCGCCCAGGACCATGACGCGGACGTCGGTCAGCACGAACTGGATGTAGGGCGTGTTGGCCATGATGAGCGCCCACGAGCGCAGCACCTCCTGCCGGCCGTTCACGATCGGCCAGCCGGGGTGGACGCAGCTCACCTGCTCGCCCTCGATGTCCTCGGCCCAGATCTCGGTCATCCGGTCGAGGTCGGCGTCCTCGATGGCGGTGTAGAACGCCTGGTTGACCGTCTCGACGGCGGTGGTGTCGACGCTCATGATCTCGCTCCCTGAACTGCGGCAGCCACACGGACGGCGTCCGCGTTCGGACGGACGTCGTGCACGCGCACACACCAGGCCCCCGCCTGCGCGGCGAGCGCGGTCACGGCGAGCGTGGCATCGTCACTACGACTGAAAGGGCGCGGCACGCCCTCCGGGTCGGCCAGGAGGCGACCCAGGAAGCGTTTCCGCGAGGCGCCGACGAGCAGCGGGTAACCCAGCTCTCCGAGCCTGTCGATGCCCGCGATCAGCGCCCAGTTGTGCTCGGGGTTCTTGGAGAAGCCCAGCCCCGGGTCGAGCACGATCTGCTCCTCCGCCACCCCCTCGGCCAGCACCGAGGCGATCCGCTTGGCGAGCTCCTCACGCACCTCGGTCACCACGTCGCCGTACACGGCCCTGCGGTCCATGGCGTGACTGTGCCCCCGCCAGTGCATCACCACGTACGGCACGCCGGAGGCGGCCACGACCCTCGGCATCGCCGGGTCGGCCAGCCCTCCGCTGACGTCGTTGACCAGCTTCGCCCCGGCCCGCACGGCCATCTGGGCGACCTCGGCCCGCATGGTGTCGACGCTGACGGTGACGCCCTCGCGGCTCAGCCCCCGGATGACCGGCTCGACCCTGGCCAGTTCCTCCTCCAGCGGCACCCGCGCGGCGCCGGGCCTGGTGGACTCGCCGCCGACGTCGACGATGTCGGCGCCCTGCTCGACCAGCTCCAGGCCGTGACGCACGGCCACCGCCGGGTCGAACCACCTGCCGCCGTCGGAGAAGGAGTCGGGAGTCACGTTGACCACGCCCATGACGAGGCACCGGCCCGCGTCCGGCAGCCCGGGCACACTCCACGTAGTCATGGCGACAAGCCTAGGCGTTGCGCCCTGTACGCCCGTCTCGTGGGTCCGGCTTGCGCCATAACGAATCCGCACACCCGTCACAGGGCGGACGGCCCTCGGCCGGTGTCCCGCCCGGAACGTCTGGCTGGCATGCGTTCTCCTCCACTCGGAGCCGGCGGCTCCGCGAGACCCTCGGGCGTGGCCGTCTCGATCCGAGAATCGGAGAGAACCCGATCGGGGCGCCCTGCCCTGCCGGGTGTGGCGATATTAGCCCGGCCAAGGTCGGCTTGGGGGCGGAAACCCCGCCCAGGCCGCCGATCGGCGGTCCGGGCGGGGTCGGCGTCCGTACGGGCTCTCGAAAGCGCGGGACGGCGATCAGCGGATGATGAGGGCCATCGCCTCGGCGCGGGTCTTGTCACTGTTGCGGAAGTCCCCGCGCACGGCCGAGGTGATCGTCTTGGCCCCTGGCTTGCGGACCCCCCGCATGGTCATGCAGAGGTGCTCGCACTCGATCACGACGATGACCCCCCGCGGCTCCAGCACGTTCATGAGCGCGTCGGCGATCTGGGAGGTCATCCGCTCCTGCACCTGGGGGCGCCTGGCGTACACGTCGACGAGGCGGGCGAGCTTGGACAGGCCGGTGACCTGCCCCTTCGCGTTCGGGATGTAGCCGACGTGGGCGACGCCGTGGAACGGCACGAGGTGGTGCTCGCAGGTCGAGTAGACCTCGATGTCGCGGACAAGCACCATCTCGTCGTGGTCGACGTCGAAGACCGTGGTCAGGACGTCCTCCGGGGTCTGCCCCAGCCCGGCGAACTGCTCCGCGTAGGCGCGGGCGACGCGGGCGGGGGTGTCCCGGAGCCCGTCGCGGTCGGGATCCTCGCCGATGGCGATGAGGATCTCCCGGACCGCGCCTTCCAGCCGGGCCGCGTCGACCTGGAGCGGCTTGGCACCCCCCACGTTCAGTTCACGTCCTTGGGCGAGACGTCGGGGTGACCCGTCCCCGCCGGAAGGGCGCCGTTGCCACCGGCCTCGCCCGTGGGGAGCGCGCCGTTGCCGGACTGCTCCTTGCGGGACAGGATCGGCGGACGGTTGGAGGGCAGCCGCTTGCCGTAGCCGGAGTAGGAGGGCCTCTTCTCCTTGACGACGACCGGAGCGAAGATCTGCAGCACCTGGTCGCGGGAGAGGGTCTCCTTCTCCATCAGCTCCAGCACCAGGTTGTCGAGCACGTCGCGGTATTCGACGAGGATCTCCCAGGCCTGGTCGTGGCCGGACTCGATGAGGCGGCGGACCTCCTCGTCGATCGTGGAGGCGATCTTCTCGGAGTAGTCGCGCTCGTGGCCCATCTCGCGGCCGAGGAAGACCTCGCCGTTGCCGCTGCCGAACTTGCGGGCGCCGAGCTGCTCGCTCATGCCGTACTCGGTGACCATGCGGCGGGCGATGGAGGTGGCCTTCTCGATGTCGTTGGAGGCGCCGGTGGTGGGCTCGTGGAAGACGAGCTCCTCCGCCGTACGGCCGCCGAGGAGCATCGCGAGCTGGTCCAGCATCTCCGAGCGGGTCGCGAGGAACTTGTCCTCCATCGGCAGCGTCATCGTGTAACCGAGGGCGCGTCCGCGGGACAGGATCGTGATCTTGTGGACCGGGTCGGAGTTGGGCAGCGCGTGCGCGACCAGGGCGTGCCCGCCCTCGTGGTACGCGATGATCTTCTTTTCCTGGTCCGACATGACGCGGGACTTGCGCTCGGGGCCGGCCATCACGCGGTCGATGGACTCCTCGAGCAGCTCCATCGTGATCAGCTTCTCGTCGGCCCGCGCGGTGAGCAGCGCGGCCTCGTTGATCACGTTGGCCAGGTCGGCGCCGGTGAAACCGGGCGTCCGGCGGGCGATGATGTCGAGGTCGACGCCCTCGGCGAAGGGCTTGCCGCGGCCGTGCACCTTGAGGATGCCCTTGCGGCCCTCCAGGTCGGGACGGTCGACGGTGACCTGGCGGTCGAAACGGCCGGGACGCAGCAGCGCCGGGTCGAGGATGTCGGGCCGGTTGGTCGCGGCGATCAGGATCACGCCGCCCTTGACGTCGAAGCCGTCCATCTCGACGAGGAGCTGGTTCAGCGTCTGCTCGCGCTCGTCGTGGCCGCCGCCGAGACCGGCGCCGCGGTGGCGGCCCACCGCGTCGATCTCGTCGATGAAGATGATCGCCGGAGCGTTCGCCTTGGCCTGCTCGAACAGGTCGCGGACCCGGGAGGCGCCGACGCCGACGAACATCTCCACGAAGTCGGAGCCGGAGATGGAGTAGAACGGCACCCCGGCCTCACCGGCGACGGCCCTGGCGAGCAGGGTCTTGCCGGTTCCGGGCGGGCCGTAGAGCAGGACGCCCTTGGGGATCTTGGCGCCGATCGCCTGGAACTTCGCCGGGGCCTGCAGGAACTCCTTGATCTCCTGGAGCTCCTCGATGGCCTCGTCGGCACCCGCGACGTCGGCGAAGGTGGTCTTCGGAGTGTCCTTGGTGATGAGTTTCGCCTTCGACTTGCCGAAGTTCATCACCCGGGAGCCGCCGCCCTGCATCTGGTTCATGATGAACAGGAAGAACAGCACGATGAGAACGATCGGCAGGAAGCTCACCAGGAGCCCGAGAAGGAAGTTCTCCTTGGGCACGTCGACGTTGTATCCGCCGGGCAGCTTGTTGGCGGCCTCGGCCGTCTGGAGCCTGTCGGCGAGCTGCACGCCCTGGCCCGTCACCCACGAGGAGTAGTAGCGCTTCTTGTCGGTCAGAGTGACCTCGATGCGCTGGTCCTTGTCGATGATCTTGGCGTTGGAGACCTTGCCCTCGTCGATCCAGCTGATGATCTGGGAGGTGTCGCGTCTCTCGAAGTTGCCCTCACCGCCCCACATGGTGGTGACGAGAAGAAGCAGAACGACGATGCCCAGGATCCACAGCAGTGGCCCACGTGTAAATCGCTTGAGATCCATCCGATGCGGAACCCCGGCGGGCCCGTCCCTTCCTGACCAGAGCCTGGCAACCCCGGGCGAACCCGGGGTTCGCGGTATCCCTAACCGCTCCAACTGACTACCCAGAGACGGCGGGAGGCCACCTCTTCGGTTGTCCGAAGGTACACCGGCATGACGCGCGGGGTCACCGCGCGGACAGACCGGCTTTGCCCTACCAACGTACGTCAGGTAGGTCCGTGTTCCCCGCCGCTATGGGCAATGTCGCGTTTGTGGATGGCTCACTTCGCGCAGGGCGTACTTTTCAGCCCGCTCCGTATACGTGAGGGGCGAGAGTTCCGATGAAGGGAAGGTTGCGGTAGCGCTCGGCGTAGTCGAGGCCGTAACCGATCACGAACTCGTTGGGGATGTCGAAACCGATGTACTTCACGTCGATGGGCACCTTGACCGCGTCCGGCTTGCGCAGCGCGGCGCAGATCTCCACCGAGGCGGGATTGCGCGACTTCAGGTTGTGGACCAGCCACGACAGGGTCAGGCCGGAGTCGATGATGTCCTCGACGACCAGCACGTGACGTCCGGCGATGTCGGTGTCGAGGTCCTTGAGCACGCGCACGACGCCCGACGACCTGGTGCCCGCCCCGTAGGAGGAGACGGCCATCCAGTCCATCTGCACGGGCAGGTGCAGGGCCCTCGCCAGGTCCGCCATCACCATGACCGCGCCCTTGAGCACGCCCACGATCAGCAGGTCCTTGCCCGCGTAGTCCTCGTCGATCCGGCTCGCGAGCTCCTTGATCTTGGCTTGGAGCTCTTCCTCGGGAATGAGGACCTTCGAGAGGTCCCGGCCCATATCGGCTGCGTCCACCTGGGATTTTCCTTACGAAACGGGGCTGGCTGGCTGTCTGGCGAGTATCAGGGTGTCATACCGCCGAACCGCGCCCACCCCCCCGGGCACCTCTACGCGCCGTTGCCCCCGCCACGCCGTGACCAGACGGTCGACCTGCAGGACGTGCGAGGCCGCCAGCGTGCCCGGCGGCGCTCCCGCGTCGATCGCGGCCCTCCGCAGCACCCTCCGCCGCACGGCGGCCGGGAGCTTCTCCAGGTCCCGTACGGCCAACGTCACCGTGCCGATATCGCTAAGAGCGCAATCTCGTACGGCGACGCGGGCGTAGACCTCTCCTGCCCAGGCGTCCAGCGCGTCGGCGTCGTCGCGGCACAGGGACGCGGTCCTGGCGAGCGCCTCGGCGACGCCGGGGCCGAGCTCGTCCTCCAGGGCGGGCAGCAGCCGCTCGCGGACCCGGACCCGGGTGTACCGGGGGTCGAGGTTGTGCGGGTCGTCCCACGGGGCCAGGCCGAGCGCCGCGCAGGCCGCCGCGGTCGTCGCCCGGCCGAGCTCCAGCAGCGGCCGCCGGTAGATTCCGGCCCGCGCGGGCATCCCGGCCAGCGACCGGGTGCCGCTCCCCCTGGCCAGCCCGAGCAGCACGGTCTCCGCCTGGTCGTCCCTGGTGTGCCCGAGCAGCACGGCCGCCGCCCCCAGGCGCTCCGCCGCCTCGGACAGGGCGGCGTACCTGGCCTGCCTGGCCGCCGCCTCCGGCCCCCCCGAGGTGCCGACGGAGACGGGCAGCGCCTCGGCGAGGTCGAGCCCCAGGCCGGGCGCGAGCCGTACGACGTCGCCCGCGCGCTCGCCCGAACCCTCCTGCAGGCCGTGGTCGACGCTGAGCAGGCCGGCGCGGAGCCCGGCGCGGGGCGCCGTGAAGCCCAGCGCGGCGGCCAGGGCCAGGGAGTCGGCGCCGCCGCTGCACGCGGCCAGCACCAGAGCGCCCGGCTCCAAATCGCCCAGTGCGAGCCGTACGGCGCGCCGGATGTCGGCGACGGCGGGATGCGGACCCATGCCCGCCATTGTCCCGGCCTCGGACGGGACGGCGACACGACCACCCCGCTCGCCACCGGAGTGACCGTCGTGACCGGCGGGGTTTTCGGGGTTGCCGGGATCGGGCGCGGCCGGCGGGGCAGGCAGGGTTGACGGGGTCGGCGAGATCGACGGGGCGGGCGCGACCGACGGGGTCGATCGGAGCAGGCACAGCCGACGGGGTTGCCGGGAGCGGGCGCGGCCGACGAGGCCCGCGAGGTCAAGGGGCGGGCGTGGTCGGCGCGGCCGACCGGGCGGCGCGATCGAATCGGGTCGCCCGGCCGGACCGGTCAGCCGACGGTGCCGCTGGCCTCGGGGATGGCCGGGGTGCCGATCACCCTGGCGATCCAGCGCTCCGGCTTGGCGATCTCCGCCTGGGTGGGGAGCGTCTCCGGCGAGGTCCAGATCTTGTTGAAGCCGTCGATGCCCACCTGTCCCACGACCGTGCGGACGAAGGCCGATCCCTCGGCGTACTGCTTCATCTTGAGGTCGAGACCGAGCAGCCTGCGGATCGTGCGGTCGAGCCGGGAGCCGCCCTCGCGGCGGTGGTGGAACTTGGCGCGGATGTCGGCGACCGAGGGGACCACCGAGGGGCCCACCGCGTCCATGACGTAGTCGCCGTGCCCCTCGACCAGGGTCATCACCGCGGTGAGCCGGTCGAGGATCACCTTCTGCTCGGGCGTCTGGATCGCGTCGATCAGGTTGCCCTCGCCGCCCCTGACGACGTCCGTGAACGTGCCGGCGGCCGAGCGGAGCCGCTCCAGCAGCGCGGGAAGGTCGATGTCGGAGGCGAGCAGGAAGTCGGTCGTCTGCGTCCTGACGTACTCGCGCAGCCAGGTGACGCCGGTGAACTGCACCCGGTGGGTCTCCTCGTGCAGGCAGACCCAGAGGCGGAAGTCACGCGGGTTGACGTTGAGTTCCTGCTCGGCGTTGACAATGTTGGGCGCGACCAGGGTGAGACGTCCCGTGGGCGCCTGGCCGGTCGGGTCCGGCGGCAGGAACAGCTCGTACTGCCCCAGGACGCGAGAGGCGAGGAAGGCCAGCACCGCACCCACCTCGACCCCGGTGACGCGCGAGCCCACCGCGCTCACGATCGCCGGTGTCTGGTTCCCCCTGGCGGCCATCCGCTCGGTGAGCGGCTCCAGCACCACCCGGAAGCCGTCGATGTTGGCCTTGATCCAGCCGGGCCTGTCGACGATGGTCGCGGGTTGCGGCGCGGTCTCGGTGTCGATTCGGGTGAACTCGCGGACGTGCCCCTCGGCCTCGCGCGAGAGCCGCCGTAAATCGGCGACGGCCTGCCGGGCCTCCTCTCGGCTGACTTGCGGCCCGGGGCGCACCAGGCGCGTTCCGGTCGCTACGGCAAGATCCCAGTCGATCACCTGCATACCGTCCACCGTACGTGCTCTCCCGTCGACTCGCGCACCCGGAACCCGTGATCAGCTGGCGGCGACCGCGGCGGCGAGCCTGTCGAGGGCCGCCTCGGCCTTGCCCCAGCCCGGCGGGACCCTGTCCGCCATGAAGGCGAAGGTCACCATGCGTCCGCCCCGCGTGGTGGTCATGCCCGCCAGGGTGTTGACCCCGTCGAGGGTGCCCGTCTTGGCGCGGATCAGCCCGTAGGCGGAGTGGAGCTTGTCGAACCGGTGCCCGAGGGTGCCGCTGAAGCCGGCGACCGGCATGCCGCTGATGATCGGGTGCAGGCCGGGATTGGCCGGGGAGGCCGCCGCCGCGACCAGGCGGGCGAGCGCCTCTGGGGCGATGCGGTTCTTCGGCGACAGCCCGCTGCCGTCGAACACCCGCACGCCCTTCGCCGCGCCGAGCCGGGTCAGCACCTTGCCGACGGCCGCGGCGCCGCCGTCGAAGGAGGCCGGCTCCCCCTCCTTGATCGCCACGTGCCTGGCCAGCGCCTCCGACAGGTCGTTGTCGCTGAGCGTGAGGGCCCGCTCGACCAGGGCGTAGACCGGAGCGGAGTCGACCCGGGCGAGCTCATGCGCACCGGCCGGGGCCTTGGACCGCCTGGCGGACTTGGAGACCGTGACCCCGTACTTCGACAGCAGTGACACGAACGCGGCGTGCGCCGCGCGGGAGGGGTCGGAGACCCGCTGGTCACTCCCGCGCGAGACCCTGCCCTCGTCGATCATGAGCGCCGTGACGGGGGCGACGCTGCCCTCGGGGACGTAACCGGGCTTCCAGGTCGCGGCGGTACGCGACCCGGTGTAAAGGGAGTCGTCGTAGGCCACCGTCACCTTGGACACGCCGGCCTCCTTGAGCGCCCTGGCGGTACGCGAGGCGAGGGTGGCGAGCGAGGCGGGCCGGGGATAGACCGGGCTCCCCGCCGTCCTGGGACTCGCCAGGGTGGGGTCGCCGCCGCCGACGAGGATGATCGAGCCGGGCGAGGAGCCCCGCACCACGCGGGTGCTCAGCCTGGCGTCGGGTCCCAGCGAGGCCATCGAGGCGACCGCGGTGACGACCTTGGTGGTGGAGGCGGGGGTGATGCCCGTGGCCGCGCCGCTGCCGAACAGCAGAGCGCCCGTCTCCGCGTCGAGGACCGCGGCGCCGACACTTCTCCCCAGGGCGGGGTCACCCAACGCCTCGGTCAGCCGCTCCGCCAAAGTACCCTTGGCGGGGAGAGGGCCGTTCCCCCCCGCGGCCAGCACCGGACCCGCGGTGATGACCGGGACGGGGGGCGGCTCGGCCGACGCGACGATCGTCTCGGGCTCACCTTCGACCAGCACATCGCTGGTGAGCAGGTGTGCCCCGGCCGCGACGACGAAGATCTGCAGCAGGACGAGAGTGACCAAGGCCACCCACCGCTCACGCCGCATTATCGTCGCCGTCCTCTCATCATCGGTATCCAAAAGGCATAAATCGCCTACGAGACATTAACGCCCAACCGGGGGTGCCCGGGGGCCTGAGTGGAGGAACCGCGGTGGAGTTCGACGTTCTCGTTGAGATTCCCAAGGGGCAACGGAACAAGTACGAGGTGGACCACGAGTCAGGCCGCATCAGGCTCGACCGCATGCTCTTCACCTCCACGCAGTACCCCGCCGACTACGGCTTCATCGAAGACACGCTCGGCGAGGACGGTGATCCACTCGACGCCCTGGTGCTGCTCCAGGAGCCGACCTTCCCCGGCTGTCTGATCAAGTGCCGGGCGGTCGGCATGTTCCGCATGACCGACGAGAAGGGCGGCGACGACAAGGTCCTGTGCGTCCCCGCCACCGATCCCCGGATGGAACACATCCGCGACATCCACCACGTGCCGGAGTTCGACCGCCTGGAGATCCAGCACTTCTTCGAGGTCTACAAGGATCTGGAGCCCGGCAAGTCGGTCGAGGGCGCCAACTGGGTCGGCAGGGTTGAGGCCGAAGAGGAGATCGTCCGCTCCATCAAGCGCGCCAAGGACGAGGTCCAAGGAAAGCACTGATTCGTGACCGGATTATTACCCGGTCTTTGGCCGGTCTCCCCTTGGCCGGTCGTCTTACGGACGGTCGGCCTTTGACCGGTCGTTCGTCGGAAGAATCGGTTTTCGGCCGGTCGTTCGGCGGGCGATCGGCCTTCGACCGGTCGTTCGTCGAGCGGTCGGTCTTCGGCCGGTCGTTCGGCGGGCGGCCGGTCTTCGGGCGGTCGGTCTTCGGCGGGTCGTCACGCGGGACGGGTCGCGCCGACGAGGTCGCTGCGCCACATCGGCGCGACCCTGACCACGTCCCCCGTCTGCGGGGCGTGCACCATCAGCCCCCGGCCGATGTAGATCCCCACATGATGGATGTCGCCGGGATTCTGGGTGATCTGCCCGTAGAAGAGCAGGTCGCCCCGCTGGAGTTCGCTGAGCCGCACGTGCGGGCCCGCGGTCCACTGGGTGCCGGTCCAGTGGTCCAGGAGGACCCCGACCCGCTCCCAGGCCCGCATGGTCAGCCCCGAGCAGTCGTAGGCGGCCGGCCCGTCGGCCGCCCACACGTACGGCTTGTCGAGCTGGGTGAGCGCCCAGTCGGCGGCGATGTCACCCCTGGCGGAACCGGCTGTCACGTTGAGCGCCCAGCGCGACGCGGGCTTTCCCGAGGCCACCGCCATCCGCGCCGTCTCGCGGCGCACGGCGGCCGCCTGATACCGAGCGCGCTCGGCGTTCTCCCTCGCGATCCTGGCCTGCTCCAGGGCCGCCTCACGCTTCCTGGCGAGGAGGTCGGCGGCGCCACGCGCCTCTTCGGCCAGCTTCTCCAGCCGCGCCTGCTCCTCCTTGATCCGCCGGGTCTCGTCGACCTGCCTGGCGACGGACTCCTCTGCCGCGAGCTTCGCCTCCTCGGCCCTCGCCTGCGCCTCCCGTTGCACGGCGTAGGCGTCGTCCGCCTGCGCCTGGAGGATGGCGAAGACCTCCTGGGCCTCGCGTAGCTGCTTGAGCGTCTCCGCCTGCCCTCCGCCCATGTGGGCCAGGATGCTCGCCCTGCGCAGGTAGCCGTCGTCCGTGGGGCCGCCGCTGTCGGTCATCATGGCCATCATGGGCTGGGCGATGTCCAGCCCGCCGTAGTTCTGGGTGGTGATCGCGGCCACCGCCTCCCGGGCCTCCCCGACCTCGGAGCCCGCCGTCCTGGCCCGCTCGGCCGCCTCCTCGGCGAGTTTCTTGACGCGGGCCGTCTTGACCAGTTCCCCGTTGTACGACTCGACGAGCCGCTCCGCCTCGGCGACCAGCTCCTCCAGCCTGGCCTGCGCCTCGGCGACCAGGACCGTGGTCGAGCCGAGCCTGTCACCGCGCTCGCGGGCCAGCGCCCGCGCTTCGGCCACCTCATCGGCCGACGGGCCCGACACACCGCCCGGCGCGGCGTCGCCCGGCCCCGGCCGGCCAGGAACAGCGCCGGCGGGGAGCCCCGGCCCGGCGATCAGGCAACAGGCGAGGCCCGCCACCGCGGCGGCATGACGGCGCCGTCTGACTGAATGCATGCGTCTCCCCCCGGAGTCCCTTTGAATACCGCGTGTCGCGATCTCACCGCGTGTCGCGGTCCCGCCGCACGACGCGGCGCGTCGCCGCATGCCAGGCGGCGGCCTATCTCAACATTCCCGTTCGTCACTCTCCGCACACATACCACTCACGCCCCGTAGTCACCGCCCGCCACAATACCCCCGTCGGCGAGGGCCTCGGCCCCCGTATCTCACACCCGATCTCCTGTACGGCGAACGCGCGGCGGTTTTCTCCCCGGACGTCCGTACGGCCCGCCCGGTGGAGGTCCGGAGCGGGCCGAGAGCAGGGCCGGAGAACGGAGTTGGGAGTCCGGAGGAGACGCGGACCGGGGAACGGGGACGACAGGCGGCAGGAGAACAGGGAGGCAGGGACCGGGGAACAGGGAGGCGTGGACCGGGAACGGGGACGACAGGCGGCGGGAGAACAGGAAGGCGGCAGACCGGTGAAGCCGGTCGGATCGATCAGGCCGGTATGGCAGCCGTCCCGGAGGGGGAGGGAGACTCCGGCCGCGAGGGTGGTGTGGCGGGAGTCGTGCCGGTGGAGGCCGGCGGGGACCCCTCCGAGGACCGCTCCCGGCCTGGACCACCCGACGACCGCCCCTGGCCCGCGCCGTCCGGGGTCCGCCCACGGCTCGTGCCGTCCGGGGCCCGCCCGTGACCCGAGCCGTTCGAGATCCGTTCCGGGCCCTGGCCGCCCGGGCTCCCCCCGCGGCCCGCGCCGTCCGAGGTCCGCCCCGGACCGGCGGGAGCCGGTCGGGAGTCGTCCGGGACCTGCCGCGGACCGGACCTCGAGTGGCCGGGGCTCGTCCGCGGGCGCCGCGAATCGGCGTGCGACGGCCGGGGGTCCGCCCGCGGCGGCTCCGCATCGGCCCGCGGCGGCCGAGGGATCGCGCGCGGAGGCCGGTGCTCCCCTCTCGGGGGCCTCGGATTCGCCTGCGGGGACCCCGGATTCGCCCGCGGGGGCGCCGGGTCCGCCGGCCGGTGGGTGATCCCGCAACGGCGGGAGGAGTGTCCGTGGTGGTGGCGGGACGGGGGGTGCCTGTCCGGCGCGCCGATCCCGGAAGATCCCGGCCGCACGGGTGACAGAGGCGGCACGGGTGACAGGGGCGGGGACGGCGGGGCCGGGTTCTCCGCCGGAGCGGCCGGCCGGTCGGCCGGCCCGTCGGCCGAAGGTCCCTCTCGGGCGGGATCGGCCGCTCCGTCGCCGGACGGGCCGTCACCCGGCCGCCGGGGCGAGACCTCCGTCCGAGGACCGGCCGGGTCCGGCGTCCCCGGCTCGTCGTGCCCGAAGACCGGTCCGGTGGCACTGACCGGCTCCGTCATCCCGAGCGAACCGATCCGCTCGATGGCCGTTCCCTCCCCGACGGGTTCCAGCGGCGCGGACGTGCCGCCCCGCCGGGACTCCCCCGGCACGCGGGCGTCCGGCTCCGCCACCGCCGGGAACGTGCCCGAGGCGACGCCGGAACCCGTGCCTCCCGGGTCGACCACGGACTGGGCGAGGACCAGGGCCAGCGCCGCCACAGCGGCGACCGCGGCCGCCGCGCCGGCCAGCGCGTAGGGCCGGCGGGATCCGCGCCCCCTGCCGGCGGGGAACCCGGCACCGTCGAGAGGACCGGCCAGGCGGGCGACGTCGCGCCGGTAGGGGACCCCCTCGGGGTCGGTGAAGTGGCTCATCACCCACGCGCGCAGCGTGGGCGGGAGCGCGACCAGGGGGAGCAGATCGAAGACCTTGGCGGCGGAGACCTGCCTGACCCGGTGCGGGGCGCAGGTGTCGCAGCGGTTCACGTGGCGGATGACCCGCTCGCGCGCCTCCGGCGTGAGCTCACCGGTGAAGCCGGTGAGCATGCGGGCCCGGCTCGCGCAGTCGTAGGGCCCCTTGCGGACGAGGACCTCCGCGGTGACGACGTCGCGCAGGCGCTCCCTCGCCGACTCGTACAGCGCACCGGCGACCTTGGGAGTGACGCCCAGGACCGCGGCGAGGTCGATGGGCCCGAAACCGTGCCGGCAGCTCAGGTCGAGGACCTCACGGTCACCGGCCGACAGGCTCCGGGTGGCGTTCCACGCCATCACCCGCAGGTCCGCGTCACCTCCGGCGGCGAACACCGGGGCGGGGACCAGCGAGTCGCGCCCCTCGGCGAGATGACGCCGTACGCACTCCCCCCGAGCGAGTGCGTACAGCCACGCCTCCAGCCGACGGGAGTCGGCGAGCGCGTGAATATGGGCCTCGGCGGCGATGAAGGTGCCGAGGAGCGCCGACTCCGCGGCGTCGGAAGTGGCGAGCATTGAGCGGCAGTATCGGTAGACGCTTTCCGCGTATGAGTCGTAGAGATCGGCGAGGGCTCCGGGGCTCCTCGCGCACAACGCCGCGACCAGGACACTGTCAGTCATGTAATCGAAGGTAAACGCCGGGTAACCGGAAATTCCAGCGATTCGCCAACGGTGACTCCGACTGTCTTCGTCACGTCAACGAGCCGAGTAAAAACCCACCACTAATAGCAATCATAAATATTGATGAATAGCCATTTAATCGAACTAATCGTGCCTATTGGTACGCCAAGGAAGGGCCCCCGCCGTGGGCGAAAGGTCATGGCCGGACGGTCATGGCCGGACGGTCGCGGATGAACGATCGCGGGCGGGCGGGCAAGGGCCGGCGGTCACGGGTGAAAGATCACGGACGAACGGGCAAGGCCGACGGTCACGGACGGGCGCTCACTGACGGACGCTCGCGGACGGGCGCTCACGGACGGACGGCGCCCGCGAGGGGCGCCTGCCTGCCCCGGTCCTTGGCGAACGGCGGCATCTTCGGCTTGGCCGTGTTCAGGGGCAGCGAACCGCCGAGGGCGAGTTGCTCGAAGGGACGGCTGCTCGACCCCCAGGTGCGCGCGGTCACCTCGGCGGAGGCGATGTCGCGGGTGTCCTCGACGCTCTTGATCTGCAGGATGAACCGGCGCTTCTGGCCCGCCTGGACGTTGTCCACGAACGTGCTCCCGCCGCCGAGCAGCTTGCCCCGCTTGTCGCGCAGGAGAGCGGTGACGGCCAGGCTGCGGGCCGGTACCACGTACGGGGTGCCGACGTAGCCGGTGACGAGATAGTCGCCGTCGGCCGTGCGGTCGGTCAGCACCTCGCGGACCGGGAAGGGCTGGAAGGCCGAGACGATCCGGCCCGCCTGGTGCCAGCGCGCCGGGCGGTACGCGATGCTCACGGCGGCGGGCTTGTCCTGGGTCACCACCTGGCCGGTGAAGGGGAGCGTCCCCGCCGGGGGCACCGCGTCCAGAGGCTGTTCCAGCCGGACGACCTCCTTGCCCTCGGAGTTCTTGGCCACCACGGTGGCCACGACGTGCTCGCCGAAGTGCCACGGGTTGGTGTTGGCGAGCACTCCGGCCCAGTTCACCACGTACCCGTCATCGCCCTTGATGATGGACGAGGCCTGCTCCCTGACCGCGATCGGCTGGAGCGCGGCGGCCTGCTTCGCCTCCTCCTCGTCGTCGGTGCATCCGGCGCATCCGACGAGGAGGAGGAGGGCGAGGGCGCCGACGATTCGGGTGCTGTGCGTCACCTAGCCGTGATAACCGGTGACGGCCTCCCGCCCACCTGGACACGCCGGGAACGGCCCGAGTCTTTACCTCTGCCGGACAACCCTGGCCTCGTCCCATACCGGTTCGGATGATTCGTAGACCTTCCCATCCGCGCCGAAGACCAGATACCGGTCGAAGTCATCGGCGAACCAGCGGTCGTGGGTGACGGCGACCACGGTCCCGTCGAAGGCGTCCAGCCCTTCCTGGAGAGCCTCGGCACTGGCCAGGTCGAGGTTGTCGGTCGGCTCGTCCAGCAGCAGCAGGGTGGTGCCCGACAGTTCGAGCAGCAGGATCTGCAACCGGGCCTGCTGGCCGCCGGACAGCGTCTCGAAGCGCTGCTCGGCGATGGTCCCGGCCAGCTCGTAGCGGGACAGCACCTTCATCGCCTCGTTCTTGAGCCGGGCGTGCTCGGTCATCACGATCTCGCAGGGCGTCCGGCCGATGAGCTCGGGGCGGGCGTGCGTCTGGGCGAAGTGGCCGGGGACGACCCGGGCGCCGAGCCTGGCCACGCCGGTGTGCCTGACCTCCTCTCCGGCGATCAGGCGCAGGAAGTGTGACTTGCCCGAGCCGTTGGAACCCAGCACCGCCACCCGCTCGCCGTACCAGATCTCCAGGTCGAACGGCTTCATCAGGCCGGTGAGCTCCAGCTTCTCGCAGATCACCGCCCGCTTGGCGGTCCGGCCGCCCTTGAGCCGCATGCTGATGAACTGCTCCTTGGGTGCCGCCTCGGGCGGCCCGGCCTCCTCGAACCTGCGCAGCCGGGTCTGGGCCGAGTGGTAGGCGGCGGCCATGGTGTCCATGTACTTGGCCTTCTGCTTCAGCATGAGGACCAGGCGCTTGATCTTGGCGTGCTCCTCGTCCCAGCGCTTCTTCAGCTCGTCGAGGCGCTCGTTGCGCTCCCTGCGCGCCTGCGCGTACGAGCGGAAGCCCCCGCCGTGGACCCAGATGTTGCCCGACTCGACGGTGATGATCCGGTCGGCCGCGTTGGCCAGGAGCTCCCTGTCGTGGCTGACCAGCAGCACCGTCTTGGCCGTCTCGCGCAGCGCCCGCTCCAGCCAGAGCTTGCCCGGCACGTCCAGGTAGTTGTCCGGCTCGTCGAGCAGCAGCGTCTGGTCGGGCCCCCGCAGCAGCGCCTCCAGCACCAGCCGCTTCTGCTCACCGCCCGACAGCGTGTTGACCTCGCGGTACTTGCAGTCGTCGTACGGCATGCCGAGGGCGGCCATGGTGCAGGTGTCCCAGAGCACCTCGATGTCGTAGCCGCCCGCGTCGGTGTAGTCGGTGATGGCCTGCGCGTAGCGCATCTGCGCCTTCTCGTCCTCGCGCTCCATCATCACCAGCTCGGCGGCGTCGAGCCGCGCGGCCGCCTCCCGCACACGGCCCGGGGCGACGCTGACCAGCAGGTCGTGCACGGACCTGCCGTCGCGGATGCTGCCGATGAACTGCCGCATGATGCCCAGGCCGCCGGAGCTGGCGACGCTCCCGTCGACCGGCTGCAGGTCTCCCGCGATCAGCCGCATGAGGGTCGTCTTACCCGCCCCGTTGGGCCCGACGAGTGCCGCCTTCACCCCCTCGCCGACCCGGAAGGACACGTCGTCCAGCAACGGCCGCCCATCCGGCAGGACGTATGTCAGATGGCCAACCTCAACGTGCCCCACGACGATTCCTCTCCAAAGGTCCTCGCGCAGGGTACCCGTCAACCGGCCCCTCGGACATTTCGATTTCCGCCGTCACGGCATCGTCCGTTCGCGCCGAGCCGGGTGGGGTGGGGCCTCAGGGCCGGGGCGGGAGCCTCAGGGCCGGGGCGAGACCGGGGCGGGACCGGGGCGGGACCGGGGCGGGACCGGAAAATCCGATGGGAAACGGTCGGTGCCCGGTGGTAGAAAACAAGTTCGATCCCATCATCGATCCGCTCGGGGGCGAGCTCGTGGTGACCAGCAGTTCGG
This sequence comes from Streptosporangium sp. NPDC023825, assembly GCF_040639575.1. Classification (NCBI taxonomy): domain Bacteria; kingdom Bacillati; phylum Actinomycetota; class Actinomycetes; order Streptosporangiales; family Streptosporangiaceae; genus Streptosporangium; species Streptosporangium sp. NPDC023825. Next base: position 57,731 of record NZ_JBFAAE010000014.1, on the reverse strand, counting down.
AGTTCTCCGTATCCGGCCGCCCGCACGACAGGCGGGGTCCGGTGCGCTGGCTCTGGTCCCATCTTCGCCGCCATCCGCTCCAGCTGACCGGGTTCCTCGGCGCATCGCTGATCATGGTCGTGCTCAACGCCATGGTCCCCGGGCTCACCGGCGCGGCCTTCGACGCCGTGCTGGGCGAAAACGGCGGCGGAGCGCGGGCACTGGGCGCGATCTCGCTGGTGCTGCTCGCGATCGTGCTGGCCCGCGGCGCCTTCGACGTCGTCGCGCGGCTGGCCAGCGAGGTGCTGGCCAAGCGGCTGGAGCGGGACGCCAGGGACGAGCTCTACGTCAGCCTGCTCGGCAAGAGCCAGACCTTCCACAACAGGCAGCGGGTCGGCGACCTGATGGCACGGGCGGCCAACGACATCCGGCAGCTCTCCACCATGATCAGTCCGGGCGTCGACCTGATCGTCGACTCCGGCCTGACCGGCCTCGTGCCCCTGGTCTTCATCGTCACGATCGATCCGCGGCTGCTGCTGGTGCCCGGCGTCTTCGCGGTCGCCTTCGTCGTCGCGCTCCGGCACTACATGGCACGGCTCAACCCGGTGGCGACCCGCATGCGGGAGCAGTTCGGCGATCTCAACGCCGGGCTGAACGAGGCCGTCCGCGGCATCGAGGTCATCAAGGTGACCGCGCAGGAGGAGCAGGAGCGGCGGCGGTTCAGGACCCTGGCGCGGCACTACCGCGACTCCTTCGCCCGCAACGGCCTGGTCCAGGCCCGCTACCTGCCGACCCTGCTCTTCGCCTTCGCGATGGCCGGCTCGCTCTGGCACGGCCTCTACCTGCACTCCGCGGGTGCCATCACGATCGGCGAGCTGGTCGCCTTCATGGGCCTGGTGGCCATGCTGGGCTTCCCGACCAACATCTCGATCTTCACCTTCTCGCTGGTCCAGATCGGCATCGTGTCCTCCCGCCGGATCCTGAGCATCATGAACACCGAGACCGAGCTCGGACAGCGCGCCGACGGCCACACCGCGCCGATCAGCGGGGAGATCGTCTTCGAGAACGTGACGTTCGGCTACGGGGAGGACGACCCGGTGCTGCGCGGGGTGACGTTCACCGTACGGCCGGGCGAGACCGTGGCGATCGTCGGCGAGACCGGCTCGGGCAAGAGCACCCTGGCGAAGCTGGTCCCCCGGATCTACGACGTCACCGCGGGCCGGATCCTCGTCGACGGCGTGGACGTCCGCGAGTGGGACCTCGACTCGCTGCGCTCCCAGATCTCCACCATCGAGCAGGACATCGTGCTGTTCTCCCGGTCGGTGGCCGAGAACATCGCCTTCGGGCTGGGCCAGCGGGCGGAGCGGGAAGCCGTCGTCCGAGCCGCCGAGGAGGCCCAGGCGGCCGAGTTCATCGGCGAGCTCGACGACGGCTACGACACGGTCATCGGTGAGCGCGGCGTCACCCTCTCCGGCGGCCAGCGCCAGCGCCTGGCCATCGCGCGGGCCCTGCTGACGGATCCGGCGATCCTCGTGCTCGACGACTCGACGAGTGCGATCGACTCCGCCACCGAAGACAGGATCCAGCAGGCCATCGGCCGCGTTCTCGACGGGCGCACCACCTTCCTGATCACCCACCGGCTCTCCCAGATCCGCTGGGCGGACAAGGTCCTGCTGCTCCGCCGGGGCGAGCTGGTCGACTACGGCACGCACGACGAGCTGCTCACCCGAAGCCGCCTCTACCGGCGGATCTTCGCCCATTACGACGAGGTCGACGTGGCCGGCGGAACCGACGGCACCGTGTCCGGCGACACCACCGACCCGGCCGTGATCCTCGCGGGCGAGCAGGGAGCGCAGGGCTGATGGGCTTCATCATGGACGGCCTCGACGCCGAGGACTACGACCGCACCTACAGCGATCGGGACCTCCTTCGCCGGATCCTGTCCTACTTCCGGCCGAAGCTGGGATCGATGATCCTGGTCGCGGTCATGATCGTGCTGTTCTCACTGAGCCAGGCGGCCATGCCGTTGCTGGTCAGCTGGGGTGTGGATGGGATCGAGGACGGCACGATCGCCGACGTGGGCCGGCAGCTCACCGCCGGCCTGCTGCTCGCCGGGGTGCTCGGCTGGCTGTTCAACTTCGTCCGCCAGTGGCAGAGCGCGAAGGTCACCGGCGACGTCGTCCTGCATCTCCGCCAGGACGCGTTCGACGCCGTGCTGGAGCGCGACCTGTCGTTCTACGACGAGACGCCGTCAGGCAAGATCGTCAGCCGGGTCACCTCCGACACCGACGACTTCGCCACCGTCTCCACCCTGACGATGGACCTGATCAGCCAGGTGCTGATGGTTGGTTTCGTCACGATCCTGCTCTTCCTACGCAGCGTCGAGCTCGCCCTGCTGACCCTGCTCGTGGCGCCGGTCGTGATGGGCATCGCCCTGCTGTTCCGGCGGGTCGCCCGCAGCAGCACCCGCAGGGCTCAACGCTCGCTGAGCCGGGTGAACGCCACCCTGCAGGAGACCATGGGCGGGATCACCGTCGCCAAGAACTTCCGCCAGGAGCAGCGGGTCTACGACGAGTTCCGCCCCATCAACCGGCAGAGCTACCAGGTGACGCTCAGGCAGGGGTTCGTCTTCTCCGGCATCTTCCCCGTGCTCTTCCTCGTCGCCGGGCTGGCCACGGTCATGCTCGTCCAGCTGGGCGGCACCACCGTGCTCGGCGGCGGGTTGTCCGGCGGCGACTGGTTCCTCTTCCTGCAGGGCGTCGCGCTCTTCTGGTTCCCGCTCACCTCCATCGCCGCGTTCTGGTCCCAGTTCCAGCAGGGCCTGTCCGCGTCGGAGCGGGTCTTCGCCCTGATCGACGCGCCGCCCCGGGTCGTGCAGACCGATCCCCAGCCGGTCGGCAGGCTGGCGGGCCGCATCGAGTTCCGCGGCGTCACGTTCGGCTACGAAGCCGAAAGCCCCGTGCTGCGAAACTTCGACCTCACCATCGAGGCGGGCGAGAGCGTCGCGCTGGTCGGCCACACCGGTGCGGGCAAGTCGACGCTCAGCAAGCTGATCACCCGGTTCTACGAGTTCCAGGACGGCCGGTTGCTGATCGACGATCGCGACGTCCGCACGCTGGACCTGGCCGGATACCGGCGGCAGATCGGCGCGGTGCCGCAGGTTCCGTTTCTGTTCAGCGGCACCGTCGCCGACAACATCCGCTACCCGAGGCCCGAGGCGGGCGACGAGGAGGTGCTCGCCGCGGCCGCGGCGGTCGGCGGGGGCGACTGGATCGACGCCCTGCCCGACGGCCTGCGGACCGACGTCGGCGAGCACGGCCGCGCGCTGTCCATGGGCCAGCGCCAGCTCGTCGCGCTGGCCCGCCTGCTCATCCAGGATCCGGCGATCGTGGTGCTCGACGAGGCCACCGCCAGCGTCGACCCGCTGACCGAGGCCCAGATCCAGGAGGGCCTGGACCGGGTGCTGGCCGACCGCACCTCCATCGTCATCGCGCACCGGCTGTCCACGATCGAGCACGTCGACCGCATCATCGTGCTCGATCACGGCCGGATCGTCGAGGAGGGTGACCACACCACGCTGCTGGCTCGCGGCGGCCACTACTGCCAGGTCTACAACACCTACTTCCGGCACCAGTCTCCCGACTACCGGCCCGGCTCCGGGTTCGTCTCCGTCGCCGGCTCCGCGTGATCGAGGCCGTTCGAGCCGGGAGTCCCCGGCACCGGCCTTGAGGACTCCCGGTTCGAGCGGCCGGCGCGTCGTCGAGAACGGCGTGCCGGGCGGCTCCTGACCCCCGCCACCCGATCGATCCCGCCACCCGATCGATGCGTCACTCGATCGATGCGTCACTCGATCGATGCGTCACTCGACGAAAATACTTGACGCATGACGTCAAGTAGTTGATGCTGATCACCAATGCTTGACGTTCGATGTCAAGTAGAGGAGGAAACATGAACACCTGGACGGAGGCGCGTGACGCGCTCGCTGACGATCTGGAGAGGGTCGTCGGCGGCCGGCTGCTCGATCCGCTCGACATCCTCTTCGGCACGGCGGACCTGATGCGGGACCGGCTGGCGGCGGAGGCCCGCACCTGGGCCGAGACACTGCTCGGCCAGGACGACCAGGCGGCGATGTACACCGCGATTCGCCTGGTGAGCGCCCTGTACCCCGGGGACGCCCCGTTCGACCCACCGGCCGGGTGGTGGGGCACTCCCTTCGGCCAGGCCGTGCTCCGGCGGGCGGGGCATCCCACCGCCGTCGCCGTCCCCGTGGCCGTGGCCGCGGGCATGCTCGGCATCACCCGCCAGGGCGTTCACGACCTGGCCAACCGCGGCAAGCTCGAACGGCATCCTCCCGGCATCACCGTCGCCTCCATCCGTACCCGGCTCACCGCCCGTGCACCGGACCCCGTAAAGGAAGATCACACATGATCGACGATCACACGGCCTCCGGTGGCCTCCTCCCACTCGGCGACGGACCGGCCGTCGGCCGTCTCGGCTACGGAGCCATGCAGCTGCCGGGTCCCGGGGCCTGGGGGCCACCCGAAGACCCGGCGGCGGCCCGCGCCGTCCTGCGCCGGGCGATCGAGCTCGGTGTCACCCACATCGACACCAGCGACTTCTACGGCCCGCACGTGGCCAACGAACTCATCCGCGAGGCGCTCCACCCCTATCCCGACAATCTGGTGATCGCCACCAAGGTCGGGGTGGTCCGCGACGAATGGCGCGGCTGGAATCCCGCCGCCGCACCGGCCCAGCTTCGCGACCAGGTCGAGGAGAACCTCTTCCGGCTCGGCAGGGCCCGCCTCGACCTGGTCTATCTGCGGGTCGGCGGCGACGGCCTGCTCTTCCCCGACGACACTCCCTTCGTGGAGTCGTTCGCCGCCCTCGTCGAGCTGCAAGGGCGTGGCCTCATCCGGCACCTCGGGCTCAGCGGGGTCACCACCGCCCAACTGGCCCGGGCCCGTGAGCTGGCCGCGGTGGTCGCGGTACAGAACCGCTTCAACCTCCTCGACCGTGGCAGCTCCGACGTCCTCGCGGCCTGCGAGGAGTACGGGATCGCCTTCGTCCCGTACTTCCCCCTCTCGGCGGGAATGCTCAGGCCCGGCCTGGACACGTCACAGGCTCCGCCCGGCATGGCCCCCACCTCGGAGCAGGAGCGGACGCTGGACGACGTCGCCGGACGTCACGGCGCGAGCCGTGCCCAGGTGGTGCTCGCCTGGCTGCTGTCCCGCTCCCCGGTCACCCTCGCCATCCCCGGGACCTCCTCCGCCGCCCATCTGGAGGAGAACGTCGCCGCGGCCGGCCTGCGGCTCACCGAGGACGACATCGCCCGGTTGGACAAGCTCGCCTGACCGGCCTCCGCCCGGCGGCCGGCCGCCGACGAACCGGAGCGCCAACAGGCGGGGACGCTAGCCGGCGGGCTCGGCGATCAGCGCCGTGCCGGCGCGGCGGAAACCGAGCCTGGCGTAGATCCGGGCGACGTCCTCGTCTCCCGCCGACAGGAAGACGGTCTTGACCCCCCGGGAGCGGGCGTCGGCGATCAGCGCCGCGGTGACCGCGAGCGCGAGGCCGCGACGGCGAGCGGCGGGCAGCGTGCCGACCCCGACGATCTCGCTCACCTCCCCGACCTGGTTGTGCTGGCCCGCGCACAGCGCCGTACCGCCCTCGACGGCCGCGGCTATCACCGTCAGCCCCGCCCGGACCCGTGCGGCGCCGCTTTCCAGGGAGCCGTCAGCGGTGCGGGCGAGGACCGCCTCCGCCAGGTCCGCGGTGTCCGCCGCGCCGACACGCGTGCCGGGCTCGGCGAAGGCGAGGTGGGGAACCACCAGCGCGGAGGGCAGCGCCGGGTCGTCCGTCCCCAGGACCCGCACCGCCGGGTGCTCGGGCGCTCCCTCCGGCGCGACCGGCGCGACGTCCGTTCCGAGCACCATCAGCGGATGTTCGTGAACCGTGAGCCCCGCCTCCTCGACCGCGGCGCGAAGGGTGGGCGTGGTCTCGGCCACCCACTCGAAACTCTCCGGGATCCCGAGCTCGCGCTGCCGGTCGCGGACCCGGGTCACGTCGTCGGCCCGCACCGGGCCGGACCACCCGGAAGCCGGGCGCGCGTAGAAGGGCCACCCCACGCCCTCCCGTACGAACAGGGTGAGCGGCCCGTGGTCCTCGACCCTGGCCTCGCGTCGCGGAACCGCGTCGTAGTAGTGCTCGATCAGGTCCAGCAGGGCCCGGGAGCCTTCGGTGGCAGTCATGTCCCGCATCCAAACAGCGGCTCGTGGGCCGACGCCACCGCATTACGCGCCGGTCACGGCTGTCGCGGCGATGCGGCGCGGCACGGCAGGGCACGGCGCAAGACGGCAGGAGGCAGCACGGGGGTGGCACGGGCCGGGCAGGGGTCTCCCGCCACGGGCACCGGCCCGTTCGGCAGGGGTGTGAACCTACGGGGTCGCGAGGGCTGCGGAGCCTTCGGACTCGCTCACCAAGCCCGGAAATATCCCCTGAACATGCATTGAAAACGCCTAAATACCCATTATCGGTTCATGCAGCGGAAAGAAGGCTTTCCGCATCAACAGTTCCGACAGGGGCATGTCCCCACGAGCATCTCGCCATCGGGAAAGCAGCCTATGCTTACGACAGAAGCATCTTTGTCACCTTATTATTGGTGATTTCCACCTTTCGCAGACCGCATAGCGAGCGATGATGTTGCGATGAGTGGCAGCAAGAAATGAACAACGGCGATGAGAACAGCGGCGACGTACGGCGGCGACCGCTCCTGTTCATCAGCTCGCAGCCTCCTCCGGGACCGCTACGTGACCTCAGGGACCTGCTGCACGAGTTGTACCTGGAGGCCGGGGCCCCCACTCTCGACGACATCGCCGGGGGAATCGCCGGTGACCTCCCCGGACCCGGTGCCCCCGGGCGCGACACCGTCCACCGGATACTGGCCTCGGCGGAGACACCCCCCAGCCAGGCCGACCTGACGGCGGTCATCACCGTCCTGGCCCGCCTGGCCCGGCGGGATCCCGCCGGCACCGCCGACCGGGGTCGCGAGCTGTGGAGGAGGGCCCGCCTGGGCTCGCCGGCCGGACTGCCGATCCGCTCGCTGGCCGACCCGTTCTCGCTGGGGGTGCACCGGGCGATCGACGCGGGCGCGGAGGCCGCCGGAATGACCGGCCTGCCCGCCTACGTGCCGCGCCCCCATGACGACCGCCTGGCCGCCGTCGTACGGCGGGCGACGGCCGGACGCAGCGCGGTCGCGATACTGGTCGGCGACTCGTCGACCGGCAAGACCCGGGCCTGCTGGGAGGCCGTGCGGCTGCTGCCCGGCGGATGGCGGCTGTGGTGTCCGGCCGACCCCGGCCGTCCCGGGACGACCGCCCTCGCCCTGGGCTCCATCGCGCCGCGGACCGTCGTGTGGCTCGACGAGTCGCAGTCCTACCTGCTCACCCCGGCCGGCGGCATGGGTGAGCGCGTCGCCGCCGGGCTGCGGGCCCTGGTGAGCGACCCGGAGCGCGGCCCGGTGCTGGTCCTGGGCACCCTCTGGCCCGAATACTGGGCCGCCCTCACCGCGGCTCCCGCCGCGAGCGGCGGCACCGACCCCCGTACCCAGGCGCGGGCGCTGGTGACCGGCGCGGCCATCCACGTCCCCGGCCGGTTCACCGGCTCCTCCCTGGAGGCGGTACGCGGCGCGGCGAGCGGCGATCCGCGGCTGGAGCGCGCGTACGCCGGGGCCCGCGACGGCCGGATCACCCAGTACCTGACCGGCGTGCCCGGCATGGTGGAGCGCTACCGCAACGCGCCCGCCCCGGCCAAGGCCGTGATCGAGGCCGCGATGGACGCCAGGCGCACGGGGCACGGCCCCGCCCTCCCGCACGCCCTCCTGAAGACCGCCGCGTTCGCCTACCTGACCGACCACGAGTACGGCTCCCTGCCCCGGGACTGGTTCGAGCGGGCCCTGGCCTACGCCTGCGGTGCCCACGGCCCCCTCACACGCGTCGGCCCCCGCCACGACGAGCCGTCCGCGTACCCCCGCTACCGGCTGGCGGACCACCTGGAACAGCTCGGTCGCGCCGAGCGCCGTACGCGTCCCGCTCCCGCTGCCCTGTGGGACGCGCTCGCCTCCCACGCCGACCCCGGGGACCTGCCGTGCCTCGCCGCCCAGGCTCGGGCCCGCGGTCTCTACCACCACGCCCTCCTGCTGTACGGGGCCGCCGCCGCGGCCGGCGACCCCGACGCCCCGCGGCAGGCGATCGCCCTGCTCGAAAAGACGGGACGTACCGAGGAGGCGCTCACCTGGCTGCGGATCCACGGCGGGCCGGACAACGCCCAGGCCATCGGCCGGCGCGCCGCCGTCCTCCACAGGGCCGGGCACCGCGAGAGGGCGATCGCCGCCTACCGGCGCGCCGCGGAGGCGGGAGACGCCGACGCCCCGAGGGAGGCGATCACCCTGCTCGTGGACGAGGGAAGGGTCAAGGAGGCGCTCACCTGGCTGTGGGCCCACGACTGGTTCGGCGACGCGGGCCTTCCCGTCTGGACCGCGGCGCTCCTCGACAGGGCGGGACACCGCGAGGAGGCCCTCACCGCCTACCTGCGCGCCGCGAGGACCGGGAACGTCGACGCCCCGGAGTGGCTGGCGTCCCTGCTGTACAGGACCGGCCGCAGGGAGGAGGCGGTCGCCGCCTGCCGTCGCGCCGCGAGAACCGGCGACGGCCACGTCCTCAAGCAGGCCGTCGCCCTGCTGCGGGAGATGGGACGGACCGAGGAGGCGATCACCTGGCTGCGGATCCGCGCCGAGACGGGTGACACCGACGCCCTGTGGGAGGCGGTCGAGCTGCTGCGGGAGTCGGGACGGGCCGATGAGGCGATCACCTGGCTGGAACCCCGCGCGGAGAAGGGTGACCATCGCGCGATCTCGAAGACGGTCGAGCTGCTCCGGTACACGGGACGGACCGAGGAGGCGATCACCTGGCTGAGCGCCCGCGCCGAGACCGGCGACACCTACGCCTACTGGCGATCGATCGGCCTCCTCCGGCGGACAGGACAGATCGAGGAGGCGATCACCCGGCTGAGCGCCCGCGCCGAGACCGGCGACCGCCTGGCACTCGAGGAGGCGGTCGAGCTGCTCCGGGAGTCGAACCGGGCCGGGGAGGCGATCACCTGGCTGTACGCCCTCGCGGAGACCGGTGACCGTCCCGCCCTCGATCTGCTGCCGCACCTCCTGGAGAGGGCGGGGCGGACCACGGAGGCGATCGCCGCCCACCGGCGCGCCGCCGAGGCGGGAAACGCCGGTTCGCACTGGTCGATGGCGGCACTGCTGCACCGGGAGGGTCACCTGGAGGAGGCCTTGGCCGCGTACCGGCGCGCCGTCGAGGCCGGGCACACCGGCGAGGGCTGGCGGATGGTCGAGCTGCTCCAGGAGACGGGACGGACCGAGGAGGCCCTCGCCGCGTACCGGCGCGCCGCCGACGCCGGGGACGCCGGTGCCGGCTGGCGGATGGTCGAGCTGCTCCAGCGGACGGACCGGACCGAGGAGGCGATCGCCTGGCTCCGGGCCCGCGCCGAGACCGGCGACACCGACGCCCTGTGGAAGGCGGTCGAGCTGCTCCAGGAGGCGGGACGGGCCGAGGAGGCGATCGCCTGGCTGCGGGCCCGCGCCGAGGGCGGCGACGTCGCCGCCCTCGGGCGGTTCGCCACCCTGCTGTACCAGCTGGACCGTTCTGAGGAGGCGGTCACCTGGCTGCGGGCCCGCGCCGAGACCGGCGACACCGACGCCCTGGACCACGCGGTCGACCTGATGTACGAGACAGGCCGGGCCGAGGAGGCCCTCACCTGGCTGAGCGCCCGTACCGAGGCGGGCGACACCGGCGCCCTGACCTGGACCGCCGTCCTGCTGCGCGAGACCGGCCATCCGGACAGGGCGGTCCTCGCCTACCTGCGCGCCGCCGAACTGGGGCTCCCCGGCGCCCTGCGGCAGGCGATCGCCCTGCTGAGACGGCTGGGCCGCACCGGCGAGGCCGACCGGCTCCGGCGGTACGGGATCACCCCCGGCAGGACGTGACCCCCGCGTCGTACCGGGCCGCCGGGGTGCGTGGCGAGGCAGGCGGCGGACCGGTCAGGAATCGAGAAGCGCGCACCCCCACACCGCGCCTAGCGTTACCTGCATGAATATCACCGTTCACGCGAGCTTCCTGCCGCACGACGACCCGGACGCGTCCCTGGCCTTCTACCGCGACGTTCTCGGCTTCGAGGTGCGCAACGACGTCGGGTACGGCGGGATGCGCTGGATCACGGTCGGCCCCGCCGGCCAGCCGGGCGTCTCCGTCGTCCTGCAGCCGCCGGTCGCCGACCCCGGCGTCACGGACGACGAGCGCCGTACCATCGCCGAGATGATGGCCAAGGGCACCTACGCCGGCATCCTCCTGGCCACCGACGACCTCGACGGCACCTTCGAGCGGGTGGAGGCCGGCGGCGCGGAGGTGGTCCAGGAGCCGGTCGAGCAGCCGTACGGGGTTCGCGACTGCGCCTTCCGCGACCCCGCGGGCAACATGATCCGCATCCAGGAACTGCGCTGAGCCGGACCCCGCGGTCCTCCTGACGGTCGCCGCCGGCGGCCGGATCACAGTCGCCGCGGCGCAGGCGCCTGGGGGCGGATGTCGCGGCCACTCCATCGGCCCGCCCCCTGCGGTCAGCACGATCGTCACGGCAACCACCAAAAACGGCAACCACCAAAAGGAGCGTCACCTCGATGAGCGCCGCACCGAAAGCCGACGACGACAAGCAGAGCGCGTCCTCCGGGGATGGATTCTCCGACGTGGAGCGTGCCGCCATCAAGGAGCGCGCGGCAGAGCTGAGGGGCGCCGCTCGCCGCGGCCGGGGCACGGGCAAGGCGGCGGCCGACGAGCGGGACGTGCTGGCGAAGATCGCCGAGATGGCGCCGCCGGACCGTGCGCTGGCCGAGCGTGTGCACGCCGTCGTCACGGCCGCCGCTCCGGAGCTGGCGCCGAAACTGTGGTACGGCCAGCCCGCCTACGCCAGGGCCGGGAAGGTGGTGTGCTTCTTCCGCAGCGGGCGGGCGGACAAGGAGCGTTACTCCTCGCTGGGGTTCACCGTGGAGGCGAACCTCGATGACGACGATGGCATGTGGCCGACGGCTTACGCCCTGACGACGTTGGGCGAAGCCGGTGAGGCGGCGCTCACGGAGCTCGTCAAGAAGGCCGTGAGCTGAGGTTTCGGCGAGTCCGGGAGGCGCGGGTGAGGGCCCAGGACTTCTCCGCGAGGTCGCGTGAACCCTCTGACGGGAAACGCCACTGCTCGGAGCCGGCTGAGAACCGTCGTTCGGATAACGCTTCTCAGAAGGCACGGCGACCCCGGACCGGGGAAGGGGCGGGGCCGTCGTGTCCGCTCGGAAGCGGCCGACGGTGGCCGAGGTGGAGGTCAGGGCCCATCGGTGCGCAGAACCCTGGCCGTCACCCCCGCCAGGTGAGCGAGGAGGCCAAAATGATCAAACAGCGGTACGGCCTCCCCCGACTCCCCGTCAGCCGTCGCCCTCGCCGAAGGGGTTGTCCTGGCCGCCGCGACCGTTGCCGCCGTTCCCGCCGCGATCGCCGGGGCCGTTGTCCCAGCCGGGCCTGTCGAAACCGCCGGAGTCGTCGGGGCTGTTGATCTCGAAAGAGTCCTCGTCCTCGTCGTCCGAGGGGGGCGGCGCGGGCTGGCAGCTCTGGCCGCAACCGCCGAACCGCTCCGTGTTGATCGGAGTGAACGACGTCGGCTCGACGTTCTTCAGCGCCGCCAGCATCGTGTCCTTCCAGATCGGGCCCGGGATGCTGGCGCCGAAGACCGAGCCGTAGTAGCGGCCGCCGATGGTGACGCCGTTCAGCTTGTAGTCCTGCGAGCCGCGCGGGTCGCCGATGCTGACCGCGCCGGCCAGGTCCGGGGTGAACCCGGCGAACCACGCGGTGGCGGAGCTGTCGGTGGTGCCGGTCTTGCCCGCCGCGTCGCGGCCGATGCCGCCGACGGCCCGCATCGTGCCCTTGGTGAACACGCCGGACAGCACGTCGGCCGCCGCGTCGGCGACCTCGGGGTCGATCGCCTGGCGGCACTTGGGCTTGTAGTCGGTGACCTTGCCGTTCCTGTCGGTGATCCGGGTGATCGCCATCGGCGCGCAGTACTTGCCGCGCGCGCCGATCGCGGCGTACGCGTTGGCCACCGTCACCGGGTCCATCTCGTTGGTCCCGAGCGTGAACGTCGAGAACTCCAGGAGCTTGAGCCCGTCGGAACGGTGGATGCCCAGCGACTTGGCGGTCTTGATCGTCTCGCAGAGGCCGACGCGCTGCTCCAGCGCCATGAAGAACGTGTTCACCGAACCCCAGGTGCCGGTCTGCAGGGTCTTCCAGCCGGGGTTTCCCTCGTCGTTGGTGACGGTGTGGCTCGGGTCGCCGATGTTCTCGCCCTTGCAGTTCTGGAACGCCGAGTAACCCGAGGCGCGGAAACCGGCCCCGGCCGCCAGCCCGTCGTTCACCTTCATCCCCTGCTTCAGCGCGGTGAGCAGCGTGAACGTCTTGAAGGTCGAACCGGCCTGCAGGCCGACGCCGCCGCCGTGCGCGGCGTCCGCGACGAGGTTGTAGGAGATCTCGTTCTTGGCCTTGCTCCGGCCGTACGGGCGGCTGGCCGCCATGGCCTTGATCGCTCCGGTGCCCGGCTGGACCAGGGCCTCGGCCGCCACCGGCTTGTCGGAGGGGTGGACCCACTTCCTGATCGCCTTGTCCGCCGCCGCCTGCATGGTGGGGTTGATCGTGGTCCTGATCGTCAGGCCGCCGCGGTTGAGGAAGTCCTCGCGGGCCTTGGCCGTCTTGCCGAAGTCGGGGTTGCGCAGGATCTCGTTGCGGACGTAGATGCAGAAGTACGGGTAGTCACTGGACTCGCAGCCGCCGGGAAACTTCGTCCCCTTGTAGCCGAGCTTGGTGGCCTTCGCCTGAGCCGCCTCGGCCGGGGTGATCTTGCCCAGTTCGGCCATCCGGTCCAGCACGACGTTGCGCCGGTGCAGCAACCGGTCGCGCTGCTTCTTGCCCAGGTTGGGGTCGGTGGCGTTGGGGTCCTGCACGGCGCCCGCCAGCGTCGCCGCCTGCGGCAGGGTGAGCTCGCTGGCCTCGACACCGAAGAACCGCTTGGCCGCCGCCTCCACACCGTAGGCGCTCGCGCCGAAGTAGGCGATGTTCAGGTACTTGCCCAGGATCTCGTCCTTGGTGTACTTCTCCTCAACCGCCATCGCGTGACGCAGCTCGTTGAGCTTGCGCGCGTAGCTGGCCTCCAGCGCCTTGTTCTTCTCCTCGTCGGTGTCGGCGGAGTTGAGCAGGACCTGCTTGACGTACTGCTGGGTGATGCTCGATCCGCCCTGGCTGACCCCGCCCGCGTGCAGGTTCTTGGCGAACGCGCGGATCGTGCCCTCGAGGTCGATCGCGCCGTGCTGGTAGAACCGGTAGTCCTCGATCGAGATGATCGCCGTCTTCATGACCTCGGCGATCTGGTCGAGGTTGACGACCTCGCGGTACTCCTCGTAGAACCGCGCGATCTCCTTGCCCCCGGCGTCCTGCACGATCGAGACCTCCGCGGGCGGAGGTTCGACGAGGTCCTCGGGTTTGAGATTCAGCTCGTTGGTCGCCGACACGAAGCCGAGACCCGCGCCTCCCACGGCCGGCAGCGCGATTCCCGCGACCAGCAGGCCCGCGGCCGCCCCGATGGCGGCGAGCCGCCCGATCTTGGAAGCGACCCCCGACTGTCCTTCACCCCGTTCAGCCATAAGCCATAGATTATGGGGTTTTCAAGGTGCTCCTCGCACGCGGTGCGCGATGCGCGGTCATCTTCCGGGGCGATCCAGAGGCTCCGGCGGCCGCGTTTCCCCCGCGAAGCACCGGCCCGCCACGTCGCCGTCGGCTGTCGGGCCTTATCGAGTCGGTGGTCCCCGCGTCGGCCGGGCTCGGGCGACGGCCGAAGGATCTGCAGCTCCTCCGGCTCATCCGGCGAGGATCAGCTCAGCCGGGCGGCGCGTACGCGGCCATGGCGTCGCGCATGTACGCGGCCAGGCCCTCGGCGATCCGTTCGTAGTTCGCCCTGAACGCCTCGTCGTCGGCCTGCATCCGGCCCAGATGCGCGTACTCCGCCGCGGTCGGCGTCCAGAACCGGGTCATGTGCCCGTAGTGGACGTCGAGCTCGGCGAGAACCGCGGGATCGTCGGCGGGGGTGCCGGCGGCCATGAGCTCGGCCATCCGGATCATTCCCGCCGTGGCCTCCCGCCCCATGCGGTCGAGCTCCTGCGGAGTCGCGGTGTCCAGGAGCTCCTGCTGCCCGGACCGCTCCCAGTGCCCCGGCCACCGCTCGCGGGCCTGCTCGCCGTACCGCGCCCCGTCGAACCCCTCGAACAGATTCTCCGGCCTACTGATTTTGGACATCTCACCCTTCCCTTCGCTCTCCTGGAGTTCGGTGATGGTGCGAGCCACCACGCGGGCCACCGCGTCCAGCCGGTCGCGCTCGCCCAGCAGCCGCCGATGGTGCTCGCGCAGTGCCGCCACCGGGTCGGTGTGCCGGTCGACGATCTCCTTGATCTCGGCGAGACCGAGGTCGAGCTCCCGCAGCACCAGGATCTGCTGCAGTCGCAGCAGCTGGTCCTCCTCGTAGTGGCGATAGCCGTTCCCGCCGACCCAGGCGGGTGCCAGCAGCCCGATCTCGTCGTAGTGGCGCAGGGTCCTCGACGTCACTCCCGACATCCGCGCCACCTGTGCGATCGACCACGCCATGGCCTGCCACCCGTTCCCACCGTCACCGAGCCGGATCTTCCGGCTCGTCCATGACGGTAGATGTTGACGCGACGGCAAAGTCAAGCCGTCGTTCGTCCATTCCGAAGGCCCCGCGGACTTTTCCACTTCCGCGAGCCGTTCGAAACACTCGACCGTTCGTCCGGCCGCACGAGCGAGTGGTTCCACCGTCTGCCTGCAACGCAGTGCGGGGCTGCTGAAGATCGCGTCGACTCCGGGCCCCACGGCCGGCACCAGGGCCTCGGCCTGCGCCGCACCGGCCCTGGACAACGGCCGGTCGTCGTGATCACCTGCCCACCCCTCCCGGGGCACACTCGCACAGTGCGGCACGAGCTCGAGCGTGAAACCGGGGATCATCACAGTGGCATGGTCTGACGGCGCCCGTGTGATGTCGAGAGCCGTCGTTGCCGTAACCGGACATCGAAAGCGCTGCGTAGCGCAGAGATCCGGGGCGTTTCGGCTGTTCGGGAAGCGGCCGGAAAACCCGCCGGGCGTCGTTCTCGTACGGAGCGATCACCCTCGTGAAGTGCCGAAAGGTGAGGGGCGACGGCTGGAGCGGGTGCACGTGCCGCACTGCCCGGGCCGGGTGGCGGGGAGAGCTCACTCACCGGGCGGGAAGTCCGCGGAACGGCTCACCTCCGCCCACCGCGCGGCCTCGGCGGCACGGTCGCGGGACGACTTCTCGGCCATGTCCACCGCGTCCGAGCCGAGCAGCAGACGCAGTGGCGGCTCGTCGAGGTCCACGGTGTCGAGAATGATGCGCGCCGCTCGCGCGGGGTCGCCCGGTGCCGTCCTGTCGAAGCCCTCGCGCCGCCGGTTCATCGCGCCGACGGTCTCCTCGTAGTCCGGCCCCACAGCCGGGATGCGCATGGACGATCCGGCCCAGTCGGTGCGGAACCCGCCGGGCTCGATGATAGTGACCTTGACGCCCAGCGGCTTCACCTCGTTGTTGAGCACCTCGGAGAAGCCCTCGACCGCGAACTTCGCGGACTGGTAGGCGGCCAGGCCAGGAGACCCGCCCACGCGCCCGCCGATGGAGGAGAACTGCAGGATGTGCCCGGAACGCCGGCCGCGCAGTACCGGCAGGGCGGCCTTCGTGACATTGACGACGCCGAAGAAGTTGGCCTCGAACTGCGCGCGGAAGTCCTCGTCCGGGGTCTCCTCGATCGGGGAGGAGTTGGCGTAGCCGGCGTTGTTCACCACCACGTCGAGCCCGCCGAACTCGTCGACGGCCAGCCGCACGGCGGCGCGTGCGGCCTCGGCGTCGGTGACGTCGAGGGCGAACGTACGCACGTGATCGCCGTACTTCCGCACGAGGTCGTCGAGCTGTTCCGGCCGGCGGGCGGTGGCGACCACCCGGTTTCCGCGCTCGAGTGCGGCCACCGCGAGCTCGCGTCCGAAACCGCGTGAACTCCCAGTGATGAGCCAGGTCCTGATCACTGTGTCTCCTTCAGGCGACATGTCAGCTATATGCCACATCAGTGTGACACTAATATGATTTAATGCCTCATATATGTGTATGTCAAGCGGACAGATGTCACACCTCAGTACACTGGCGGGATCATGAGAGCTGATGCCGCCCGCAACCTCGCCGCGGTCCTGCATACGGGTGCCCGCCTGCTGGCCGAGGACCCGTCGACCAGCATCGGCACGATCGCCGCCGAGGCCGGAGTCGACCGGCGGACCGTCTACCGGCGCTTTCCCACCAAGGAGGCCCTGCTCGCGGCCATCTTCCAGGCGAAACTCGACTCCTCCGAGCGGGTGCTGGACCAGGCCCGGCTCGTCGAGGCCCAGGTGGCGGTGGCACTGCACCGGTACGTGGAGGGCATAGTCCCGGTCAGCCGGGAGTGGCCGGTGGACGTGCGCCGGATGATGCGCGCGAATCCGGACGCGAATGCCCGCAGGGAGGAACAGAGCGCGCGCCTCGACAGGTTCGTCCGGCGGGCGGCCGACGAAGGCCTGCTACGCGCCGACGTGCCCGCCGACTGGGCCCGCGCCATGCTGGATCACCTGGTCGACACCGCCGCTCACCGCTTCCCCCTGCTCGAACCCCCTCAGGCCGCTGATCTCGTCGTCGACACGCTGCTCAACGGCGTCGGACGGCGATAGCCGAGGATCTTTTTCGGACTCCGGCGGAACAGGCCCGGCGGCACGGGCGGGAACAGCCCGCCGATGATGTCCGGCCTACGATGTGCGACCTACACGGAGGCGGGCTTGAGCTCCGTCAAGCCGTAGCCGAGCTGGCTGTACAGCTCCAACTGGTCGTAGTATTCCCGGTGCGTTTTTATCCTGTCATTCTCGGCGAAAGTAGAGCACGTAGAACGAACAGTGATGCGACGACCGGTTCCTTCTATCTCCCGCCCGTCCGGCAGGAGATAAGGCCCGGAATGCGTCCCGGTAACCGTCCATTCCGTGACAGCCGGGTTGTCGTGGTCATCGATCTCGAACCATGGCGTCAGGTGCAGGTCCGGGAAGCCGGCGAACAGCTGCTCGTAGAGCCACGCGATCTGCTCATGACCTTCCGCCACGCCCGATGGTGCGACATAGACGGCGTCCGGAGCGTAACAGTCGAGCACTCTCCGCAGGTCGTGAGCGTTGATCGCCTCGCACAATCGGTGCTTGAGGTCCCAGAAAGTAGACATGGGTTGTGCCTCACCGGCGTTGGGGCCGCCCAACGCCCCTGGATGGATCAAGATGAAATGCCTTGGCGCCTATTTTGCGAATTAAGCCTCATCGAATTCAACTGTTGACCCTTTACGCTATCCGCCGAGCAGTCAGCCGCCGGCCAAGCGGGCACCATGCGCATGTCAAGGAATACGTCCCGGCCCACAACGGCGGCAACAAGGGCAAAGGTGCCCGCCGCGGGCGGCCGATGGCGCCTATGAGATCGAACGCCACCGTGCCGACCCGGCGATCGGGCCACCACCGCCCTGACGCCACTGTTCCCGCACGTCAAGCAGGGGCGGCGCCCACCGGTACCAGTCTGATATTGAGATCCACGCAGAAATCCCCAGTGCTGTGACCGGAAACGTTCACCGGGGTGCACAGTTTTCACGCAGGGCGGACCTCAACTTCTGACGGCCTCCGCGATCCGCAAGGCGACCTGGGCGGGCGTGAGATGCGTGGTGTCGACGACCTCGGCCTCGCCGTGCAGCCACGTGCGGGCCGCCTCGGCGTAGGGCTCAAGGTATTTGAGACGGAAGGGGGACGGGCCAAGAAGGGTGTCCCCCTCGATGCGCCCGCGGAGGGTGTCCTGGTCAGCGTGGAGGACGAAGTGCCGTACCGGAATGGCATGGTGGGCAAGGCCGGTGCTGATCTCGCGCCAGTACTGCTCGACCAGGACGGTCATGGGCATCACCAGAATGCCGCCGGTGTAGTCGAGTACGCGGCGGGCGGTCTCGACGACGAGTGGCCGCCACGGCGGCCAGTGCTGGAAGTTGTCCGTCGCGGGCAGCCCCGGCGTGATGTCCATGAGTGTCTCTCCGACCTTCTCGGCGTCGAACACCCGTGAATCCGGGATCAGTTGCTGCACGAGCGCACTGGTCGTCGTCTTGCCCGCGCCGTGGGTGCCGTTGAGCCATACGATCACGGGACCCGATGCTAGGGCCATGGGAACGAACGCCGGGAAACAGGTCCCAGTGCCGTGGCGGATGGCGTGGGCCACCTCTGGTGAACGTTCCGGTCACCGCCAGATCGCTACGCCGGAGCGACGCGCCAGGGCGTGCGGACCGGAAAGCCTGCCGTGGTGGTCGCGGTGAAGCAGATCGGTATCACCTACCGGGGTCCGGTTCGCCGCGCCTCCGGAGGGGCGATCTTCTCGATGACCAGGAGCGCAGGCACGGAGGCTTCGTCTCCCTCCGTGCGCGCAAGACCCAAGGGGCAGGTTGGTCTGCTCCGGAGCGGTTCAGGAATTGGGGACGAGCATGTATGCGTGCTGATCAGCAGTCTTGCCCGGCTCGCAGTAGTAACACGTCTGCCCGACGATGACACCGTCATCGTTGATGGCATAGGCCTCCGAGAGGGATACATCCGGCGGAAGGTTGGTGACAACGGTGTTGAGATCCGTCATCTGACCGTTCTGCCAGAGGAAGGCACGTTGGCCGTAGGGGTTGTCGCTGACGTACGAGATGCCCACCACCTGCCCCGGCTCGTTGATGTCGTAGCCGTAGCTTCTCGTTCCTCCCGGAAGGGTGCCCAGGGCCCGCATCGATCCCGCCTCCCAGAGGAAGGCGGTGGCATTGTTCGCGGCGTTGGGAGACCAGCCGGTGATCTGGGTCTTCTCATTGATGGCTTGCGCCACGGTGTCTTTTGTGCTGCCTGCCGATAATGTGCCCAGATCGGTCATGCGATTGTTTTCCCACAGGAACCCGTGCAGGGTGTAGCCGGTACTCGGAAGGGACTCTCCGACGACCTGGTTCTTGTCGTTGATGTCATAGGCACGACCCAGGTTCATTCCCGCCTGACCGGCCACACCGCCGAGCGTTCCGAGGTCGTGAATCCTGCCGTCCTTCCACATGACTGGGCGCGTCGGGTTGCCCGCCGACTTGTGCCGCTGCCCCACGGCGACACCCTTGTTGTTGATGGCGTGGGCGGCGCTGCCGCTTCCGCTGCCCCATCCGGTGCCGAGATCGATCGTCTTACCGTCGCGGCGGATGAAGGCATGGGGAGGGTCGGTGAAGCTCACATGGGTGTATCCGGCGATGTGGCCGGAGTCGTTGATGGAGGTCGCGGTGTTCTCGCCCGGCAGATAGATCGAGTCCACCGGCTCCAGGCGTCCGTCCTGGAAGAAGAAGGCGTGAGCGGCTGGATTCCTGTCGTTGGACGAATAGCCGACGACCTGCCTGCTCATGTTGACATCGGTGGCCTCGCTGTGCGGACCTCCGGCCGGTACGCCCAGCCAGCCGAGCGGCACGTAGGTGTAGGTCGTGACGGCCTGGTTCGCCTGCGCCTCAGCACTTACCGGCACGCCGGCCAAAGCGGTGAGCACGAGACCGACGGTTGCGGGTACCAATGCGATGTTTCGCCTTCTGATCATCTTGTCCCTAACGTGATAAGAGAGTTAAAGATGATGATGACGAAAATACCTGGCGAAGATATTACAAGGTGCTTATGAGTGGATCAATGACGCTTGGACACAGTGCGAATACCTCGCGCTCGCCAGAAATCTTCCCGTAGTGGCCCTGAAGGGCTGAGAGAACGTAACGTGCCAGACCTGCCGGGCCCACGGCGCTCTACGCACCGGCTGCCTCGGGGACCTGGCACAGTGGGCCTGTGCGAGCAGAGGTGAAGGACTGGCCTGAGCCGGTGTCGACGTGCTGGAACCACTGGATCGCGGTCCCGACCGGTGATCAGGCGGGCGTCATGGAAGTCTTGGGCCTGTCCTCGCCCAGACCGATCACGTTCGCCGAGGCCCAGGAAGTGATCGACGCCGATGCACACGGCGACGCAGATGATCGCCATCATTTGTCGCGGGTCTTTGTCACTCCTGAAGTGGACGGCTGGACCCTGGTCATCGGGGCCTGGTGCGATCCTTGTGGCAGCGAGCGTCACGAGGATGTGCTCAGGTTGTACAAGGCGCTCAGTGCTCGCTACGGACGGGCTCAGGCTTATTACTACGGTGAACGGGGGGACGGCTCGGCATGGCTGGTGGCCGAGCGCGGCAACGTCGTGCGCCGGTACGCGGCGACCGGCGAGGCCGATGACGAGCGGCTCACCCTCGGCGATCCACTGCCACAAGAGAAGGAGCGGCGCCTGGAACTGGGGCTTCCGGCTGTGGGAGACCTGCGCACCGCAAGCGGTGAACAGGTCGAGGAGTGGAGGTGGTCCGCTTTCCACCTGGCTCCGGAGATCGCCGCCGCGTACGGCGTCAGCTCGTTCACCTTGACACGCGAGACAAAGGTACGGGGAACCGGCGTGCTCGCGCTGACGTCAGATGCGACCAACCACAGGATTTAAGGCATCAGAGGTAGGGAAAACCGCCCCAGACCATCACACCGGAGCAACGCGCGAGAGTGCGCAGACCAGAAAACCTGCCGTCGCGGTCATGGTGAAGCAGATCGGTCTCACCATCGGGGTCCGGTTCGCCGCGCCTCTGAAAGAGCGATCTTCTCGGCGACCAGGAGCGCGGGCACGGCGACTTCGGTTTCCCCAGTACGCGTGAGCCTCGGCGACACCCGTGTGGTAAGTCAGTGCGACGTCTCGGCGAGACCGCTGTGGCATCGCCGTCTAATACGACTGCACGCGGGTGATGACACAGTGCGGCTCATTCGCGTCTGCGACGACGACGTACTCGGCGGCGCCCAAGATCCCGTCCTTGCCGAGCGGAACCCTGCGCTGCTGCGGCCACTGGAGGGAAGCGGTGTGACCGGAGACATCACCTCTCGTCTCGTTGATCTCAACGGATAGCGCGACAACCGCTGAAAACAACATCGGGCTGATCTGAGGATCGGCCAGAAGCTCCGCGACCCCTTCGGAGAAATAGCAAGGCCATCCCTCCTCTTCGGGTTCACTCAAAGGGCTGCCCCTGCCGCTCACGGCGCTCGAGAACATCGGCGAGGGTGGCGACGGGCAAAGTGCCCTCCAGCGCGGCCTTACGGATCTGGTCGGCTTCGGGATCCGTGTCGAGCATCGCCTCACACCACCAACGGCGCAGGATCGCCTCCGCCTGATCCAGAGGTGCTGTGCCGAGTTCCCGGTAGAACTCCATCCGCCGACCGCCTTGCAGGGCCTCAGCGATGCCATCAACAGTGCGTGGCACCCTGGCCTCCCCAGGAGCGTGCGGATGGACAGGCTGAGCACTCATACCGTGAGAATAGCCAGAGGGGGGTCATCACATCGGGAAGAGACAGGATGGCTCCCAAAATCACGGATGCCCCCAACCGCAAATCACCTGTTCAGCGACCTTACGGACGCAGAGCCGACGAGGAAACCGGCTCGCGTGGGAGCGCTCCGCGCACTCCGCGAGCAGTGGTTCACCGAACGCTCCGGCCGCTGGAACGACTGGAACGACTGGAAGGAACATTGTCTCGTCTTCCCGCCCCGGCGCGGCACCCCGATGGGGCCTGACAACCTCGGGCGGGGTGGGGAGCCGTCCGAAAGGCCGCCCAGCCCGTGATCACCCAGACCTGTCCGGCCCCGTACCTGTCGCGAGCAGCCGACACGGCCCCGTGAAGTCCAGAACGGGCACGACCTGATCGGCGAGGCTCCTGACATGACCAGATCGGTCCTGGAACAGCTGACTCCGTCGCATGTACGGATACGACAAAGGCCCTCCCGGATCATCCGGAAGGGCCTTCGACCTGTGGAGCCGCCTTGGGGAATCGAACCCCAGACCCCTTCATTACGAGTTAGAACACGATCGTCCAGGACCGTCCACAACCGTCTTCCGGGCCTGCTCGGGCGGGCTTCATGAGGTCCCTCAGTCCACAGTCGTCCAGGTCCATCCAGGGCTGTTGTTAGCACCCGCGTTAGCAAGATCGACGTTTGTGTCTTCCCCACTTCCGAATCGCTCACCGAACCGCGTGCAGGATCTCCATCGCCTGCAACACGTCCGTGACGACGTGGTCCGCCTCATGCTCCTGGTCCGGCCAGGTCCCTCGGTCGATCCAGACCGTTCGGAGACCGGCGGCTCGTCCTCCACCGATGTCGGCGACCAAGTGGTCCCCGACCATCCATCCCCCATCGGCAAGAGTCATGCCACACCGCCGGACGGCGATCTCGAACAGGCCAACATCGGGCTTGCGGATGCCTTCAAGCCCAGACAGCGCGTAGGCGTCGACCGCCTCAGCCAGCTCCGTCCGCTGGATCTTGCCCAGCTAGTTGTCCGCCGTCCCGTTGGTAACGATGGCCACCTTCAACCCTGACGCACGCAGTCGAGCCAGACCGTCCATCACCTCTGGCCGACAGCGCACCAGGTACGGCATGCGCTTGCGGTAGCGGCCTCACAGCTCCCCGACCGACTTGGTGAGGGCGAAGTGGTCGCAAACCTTAAGAAGACCTCACGATGCGGATAATTCGCCTGGTCGAGCGTGACGAGCCAGTCAACCGCCTCGTGCTCAAGGCCGTGGCTCGTCGGCGAACTCCCCGGCCCAGGTCTGAAAGGCCTCGTCCAAGTTGACGAGGGTGTTGTCCAGGCCGAAGAGCGCGATTTGTTGCATGACGATCCACCCTCGGTGCGGCATCGCTGCAAGCTTGAGTGCCTGTTTGCAAACAGGAGCCGGTCATGACGTAGAAGGCTCCTCGCCCAGCTCAAACGGCAGATAGTGGCTGGTGACGCATGCTCGTGTGCGTCGGCGTTGCTGTAAATAGCTGCTGTACACAGAAGTTGGCGCGCGACGCGATACCAGCATCTGATCTGTAGCCAGTTCGAGAATCGTCTATATGTATCCGCTGCCTTCACAAGCACCTACTCAGTGTCCATTCCGGCTTTCGGGGGCCGCCGAGTCGGCGAGAAAATCAAGGAGTTCACGATGGACGAAGATGTATCCGGGCCCAACCTTTCGGAGGATAAGGCATTCCGTCATGAAGTCGAGAAATGGCAGGCAAGGCCATGGGAAGCACTGAAACCGGGCGAGCTCGAAACGCAATACTAATTGTTCGAGCAGCGGTCCGCCGCCTATCGAGACGAACGTCAAGAGGAAGAACGCTACACCGACGAGTACGCCATAGGCAGCCGGAGGCAGTGACTCCGCTGGCGCGGCCCCGGCGACGTAGTTTGCAACGAATCCGGTGATCAGGCTCCAGGCCAGCCCAACGCGCAGGGCGAGTCGGACACGAGGGCGGAGCGCAGGGCTCGGCACCTCCCGGCTAGCTGAGGTCGTGCGACCGGACTTGGCCAGCTCATTTACGAAGCCATCTATCAGTCCGGATACCAGGAGATAGGAGACGAGCAACACGATCGCGTAGACCGGCCCCGTGAGAGTGAGAGCGGACTCTTGCAGGCTGAGAGCCACTCCGACCGACATTGCGATGAGCGAGGCGGCAAGTTTGTCGCCGAGCCCATGCACCATGAAACCTCCGACCGCCATGTACAGGGACTTCATAACGGAGTTGGAAGTGATGTCTTCCCGCCGCGGAACTTCTCTGGGTGGCCAGACCTCTCTCACCTTCTCCCGGCTGCGCCATGAGATGCCGGCATTGTTCTCGTAGTCCTGGCTGAGCAATTGCGTCGTAAGCGCAGTCCCTAGGATTATCGCGGCGATGATGGCCGTTGTGACGTTGGCAAGGAGCCAGGATGCGACGAACATAAGCGCGCACGCCGACAAGACCGCCAGCAGCATGATGTGTCCTGATCTACTTAGGAACAGGCCTCCGGGCAGCCAATCGGCCCCTAGAAGATCCAGCGTGAACACGGTCTGCCGGTCACTGCGCAGCCGATAGGCGAGAAGATGCAAATAGTGCCGGGATTTCTCGGGAGGATAATGCCGATTTTTGCGCCAGCGCAGCATCGTCTGGATGTACTGGGCGTACAGACGGCGGCGCGGGCCCGCCTGCCGAGTAGTCGGAGACGACTCGGGACCGTCCCGGTAAGCGAGGGCCATGATGCTGAGCAGCAGCGGTGAGGAGGCAAGCTCCCACAATTCGGGATCGGCGGCAAGGGCTGCTCGCAATCCGTCCAGCCCGGGTCCGGCGTCCGCGAGGAAGTGCTTGGTCTGCTCGGCAGTCATCGGCTGGATCTTCACGATGCCGTGCGCGCTGACCTGCTCGCTGAGCACCGTGTACTCGGCTTGGCGGCAGCAGATGGCCATGCTGGTCGGATTGGCGCGCAGGTATTTGTTCAGTTGGGAGACGCACGCTGGACGGTGCTCTGCCGCGACCTCGTCAAGGCCGTCGAAGAGGGCGAGGATATGGTGGGTGCGTAACCACTCGGCCGCGAGTCGCCGTGGCATGCCGTAACTCTCGACGAGCTCGTCGACTATCCATTCGGCGATCGTCTTACGGTGACGGGCCCACGATGCAAGTGGCAGCACGACCGGGACCGGCTTGCTCTCATCCTCGGCCGCCGTCAAGAGGCTCTTGGCGAGTTCGAGCAGCATGGTCGTCTTGCCCGCCCCCGGCGCGCCCAGGATAACGATCCGATGATCCATCCGCGCGAACACATCCGCCATATCTGTACCTGGCGGCAGCGGCTCTTGGCTGCCATTCGTCCATGTGACGGCAATGTCCCATGGACGGTCGGAGGTCTCGTGGACGATTAGTTCGAGTTCGATCCGGGCCTCGTTGTACAGCGACTTCTCCAACACCCCCGTCACCCAGTATCGCCGTACGCGGCGGATCAGCTCGATGCGAGCTTGCGTCGAAGGAAAGTCGGCTGGCGGCTCGTCCTTCTGCACGACTTCCAGCACCGCCGTGGCGATCACGATCACGAGCATCAGCGGCCATGCCACCCATCGCCGGCTCTCCCAGGCCGACGGCAGAACCCCGGTGGCCACGTTGGTCGCCACGCCGAGCATCGCGATGAAAAGGACCGAGAACACGATCTGAGCGCGGCGCAGCATGACACTATTTCTACATGTAGTGCTTACTGCGACCACCCCATTCAGCGTGTAGAGCCCGTCACCACCATCGGAGGCCGAGGAATCGGCGGGTGGGGCCACTTCAGGCTGAACCGTGCCGGGATTGATGGAGGCTTTGGTCTGTCCTGGGTTCGGTGGAGTCGCGTTTTTGGATTGTCATGCCACGATGGTCGTGTTTTCGAACTCTATCGGGTCAGCATGCCGAGGCTGCTGTGGCACCGTCTGCAGTTGTGCCAGATCTCCAGGTACTCGAAGATGGCGTTGGCGAGCTCGATCCGAGTGTTCCAACGTTGACGGTCGAGGAGTTCAACTTGCATTCGGGACCAGAATGCCTCGATCATGGCGTTGTCGTAGCAGTCGCCGACACTGCTCATCGAGGGCATCAGGCCGGATGCCTTGGCGCGGCTCGGGGGTCACACGGCGACGTCGCCCGTCTCCTGGCCTCGACCCGGCGCAGTGGTCGCCCCGAGAGCTACGGCACAGCTTCGTGTCCGTGCTCTCCGACAGTGGCATCCCCTGGAGGAGATCTCCCGCTTGGTCGGCCACAGCAGCACGGTCGTCACGGAGCTGGTCCACCGCAAGCAGATCCGGCCCGTCATCCAGAGCGGCGCGGTAGCCATGAATCGCATCTTCGGGACGTGATGCAGACGGCGACAATCACCTAGGAACTGGGCGACCTCGGACCATGTAGTTACTGACACGCGAGATCACTAGGACTTATACCGTTCAGGAAGGTGCTCCTCGAAGGCGTCAAGCATCTCGTCCATGAACCGCTCGACTCCCCTCATGAGGTTGTCGGCAAATCGGACACCATCGCGCTTCTTGTCATAGGTCAGCTGCCAGCGATGTTTGATCTTGTCGGTCACAGGATCCGGGAAGGGCAGGAAAATCTGCCCTTTCCGTAGGACCCCACTCTTCGTGCCAGCCCGGCTCGACTGCATGTGCAGACCGAGATCGGCCAGGAACCTGGCTTCTTGCACTCCAGCGCCATGGAGTCGCATCCGGGCCTTGAGCACTGCCTCACGACGGGGACCGTCCTCCAGAGCGGGAACAAGTCCCTGATCCGCCTTATAGCCCTCGATGACGCTTCTCCGGCACAGGCGATCGTCCATGCTCCTTGCCCAGATGAGAAGTTCTTCTAGCGCATACCAAGCGTCTTCAAGGCGCGGGTCGATGATGCCGGGCTCGGGAACAGCCAGTTCTCTCAGCTTCCAGCGGTCCCAGTATTCACGTGACGCTTCCATAGCTTGGTATAGACGGTTGTAAGCGCGCTCTACGCCACCTGCCGCGTCAACGACATCATCAAGGAGGCTTCGAGTGACCTCAAACATGATCCGCTCGGGGTCATGTGGCCGTCCTAGGCGGTCCAGAACCGCGACGATGCCGTCCTTGGTCTCATATCGGAAGAGACCCTGTTTCCAGAGCTCAACTCCGAAATCGAGTGGCACGTCGCGACCTTCGCCAAAGTTAATCCTCTTGAGCCATTCCTGGGCTTTCCCAGCCATGGCAGGGAAGCTACACCTTGGAACGGTGTGAGCTCACCCTATTTTTCACAAATGCACTTTTGTGCACCGATGAGCCATCCCGCTCAGTGTGGAGCAGGGCTCACACCTCGGCACGTGAGCCAAAGCTTAGACACGCAGAAGGCCCCCACGATCTTCGTGAGGGCCTCTGACCTGGAGCCGCCTTGGGGAATCGAACCCCAGACCCCTTCATTACGAGTGAAGTGCTCTGGCCGACTGAGCTAAGGCGGCGTGCCGTGTTTCACCACGGCCTACGGCAGTCTACAGGCTCCCGGGGCCTTCCCGCGCCCTGGAATCAGCTGATCTTGGGGCACCGGGTTCCGTCCTTGGGAACGGTCAGATCGATCAGGTAGTCGTCCACCAAACGGTCCACACATTCCGAACCCGTCAGGTAGGCGGTGTGCCCGTCACCGTCGAAACCGACGAGGACGCCGGAGGAGAGCTGGGAGGCGAGGGCCTCGGACCACTGGTAGGGCGTGGCCGGGTCGCGTTCGGTGCCGACGACCATGATGGGCGGGGCCCCGGGAGCGTCGATCTTCGCCCGCGGTCCTCCCTTCGCCGGCCAGTACGCGCAGGGCAGCGAGCTCCACATGACGTACGCGCCGAAGAGCGGGGCGTCCTTGGCCGACTCGCGGGCCGCCGTGGCGTAGGCGGCGGAGTCGCGGGGGTAGGGGGCGTCGACGCAGTTGACGGCCAGGTTGGACTCGGTCTGGTTGGTGTACTCGCCGTTCGTCTCACGGTCGATCAGCAGGTCGGCCAGGCGGAGCAGGGTGGTGCCGTCGCCCTTCAGCGCCCGGCCGAGTGCCTGGCGGAGAACCGGCCAGGCCTGGCGGTCGTAGAGCGGGGTGATCAGGCCGAGGGTGGTCCAGGCCTCGGTCACCGTACGGCCGTCGCCCGTCCCGTTGGTCAGGGGGGTCGTGTCCGCGCGGCGGAGCAGGGCGGCGATCTCCGCGCGGGCGGAGCCGACGGAGCCGCGGAAGGGGCAGTCGGTGGTCGTGAGGCAGTCCCCGAGGAACGCGTCGAGGGCGACCTCGAAACCGCGTGCCTGCGCGGTGTTCATCTCCAACGGGCTGAGCGAGGGGTCCACGGCGCCGTCCAGGACGAGGGCGCGTACGCGGGTGGGGAAGAGGTCCGCGTAGGCGGCGCCCAGCTGGGTGCCGTACGACTTGCCGAGGTAGGTGAGGCGGGAGTCCCCGACGGCGGCGCGCAGCAGGTCCATGTCCCGGGCGGCGTCGGCCGTGCCGACGTGCGGCAGGAGCCTGCCCGAGCGGGCCTGGCAGCCGGAGGCGAACCGCCGTGAGCCCTCCTCCAGCATGGTGACCTCCCCCGGCGAGTCGGGCGAGCTGTCGAGACCGACGTAGGTGTCCAGCTCGCTCGTCGACAGGCACCGGACGGGCGCGGACCCGCCGACCCCGCGCGGGTCGAAGCCCACGACGTCGAAGCGGTCCCGTACGGCCTTGCTCACCGCCGTGCGGGCACCTCGCGCGTACTTCACCCCGGAGGCGCCGGGTCCGCCGGGGTTGAGAAGGATCGAGCCGATCCGGTCACCCGAGGCGGGCAGCCGGATCACGCTGAGCTCGATCTTCTCGCCGTCCGGCTTGGCGTGATCAAGGGGAACCGGGAGCTTCGCGCACTCGAAACCGTCCCCGCACTCCTCCCAGCCGAGTGACGCCCTCCCCGCCTCGCCACCGCCCGTACCGCCGCCGGAACCGGCGTTGGCGTCGGTTCCGGTGCACGCGCTCGCCAGCAGGGTCACCACCGTCGCCAGTACGGCGACCACCTGGGATCTCACGCCTTGTCCGCTCCGTAGTCCGTGGGCCGGGATCGCACGCGGGTCCGGCGAGGGGAGCCGACGCGCGCGGAGAGGCTGACCGCTCGCATCCTACGCCCGCGCCGGGTCCCGCGACCGCGCATCGCCCAGGCGGACACGCGGGCCGCGAGCCGCCCCGCGACCGCGCATCACCCAGGCGGACGCACGGACGCGAGCAGCCACGTGACACGGACCCCGGGCGGACGCGCCGGACCGTTCCCGCCGGCCCGAAGGCCCGCACGCGCCCAAGGGATCACGACCCGGGCGGGCCTCGGAAAGCCCCGGTCATCCCTCCGGTCCGCCGTCGGCGACCTTCACCGCGTCCCCGTACGCCGCGTCGTGCTGCTTGCGCGGGGAGCACACCGACGCCGACGGGCACGCGCAGCGGCGTCCGCCTTCCTCCAGGCGGACCACGACGGAGTCGGAGGGGACGTTGCGGCCCACGACGGTTCCCGCCCCCTCGGGGGTGTCGACCTTCAGCCCGACGCGGGGCATCCTGCTGTGCGCGTCGAGATAGAGCGGGTGCTCGTACTTCAGGCAGCACATCAGCCGCCCGCACGCTCCCGCGATGCGCAGCGGGTTGACCGGCAGGTCCTGGTCCTTGGCCATCCGGACGGAGACCGGTTCGAAGTCCTTGAGGAAGGTGGCGCAGCACAGGTCACGGCCGCAGGGGCCGATGCCGCCCTGCAGGCGGGCCTCGTCGCGGGGGCCGATCTGACGCAGTTCCACCCGGGCGCGCAGGTTGCGGGCCAGGTCGCGGACGAGGGCGCGGAAGTCGACCCGCTGGGGGGCCGAGAAATAGACCGTGTAGACGTTCTCGGCGTCCGTGTAGTCGACGCCGACGACCTTCATGGGCAGCGTGTGCCGCTTGATCAGGCGCTTGGAGACGCTGCGGGCCTCGGCGCGCCGCCGCTTGTTGCCCTCGTCTCGGGTCAGGTGCTCCTCGCTCGCGATGCCCGCGCACACCGGCAGCCCGCCGACCTCCTCGCTCGTCCACTGCGGCGCCCAGACGCACTCGGCGACCTCGGGCCCGGCATCGGTGGGAACCAGCACCTTGTCTCCGACCTTGGGACTGTGCTCACCGGGATCGAGGTAGTACAGCCTGCCGTAGCGGGTGAAACTCACCGCCATGATCATGCCCATATGGCTCCAAACCTGGGGGTACGGCT
This sequence comes from Streptosporangium sp. NPDC023825, assembly GCF_040639575.1. Classification (NCBI taxonomy): domain Bacteria; kingdom Bacillati; phylum Actinomycetota; class Actinomycetes; order Streptosporangiales; family Streptosporangiaceae; genus Streptosporangium; species Streptosporangium sp. NPDC023825. The sequence goes on along the minus strand of NZ_JBFAAE010000014.1, from coordinate 27,935 downwards.
CGTGCTCACCCTACGCGTCATACCCAGGAACGCGGAGGGCCGCCCGAAGCCCCCCGTCGGCGGCGGCGAGCCCTCGTACGCCCCGGCCGGTCTCCACGCCTCAGCCCGTCCCCATGAAGCCCGCCCCCTTGAAGCCTGCCCTCTGGAAGCCCGTCACCCTGGAAACCCGTCCCCTGGAAAGGGACTCCGTCGGCGCCACGACGCCCGCTCGCGCGACGTCGCGGCGCTGACGCGGTCCCCGGCCGGGGGCTCTTTCGCGGGAGAGCATTTCGACCACCGGGTCGGGAGTTCCTCCCGAAGACGACAGATCACCTCACAGGGACGCCCCGCCGGGCCGTCCGCCGCTCCGGTCAGCGGCCGAGTTCCGCGAAGGACTTCTCCCAGCGGTTTACGATCATGGAGATGTCGTAGTTCCTGGCCGTCTGGAGGGCGTTCTCGGCCATCCGGCGGCGCCCCTCCTCGTCGTCGATCATCTGGATCAGCCCGTCGGCCAGGGCGTCCACGTCGTCGGCGGGGACCAGCAGCCCGTTCACCCCGGAGGTGATGATCTCGCGAGGGCCCCGGGGACAGTCGAAACTGATCACCGGCACCCCGGAGGCGAACGCCTCGATGATGGTCATGCCGAAGCCCTCGAACCGGGAGCTGACCGCGTGGATCGAGGCCTTGGCGAGCTCGCCCTCGATGTCTCCGGTGGGACCCATGAACGTGACGTTGTTGTGCAGGCGCAGCTTGACGGACTGCCTGACCAGCTTGTCGCCGACCCGGCCCTCACCGTAGATCCGCAGTTTCCAGTCCGGGCGTTCCCTGGCCACCCGGACGAACGCCTTCAGCAGCCGGTCGTACCCCTTGACCGGCACCAGCCTGCCCGCGGCCAGCACGATCCGGTTCTCCTGCCTGGAGCGCGGACGCGGCCCGCCGGGCAGCCCGTTGCCGATGGTGAACACCTGGGTGGACGACCCGTTGAGCATCTTCCGGTAGTCGTGCTCGTCGGCCTCGGTGAGGGTCACGACGGCGTCGAGCTTCGGGTACCACGTCCGGATCTCCTCGAAGATCCCGGGCTGGTGGGCCTCGAAGTGCAGGTGCTCCTGGGCGATCGTGAGGACCCGCTTGCGGGCGTACCTCGCGGCCATGATGTTGAGCCCCGCGCGGGTGGTGACCAGCACGTCACTGCGGAGCCTGCGCAACTCGCGGACGAGAACCTCGTCGCTCCAGGCGCTGAAGGAGGCGTACGCGCGCTCCTCGGGGTGGATCAGCGCGCTCTCCTGCGCGCTCAGCCGCTCGGCTTTCTTCGTGTACGGCCAGCGGACCCTGGCCCCCTCCCTCAGGTCCACCAGCGAGCGCAGGCGAACCTGCGAGCCCAGCGGCAGGAAGGGCCTGTCGGCGTGCTGGAAGACGCTGACGATCTCGACATCGTGCCGTTCCGACAGGGCGGTGGCGAGGTCGAAGGTGGCGCGGATGGTCCCGCCCATGCCGTAGGCATTGAGGATGAGAAAGGAGATCTTCACGAGCTCACGTCCTCGATGCTGAGCGCGACGGCGAGGCTGTCGGTCTCGGTGTAGTACGGCCGGACCCTCACCTGCCCGACACGCTGGGCAGGAAAACGAACTTTGGTCTTCTTATCAGTTATGTCATCAAGTCGGGTCGCCAGCGGTAGCCGCATTCCGGATATCTCCGCATAGAGGTCCCAGAAGACCCGGCGCCGCACCTGCGTCTCGGCCATCGGCGCGATCTCCACCCCTCCCTCGAACCACCGCCCCTGGAAGCTCGCGGGCCCGCTCACGGGCTCCGGCCCCCGGCGGGCCACCGCCACGAGCCTGGCCGCCCCCCGGATCGGCTCGCCGTACGCGATGGCGCCCTCCACCTGGATCACGCCGTCCTCCGCGGTCACGCGGATCACCTCGACGTACGGCTCGACCTCGCGGACCTGCAGGCCCAGCGTGCCGAGGGAGGTACGGAACGCCCTGATCTCCCGGTTGCGGCGGGTCTCGGCGTAGGACCACAGCCCGTCGAGCGAGAACCCCGGATCGTCGGTGACGACGGGCTCGCCGCCGCGCGACGCCATCCAGACACCCGCGGACAGTGCCGTCAGATCCGCGGCCCCGCACTCCTCGCCGGTCTCCACGTGCCGCAGGACGATCTCCGCGACGTTTCCGCCGGCCGGATCAGGCCATTCGATCCTCAGCGTGTCGTCATTGCCCACACGGCTCGTGACGGCCCGCCCGCTCACGGACGGAATCACTCCGTGGCGTGCCCCAATGCTCACCAAGAGTCCCCCGGTCTTCTCTGCTCATCCCCGTAGAGCAGGACACTGTCCACTGGTTTATAACGAAATAGCTTATTTTTGCCTGTTAATCCTAACGACCCACACTCGTACTTTGAGGTGACTTAGCGATGAATGGTTCCATCTAATCGCAAACAGGCGGGTAGTGACCACTTGGTGGTGGTCAGTACCCCCTTCTCACCAGCCGATATTCGCCGGCGCGGTCCAAGAGAAAGCCCGAAGCGCCCGATGTCGGACAGAGCCGATCCCCTCGAACTCCAGCTCCCGGTGAACCACGAGGGCAGCCGTCCGCGGCACGGCACGCGCGGTCCAGCGCCGTATCGCGCGGATGGACGAGCGCCTTCCCCGGAAACCGGCATCGGCCCCGGAAACCGGCACCGGCTCACGCCCAGGACCGATTCACGACCAAGACCGGTGCGACTCACAGGCCGGACAGGCTCACAACCCGGGCAAGCTCACAACCCGGGCCGGTGCAACGAGATGGTCATCGACTCGACCGCCATCTGCGGGCTGACGTTGGACGCCAGCCGCCTCCGGCAGTGCATGATCGCGTCGATCCTGCGCAGGGTGTCCTCCGGGGTGGAGGCGCGGGCCAGCTCCTCCAGGTCGGCGCGGCGGTCCTCGCTGGCCAGCTCCACGTGCGCGCCGAACTGCACCGCCAGCACGTCCCGGTAGAACGCCACCAGGTCGAGCAGGGACGCGTCGATGACGTCGCGCTTGGTACGGGTCGCCCGGGACTTCTGCCGGTCCTCGAGATCCTTGAGCGCGCCGGCACCGCCGCGGATCAGGCCCCTGTTGAGCCCCTTGCCGGTGGAGCCCTCGCCGTAGACCTGGCGCAACTCGGTGATCTCAGACTCGTTCAGCACCGCGGTGACCGCCGCGGCCTCGTCCTCGGCGGTCTTCACCAGCCGCTCGGCGGCCATCACGCACTCCCCGACGCCGGTCAGCGACCGGGGGATGGACAGCACCGCCTCGCGTCGCGCACGCGCCTCCGCGTCCAGCGCCAGCCTGCGGGCGCGGTCGATGTGCCCCTGGGCGGCCCTGGCGGCGAACTCCGCCATCACCGGCGGCACGTTCTCGCGCGTGGCCAGCACGTGGGCGACCGCCGCGGTGGGCGGGGTGACGAGCGTGACGAGCCGGCAGCGGGACCTGATGGTGATCATCATGTCGTCCGGGGAAGGCGCGCAGAGCAGCCACACCGTCTTCGGCGGCGGCTCCTCGATGGCCTTGAGCAGCGCGTTGGACGCCCCCTCGGTCGCCCGGTCGGCGTCCTCGAACAGCACGACGCGCCAACGGCCCAGCGTCGGCGCCCCGGCCGCGCGCAGGATGAGCCGCCGGGTGTCCTTGATGCCGTACGAGAGCCCCTGCGGGCGGACGATCTCCAGGTCGGGGTGGGAACCCACGGCCACCTGGTGGCACATGTCGCAGTGGCCGCACCCCTGGTCGGGGCAGAACAGCGCGGCGGTGAACGCCCGCGCGGCCTCCTCGCGACCGGACCCGGGCGGCCCGGTGAACAGCCACGCGTGGGTCATCCCGGCGCCGCGCCCCCCGGCCAGCAGATCGGCCCCGGCCGCCGCCGCCCGGCGGAGCGTCGCGGCGGCCCGCTCCTGCCCCACAAGATCATCGAAGACTCCCACGACCCCAACCTACCCGTCGGGGACACGGGCTCAGTCGCGGATCGCGCTCCTGGCACGACCCGGGCGCACCGTGCCGGCCCCCGCCGGGGGCGCGGGCTCAGTCACGGATGGCGGGCATGGTCCCGGTGACGTCCTCCGACTCCCGCGGCACCGGGTCGGGCAGGATCTCCCGGACCTGGTCCTGGATGATCGAGGAGATCTGGTTCTGGGGCAGGGTCCCGTCGACGACCAGGTAGCGGTCGGGCTCGGCGGCGGCCAGCGCCCGGAACTCGCGGCGGACGCGCTCGTGGAACTCCAGGGGCTCGGACTCGATGCGGTCGGCGGCCCCGCCCAGCCGGGCCAGCCCCACCGACGGCGGGGTGTCGATGAGCACCGTGAGGTCCGGGACGAGCCCGCCGGTGGCCCAGCTGTTGACCATCGTGACGTCCTCGGCGTCCAGGGCCCGGCCCGCGCCCTGGTAGGCGAGCGACGAGTCGACGTAGCGGTCGGAGATCACCATCGAACCCCGGTACAGAGCCGGGCGGATGACCTTCTCCACGTGCTCGGCCCGGTCGGCCGCGTACAGCAGCGCCTCGGACCTCGCGGACAGCCCCTGGTGCACCGCGTCGAGCAGGATCGCGCGCAGCCGCATCCCCACCTTGGTCGAGCCGGGCTCACGGGTCTGCACGACGTCGAAGCCCTGGTCGCGCAGCCAGATCGCCAGCAGCCTGGACTGGGTGGTCTTCCCCGACCCCTCGCCGCCCTCGAACGCGACGAACATCCCGCGCCCCTGCTCGGCGCTCTCGGGGGTGAACCGCTCGCCGCGCACCGCGGCGACCAGGTCGGCGATGATCGAGACGCCCCTGCGGTCGTCCATCTGCCGCAGCGCGACGATCCCGACGATCACCGCGAGCAGCCCGCCGACCAGCAGCACCAGGTTGGAGCCGTCGAACCGGTAGACCGGCTCCTGGCCGACCCGGATCTGGCGCTCGCCGAACAGGCCCGCCAGGGTCGGCGCGACCGCGACCACCAGCAGCAGGGTCACCCGGGCGAGCGACTGCAGGAAGGAGAACGTACGGCCCCGCAGGCTGTCGTCCACCTCCAGCCCGATCATGGTGTAGCCGATGATCCAGGCGATTCCCGCGCACGCGCCGAGCAGCACGGTCAGCAGGACGACGATCACCAGGTTGTGGACGAGCGCGACCGCCACGAGGACCAGCCCGGCCACCACGATCGACAGGCCGAACAGCCTCCGCCGCGACAGCTCCCGCAGCAGCCTGGGCCCGAAGAACATGCCGGACGCCATGCCGACGAAGACCGCGCCGAAGACCACGCCGTACGCCGCGTCGCCGCCGCCCAGCGCGTCCACGTAGATCTTGGCCACCCCGACCACCGCGCCACCGGCGGCGAACGCGCCCAGCATGCCGATGATCAGGCCGCGGATCAGCCGGTTGCCGCCGACGAACCGCCAGCCCTCGAAGATCTGCCGCAGCACCGACGGCGTGGAGGTGGTCCGCGCGCTCGTCTTCGGGATGTCCTTGAGCGAGAAGATGATGACGGCCGAGACCAGGTACGCGAGGGCGTTGATGAACAGGGCCAGGTAGGTCTCGCGCTGGGCCAGGAACGGCACCAGCCTTCCCAGGAAGTCGTCGGCGACCGAAAGCAGCGCGAACAGCAGCGCCGCGATGGGCGCGGTGCCGTACGTGACCAGGAGATTGAGCTGGTTCGCCTCCTCCAGCCGCTCCTTGGGCACCAGGTTGGGCACCGTGGCGTCCTTGGCCGGGACCCAGAAGAGGTTCACGCACTCGACCAGGAACGTGGCGACGATCACCCACTGGTAGCTGCCGATCAGCGGGATCGACAGCACCAGCGCGAAGCGCAGGAGGTCGCAGAAGAACATCGTCAGCCGCCGGTCGAACCGGTCGGCGAACGCGCCCGCCAGCGGGCCCAGCACGATGGCGGGAAGCATCTTCGCCACGAAGACACCGCCGATGGCCAGGCTCTGGACCGTGTAGCCCTTCTCCGCGGTGAGGTTGCCCGCCAGTGCGGTCAGCGCCAGGAGGTTGAGCCAGTCTCCCAGGCTGCACACCGACATCGCCGTCCACAGCTTGCGGAACGGGGCATTGGCCAGCACGTGGGGGGGCTTGCGTCGCGCGGTGCTCCGGCCAGGGGTGGTCATAGTGTCAGCGTATCCAGATGCTCGCTGGGCTGGGGAAAACATGAGCCAGGCGGGAATGCCCGGCTGCCCGTCGCACGAGGGTAATACGTCCGCCCTGTACCTCGCAGGTCACCCCTGCGAAAAGAAGCGCCCGAGGCCGCTGTTTCCAGAGGTGCTCACGGCGAGGCTGCCAGAGGTGCTCACGGGATTGCCGAAGGCGCTCACGGCGAGAGTGACAGACGTGCTCACGGCGGGATTGTCAGAGGCGCTCGTGGTGGACTTCCAGCAGGGTGATCTCGGGAGGGGCGCCCACCCGGACCGGCGGCCCCCAGAAGCCCGCCCCCCGCGTCACGTACACCTGGGTGCCGTCCACCTCTCCGAGGCCGGAGACGACCGGCTGCTGCATCGGGACAACCAGGTTGAAGGGGACCATCTGGCCACCGTGCGTGTGGCCGGACAGCTGGAGGTCCACGCCGTACGTGGCCGCCTGGACGGCCTGGACCGGCTGGTGGGCGAGCAGGACGGTGGACCGGGAGCGGTCGCGGCCGCCCAGCGCCCGCTCGAAGTCGGGGCCGTCCCCCGAGGCGACGCCGCCGAGGTCGTTGACCCCCGCGAGGTCGAGCACGGCTCCCCCGTGGGCGATCTCGACACGCTCGTTGCCGAGCGGGCGTACGCCCAGCCCGCGCAGCTCCTCCGTCCACTCCTGCGGGCCGTTGGCGGTGTAGTACTCGTGGTTGCCGGTGACGAAGTAGGCGCCGTAGCGGGATTCGAGGTCCTCCAGCGGCCTGGCCAGCGGGCCGAGCTCGGCCACCGTGCCGTCGACCAGGTCGCCGACGACGGCGACCACGTCGGCCTTCAAGGAGTTGATCATGCGAACGATGCGCCGGGTGTGTTCCGTACCGGTGAGCGGGCCCAGGTGGATGTCGCTGACCACCGCGAACCGCAGGCCGCTCAGGCGCGGATCCAGCCTGGGCAGCACGACCCTGACCGGTTCGATCACCGGGTCGCCGAGAGCCGTCCTGACCCCGAGGCCGACCGTGCCCAGCGCCCCCGCCCCGGCGGCGACCGCGGCCGTACGGGCGATGAACAGCCTCCTGCTCATCCCGGCCGGATCGTTCGTCCCGCCCGTGGCCCCTCCGCCGCGCCGCGCGGCCCCGGCACCCGGAACGACGATCACACCGCCGATCGCGGAACCCGTCTCGGCCTCATCCCGGCCGGCGGCATCGGACCGAACTGCGGACACCGGCTGAGCGGCGGACACCGGCTGAGCGGCGAGGAGCGCGGTCCGCTCCGCCCTGCGGGCGGCCACTCCCGGCGGAACCCGGCGGCGCTCCGCCCGCAGCTCCACCACGCGCAGGACCGTCAGGGCCGCGGCCCGGGGAATCTCCAGGAGAACCAGGAACACGAAGAGGTAGAACATCACCGCGATCCAGAAGAACCCCGGCCACGCCAGGAAGTGACCCCACTCGCTGCGGGAGGCGATCAACGTCACCGGGGCGAGCACGGCCAGGGCGACGAGGATCCACGTCAGCACCCGGCGGGTCCGTCCCGCCCGCGTGGTCGAGCGGATCAGGCGATGCCACAGGTAGCAGTGGACCAGCGTGATCGCGCAGACGACCAGCGACACGAAGCCCACGATCGTCACTCGCCTCTCCCGCTCGCCCACCGGCCGTTCCCGGCGCGTTCCGAAGAACGCCCGGGACGGCGAATGCGTTCCCAGAACCCCGGAAGTTCCGGAAACCCGGGAAAACCCCGGGAAAACAGGGCGTCAGGCCTTCACCTTGCGCGTCACCGGAACCCGGGAACCCGTGCGGCACCGGAACCCGGGAGCCAGGGCGTCAGGCCTTCGCCTTGGCCCTGGTGGTGGGACGCTTGGGCGCCGGGCCGCGGGCACGACGGTCGGCGAGGAGCTCGGCGGCGCGCTCGGTGGTGATCTGCTCGACCTCGTCACCCTTGCGCAGGGAGGCGTTGGTCTCCCCGTCGGTGACGTAGGGCCCGAACCGCCCCTCCTTCACCACGATCGGCTTCTTGGAGACGGGGTCCTCCCCCAGCTCGCGCAGCGGCGGCGCGGCCGCGGCCCGCCTGCCCCTCGCCTTGGGCTGGGCGAACAGCTCCTTGGCCCGATCGAGGGTGATCGTGAACAGCTCCTCCTCCGACGCCAGGGAGCGCGAGTCGGTGCCCTTCTTGATGTAGGGCCCGAACTTGCCGTTCTGGGCGGTGACCTCCTGGTCGTCGATCACCCCGAGCACCCGGGGCAGCGAGAGCAGGAGCAGGGCGTCCTCAAGGGTGATCGTGTCCAGGGACATCGTCTTGAGCAGCGACCCGGTGCGCGGCTTGGGAGCGTCGGCCTTCTTGGTCCTCTTCTTGGCGCCCTCGGCCGGCGGCGCCTCCTCGGGCAGGATCTCGGTGACGTACGGGCCGTAACGACCGTCCTTGGCCACGATCACGTGCCCGGTCACCGGGTCCTTGCCCAGCTCCCGGTCACCCGTCGGGCGGGAGAACAGCTCCTCGGCCATCTCGGCGGTGAGCTCGTCGGGAGCCAGGTCCTCCGGCACGTTCACCCGGGCGCCGTCGCGGTCCAGGTACGGACCGTAGCGGCCCACCCGGATCATGATGTCGGTGCCCCTGATCGGGAAGGAGCTGATCTCCTTGGCATCGATCTCGTCGAGATCGGTGACCATCTCCTTCAGGCCCTCGTCGCCGTCCACGCCGAAGTAGAACCGGCGCAGCTCCGGCACCCGCTCCGCCCTGTCGTTGGCGATGTCGTCGAGGACCTTCTCCATGTCGGCGGTGAAGTCGTAGTCGACGAGGTGGCCGAAGTGCTGCTCCAGCAGGTTGACCACCGCGAACGCCAGGAAGGACGGCACCAGGGCCGTGCCCTTCTTGAAGACGTACCCGCGGTCGAGGATCGTTCCGATGATCGACGCGTACGTCGACGGGCGGCCGATCTCCTTGTCTTCCAGCTCCTTGATCAGCGACGCCTCGGTGTACCGCGCGGGCGGCTTGGTGGCGTGCGCCAGCACGTTGAGGGCGGACGCGGTGAGCGGGTCGTTCTCGGTCAGGTTCGGCAGGCGCTTCTCGGAGTCGTCCCGGTCGGTGGACGGGTCGTCCGCGCCCTCGACGTAGGCCTTCAGGAAGCCGTGGAAGGTGATGGTCCGCCCGGAGGCGGTGAACTCGGCCCGCTCGCCGGAGCTGGACGTGCCGTCCACCTTGACGGTGACCGACTCGCCGACCGCGTCCTTCATCTGGGAGGCCACGGTCCGCTGCCAGATCAGCTCGTACAGGCGGAACATGTCGCCGCTCAGCCCGGTCTCGCCCGGCGTGCGGAACTCCTCGCCCGAGGGACGGATCGCCTCGTGCGCCTCCTGCGCGTTCTTGACCTTGCTGGCGTAGACGCGCGGCTTGTCGGGCACGTACGCCGCGCCGTACAGCTTGATGGCCTGGCTGCGGGCCGCCGCGACGGCGGTCTCCGACAGCGTGATGCTGTCGGTTCGCATGTAGGTGATGAAGCCGTTCTCGTACAGGCGCTGGGCGACCTGCATGGTCGACTTCGCGGAGAAGCCCAGCTTGCGGCTGGCCTCCTGCTGCAGCGTGGTCGTCCTGAACGGCGCGTACGGCTTGCGGGTGTACGGCTTGCGCTCGACCGACCTGACCTTGTACGACACCCCGGCCAGCCGCCCGGCCAGGGCGGTGGCGGCCTGCTCGTCCAGATGGAGCACGTCGGCGCTCTTGAGGGTGCCGTTGCTCGCGAAGTCGCGTCCCTGGGCGACGCGCTTGCCGTCCACGCCGGTGAGCATGGCGGTGAACTCGTGCGGGACCTCGTCGCGGCCGGTGTCGAGCAGCGCCTGCAGGTCCCAGTAACTCGCGCTGGTGAACGCCAGGCGCTCGCGTTCGCGCTCCACGACCAGCCGGGTCGCCACGGACTGCACGCGCCCGGCGGACAGGCGGGGCTTGACCTTCTTCCACAGGACCTTGCTGACCTCGAAGCCGTAGAGGCGGTCGAGGATGCGCCGGGTCTCCTGGGCGTCGACCAGCCTCAGGTTCAGGGTGCGGGGATTGGCCACCGCCTCCTGGATCGCCCTCAGGGTGATCTCGTGGAACACCATGCGGTGGACCGGGACCTTGGGATTGAGCACCTCACGAAGGTGCCAGGCGATCGCCTCGCCCTCACGGTCCTCGTCAGTGGCGAGATAGAGCTCGTCGGCGTCCTTGAGCAGCTGCTTGAGCTTGCTCACCTGGGCCTTCTTGTCGTGGTTGACGACATAGAGCGGCTCGAACTCATGATCCACGTTGACGCCGAGGCGTGCCCAGGACTCCCCCTTGTACTTCTCGGGGACGTCGTCGGCCTTCTCGGGGAGGTCGCGAATATGCCCGATGCTGGACTCCACGACGTAGCCGCGGCCGAGGTACCCGGCGATGGTCTTCGCCTTGGAAGGCGACTCGACGATCACCAGGCGGGTTCCGTCGGCGTTGCCGTTCTTGGCTGGCACGCTGCTTCCTACCTCGCTGTTCGCATTCGTTCCCCGTTTTCTTCCCCTCGGGTTACCCGGTCTCAGCCGGGGACACTCCCAAGAGAAGCCGCAAGGACGCAGAATAAAGCCCTATGAGTGTCGACGTCCCCCAGCTCACCCTCGGAGACTAATCGCTGTGCTCGACTACTCCTACTTGGTTCTCCACCTTCCGCGTGGCACATCCCGGGACGCAGCCCGGCGGATACTGACCGAACATGCAGAATACGGCGACTGGGAGCTCGACCGCCTGCGACTGTATCCCGACGGTCGTCGGGACGTCCGACTGCGCCGGAAGATCATACGTGTGACCAGGACGATGTGATCCCCGGACATGGCTTTGCCCGCTCCGGGCCGCGCCCCCGGAACGGGCAAAGCTTCCATGCCTCGCCGGCCGAGCGGACGCCGCGCCGCGGGGGCGCGGCGTCCTGTCCCACCGCCGTCGAGGCGTCTGCGCGCCTTCCTCGGTGACTCTGGGAAAGCGTGTCTAATGGGTGACTAATGCCTTACTTTCTACTTCTTACTTCTTGCCGAAACGGATCCGGCGGGTGGTGCCGAAGACCGTCGCGGCGGCCGCGGCCATCGCGCCGATCAGCAGGGTGACCAGGGAGCCGACGTTCATCCCGGTCACCCCGACGGGCTGGGCGGCGCTCATCAGACCCAGGTCACCGACCGGCAGGGAGCCCGCCGGAGTCGAGGAGGCCAGGTCGGTGACGGGAGCCAGCGGCGAGCCGTTGCCGGCCGCCGCTGCCCGGTCGCCCGCCGGAGCGGCGGGCACGACGGGCACGGCGGGAAGCTCGGGCAACCTCGCGGGGACCGGGAACCGCGCCTGGTCCGCCGCGCCCTGGGCCGCGGGCATCGACGACACACCGGAGGCGGAAGCCTGACCCGCCGCGCCGCCGAGAGCCGGGACGGCCGGGAGGGCGGGCAGCAGACCGCTGGTCCGGTGCCTGCCGGGCTTGGAGTCCCCGTCGCCTCGGCCGCCGTGACCGTTGTCGTAGCCGCCGTGGCCGCCAGGACCGCCGTGACCGCCGTGACCGCCCCACTTGCCGTCGTGACCGCCGTGGCCGCCCCAGTGGCCGCCCGGACGCCCGGACGGACCGCCGACACGGGAGCCGCCGAGGCAGCCCGCGGCGGCGTCGCCCAGGACGGCCACCGCGTTGCCGCAGATGTTGATCGGCGCGGTGATCGGCGCCACCACCTGGTTGCCGCCCAGCACCGAGCCCTGGCCGGAGGTACGGTTGCCACCGGCACCCGTACCCGCGCCCGCACCACCCGCGACCGAGGCGCCGCCCCTGCACGCGGCCGCGGCCTGGCCGAGCACGCCCACCGCGTTGCCGCAGACGTTGATCGGCGCGGTGATCGGCGCCACCACCTGGTTGCCGCCCAACACCGAGCCCTGGCCGGAGGTGCGGTTACCACCCGCACCACCGCCACCGCCGGCGCCGCCCCCGACGGACGCACCGCCCTGGCAGCCGGCGAACGCGCCGCCCAGGACGGCCACCGCGTTGCCGCAGACGTTGATCGGCGCGGTGATCGGCGCCACCACCTGGTTGCCGCCCAGCACCGAGCCCCGGCCGGACGTGGTGTTGCCACCCGCACCCGCACCGCCGCCCCGGCCTGCCGGCACCGACACCCCTCCCGGGCAGCCCGCCTGGCCGTTGCCGACGGCGTTGCCGCAGACCTCGGCGGGCGCGGTGATCGGCGCCACCACCTGGTTGCCGCTGCCCGCGCCGAAGCGCCCGTCGGTGTCGTTGCCCGGCCGGCCGTAACCCCCGGGGCCGCCGGGACCGCCGGGACGGGGACCGTGCCCCCAGCCGTCGCCGGGACCGCCCGGACGCGGGCCGTGCTCCCAGCCGCCACCGGGACGCGGCCACTGCTTCCCGCGGCCGCCGTGGTCACCGTAACCGGGCTTGCCGCCGGGCCTGCCGTGCTCTCCGGGCCCGCCGGGCCGGCCGGGTCCCTCGTGCTCTCCAGGCTTACCGGGCCACCCAGGACCGTCCGGGTGCCCAGGACCACCCGGGTGCCCAGGACCACCCGGGTGCCCAGGACCACCGGGGCGCCCAGGACCGCCCGGGTGCCCGGGGCCGCCCGGGTGTCCGGGGCCGCCCGGGGTGCCGCCGCCGACGACCTCGGCACCGCCCTCGCAACCGGAGAAGGCCCCGCCGATGACGGCGACCGAGTTGCCGCAGATGTTGATCGGCGCGGTGATCGGCGCCACCACCTGGTTGCCCCCGAGCACGGAACCCCGGCCGGACGTGGTGTTGCCGCCGGCACCGCGACCGGCTCCACCCTGGTTGCTCACCGAGGCCCCGCCACGGCAACCGGCGGCCGCGCCGCCGAAGATCGCGAAGGAGTTGCCGCAGGCGTTGATCGGCGCGGTGATCGGCGCCACGACCTGGTTGCCGCCGCCGATGCTGTGCTCACCGTTCGTGCGGTTGCCGCCGGCTCCGCCGCCGCTTCCGCCCTGGTTCCGCACCGAGGCGCCGCCCCGGCAGCCCGCCTCGGAGCGGCCGAACACCGACACCGCGTTGCCACAGGCGTTGACGGGCGCGGTGATGGGAGCGACGACCTGGTTGCCGCCCAGGATGCTGCCCCGGCCGGACGTGGTGTTGCCACCGACGCCCGCATCGCCGTCGCCGTTCTCGACGGAGGCGCCACCCTCCGAGGAGGCCGCCGACTGCCCGGCCACACCGACGGCGTTGCCGCTGATGTCGATCGGCAGGGTGATCGGGAGTTTGACCTGGTTGCCTCCACCGATCGAGTGGTCGCCGTCGGTGTCGGCGAAGGCCGTACCGCCGCCCATGGCCATGACGCCCAGTGCGAGCAGTGCCGCGGGGGCCGTGCCCGTAACCCACGTACGCATGATTGAAGCTCCTAGCAGTTTCGGGGGGGACCTGACCCTCGTGGGGGCGCGCGAGACCGTGCGAAGGCCGGACAGGCCCGCACAGCGGAGGCCCCGACGGACCGTCACGAGGAATGGGAAATGCCTTTTCTGCTGCCTGCTGGTCGCTCACCGAACGGAGCGGTTCTCCTGGGGACGGAGGATGAAGGCAGGCTCCGCGACCGGCGGGTCACCCGAGAGGGGATGGGCCGGTCCGCGAGACGAGATCAGTCAGGAGAGAAAGAAGGATCGTCCGCCGCTGTGCGGACGACAGGGGGGAGCACGAACGCCGGCGGGACACGCTGCGTCATCTGCCGCGGGTCGTAGGCGAACCACGCGACATCCCCCGGACCCGGTCCTGAGAGGCCGGATCCACCACCGCTCTGGGGCACGAATCCATTGGCGCCAGAGCCGTGTTCGACGGTGGCGGGGACCGGGAACCCCGGCTTGGACTGGCTGGTGAGCCCGTCCACACCTCGCCCCGCCATGGCTTCGGCGTTGTGCGTCGCCGACAGCCCGCCGCTGACCGTGGGGAAGACATCGGCTCTGGAAGCCGATCCGGAAGCGGCTGTGTGAGGGGTCCGGGAGCCGGCCTCTCCTGTCGTCGCGGTGGTGTCCGCGATCGCGGGAGCGGCGCCGAGAAGCCCGAAGACGACCGCGAGCAGCCATGCGGCGGCCAGGAGACCGCCGATAGCGAGGGCTTGCTCGACGCCCCGCCGAGTGCCGGCCGCGAACCGCGCCATCCGGTCAGCCCGGTCGGGGATCGTGTCGTCGACGGGAAGGGCCACGGGCGCGCGTCGGACAGCGGGCGAGGACGCCCTCCACTGTCCGTGCGGCACACGTGCCACGTGACCTCCCCAAAGCTCCTGGACGGGCCCGTTTGGACACGAGCCATCCCTCAACGGAGAGTTACGCTAGCACCACATCGAGTCAACGCAACGGATTTCCCGGGAACGACTCAGCAGCCGTCCAGGAAACGGTCAAGGACCCGCACTCCGAACTGGAGCGAATCCACCGGGACCCTCTCGTCGATGCCATGGAACATCCCGGAGAAGTCCAGGTCCGCGGGCAGCCTCAGCGGCGCGAACCCGAACCCCCGGATGCCCAGCCTGCTGAACGCCTTGAGGTCCGTGCCCCCCGACAACGTGTACGGCACGGCCAGCGCGCCCGGGTCCTCTGCGACGAGGGCGTCGGCCATCGCGCGCACCAGCGGCCCGTCGAAGCCGGTCTCGACGGCGATGTCGTGGTAGACGAACTCCCTGGTCACGTTGGGGCCGAGCAGCCCGTCGAGCGTCTCGAAGAACTCGTCCTCGTACCCCGGCAGGAAGCGGCCGTCCACGTGCGCGGTCGCGGCCTGGGGGATCACGTTGGCCTTGTAGCCCGCCTCCAACATCGTGGGGTTGGCGGTGTTGCGCAGCGTGGCGCCGATCATCCTGGCGAGCGGCCCCAGCTTGGCGACGGTCTTCTCGGCGTCGTCGAGGTCGAGTTCCAGCTCCAGGGCCCTGGAGGTCTCCTCAAGGAACGTCCTGACCGTCCGCGTCATCCGGACCGGCCACTCGTACCGGCCGATGCGGCCGACCGCCTCGGCCAGCTCGGTGACCGCGTTCTCGGCGTTGAGCATGGATCCGTGCCCGGCCCTGCCGGTGGCGGTCAGGCGCATCCAGGCGATGCCCTTCTCGGCGGCCTCGATCAGGTAGAGCCTGCGCGCCTCGTCGATGGAGACGCTGAACCCGCCCACCTCGCCGATCGCCTCGGAGCACCCGTCGAACAGGTCCTTGTGCTCGTCGGCCAGCCACTGCGCGCCGTACGCGCCGCCCGCCTCCTCGTCTGCGGTGAACGCCAGCACCACGTCCCTCGGCGGGCGGCGGCCCTCGCTGAGCCGCTGCCGTACGACCGCGAGGATCATCGCGTCCATGTCCTTCATGTCGACCGCGCCGCGTCCCCAGACACAGCCGTCGGCGATCTCGCCGCTGAGCGGGTGCCGGGTCCAGTCGTCCGCGTTGAAGGGGACGACGTCCAGGTGCCCGTGGAGCAGCAGGGCGTCACGGGAGGAGTCCTCCCCCGCGATGCGGGCGATCACGTTGGCCCGGCGGCTGTCCGACTCCAGGATCTTCGGCTCCAGCCCGACCTCGGCCAGCTTCTCGGCCACGTACTCGGCGGCGGCCCGCTCACCGGGTCCCGAGTTGTCGCCCGCGTTGGTCGAGTCGATCCGGATCAGGTCGCGGCACAGCCCGACGACCTCGTCCTCAGCGTTGAGTGCCGTCATGTGGGACTCCTTGGGGTTCGGTACGGCTTTCACCTCCCATCCTGCCGCCGGACCCCCCTTCCCGGCACCTCGCCCTTGCCCGCCCGCTTACCGATATGACGCCGGCTCAAGAGTTTGCTAACCTAAGTCCGCCGACGCGGGATGACGGTCCCGCGTGCAGGCACCACGTCCGGGTGGCGGAATAGGCAGACGCGCTAGCTTGAGGTGCTAGTGCCCTTTGCGGGGCATGGGGGTTCAAGTCCCCCCTCGGACACCAGGGAAACCCTGAGTCTCAGCAGGTCAGAGACTCAGGGCTTTTTCATGTTCGCCCTCAGAACGGCCCCCTGACATTTCCAGTTTTCGGATCATGCTTTTTTCATGCCTTGGTGACGAGCGGCACGAACCTGGTGCGGTGACCGCATACGTTCGTCACCATCTCCACGATCACCAGCCTGCCACCCGGCCGGGCCACCCACGCCCACCTCGCCGCACTGATCCGCGGCCACTGGGACATCGAGGCCCTGCGCCACATCCGCGAAGACGCCTCCCGCGTCCGGACCGGCGCCCGCCCCACAGGTCATGGCGAGGCTGCGCGATCTGGCCATCGGCCTGGCCCGCCTGATCGGCTGGACCAACATCGCCGCCACCGACCACTACCGCAGCCATCCCGCCGACGCGCTCCGGCTATTCGGTCTCACAACATGAGAATGCTCCGCCTACCGGATCCGCGAGGTGACCGCTATAGGGGTCGGCAGCAGCCCGCAGGGCCGTCCGGTGCTGGGAGACCTTGAGGTCGCACTGGGCGATCACTCCAGTGTCCTGCCGCTTCTCTGTGCCGCATCGGAGAGTTTCGACCAACGAGACTAGACTTTCGTCGCGGCACGACGAAAGTCTGACGAAGTCGGCCGTAATATCTGGACAGTCTGCACGTAACATTTTAAGATCGCAGCAGAATGACCGAATGAGCCGCAAAGATAGCGAAAGTTCAGGAGGTGCAGCGATTTGCGATTGCAGCACCGCACTCTTCGTCCCTCGCGCGGCGAGAGGTCGCTGCCCGAGGCCGGGATCGGTCGACTCGAATCACCGCGCGGGCGCGCGGCCGTCGAGCCGGAGCCGGAGCGGCCGGGAGCGAACCACCTCACCCGCAGGGCTCGGCACCGTACGGCGACGGCGGCCGAGGCAGGCTCGCGGGCCCTACCGATCACCGGGTTCCCACGGCCCCGGCTCACTCCGTACTCGTACCACCGCACCTGACCACGCACTTCCACCGACCGCGGCCCCGCACCGCGATCGGTGATCGGCCGGCCCCCACACCCCCACCCCCTCGAATGCCTGGAGGTCGTCATGCGACTGCCGATCCGTACCACCGCGACCTGCTGACGGCGGGCGCGGCGCCAGGTTGGCGCCGCGCCGCCGGCGCAAGGGAGATAGCCGGGTCGGCGAGGGCGTACGCCGACCGCTCCGCCGACCCGGTCCCGCTCGTCACCTACCGGTGGAGGCCGGTACGCGCCGACAACACCGGTGCTCGCCGGCCGCCTGATTCCCCGGCCGGCGAGCGGGGCGACCCCCTCGTCCCGGCGCCGTCCCCGCGTCCCCGCGTCATGGCGTCATGGCCGACCGCGACGGCCGGTGACGGCCGCCTTCGTGATGCCCTCCAACGTGTCCGCACGCGGTCGCCTGACGGTTCGCCACAGCCCCGCGGCGCTCGAAGCCTCGAAGACGAGGCCACTCACAACCCCTGACAGAGAACTGTTGACTGTTTTACCCATAGAGGTCACAGTTTGTCCGAGCGACGTCGCCGAGGGATTCCCCCCGCCTCTCCGCGTCGTTGGCGTGATCGGCGCACGCCTGTATGGACTCGTACTACAGGAAGCGAGCACCACCGATCATGTTAAGAAAACTCGTCGCATGCGTCGCCGTACTGGCGACCGCCCTCAGCCTGGGTCCTCCACCGGCACAGGCCGCACCGAGCACCGTCTCGAAGGCAGCGGCGCCCGCGGCCCTCGCGGCGCCCGGCTACACCCAGGTGACGCTGGCCAAGGGCGCGGCGGAGACCGGCGAGCCGATGGGCCTCACCGTCCTGCCCAACCGGGGCGTGCTGCACACGTCGCGCGACGGCGTGATCCGCTACACCGACGTGCTGGGCAACACCAAGGTGGCTCTCACCATCCCGGTGTACACGCACGACGAGGAGGGCCTGCAGAGCATCAAGGCGGACCCGAACTTCGCGACGAACCGGTGGGTGTACGTCTACTACGCGCCGCCGCTGTCCACTCCGGGCGGTGACGCGCCGGCCTCGGGGACGGCGGCCCAGTTCGCCCCGTTCAACGGGGTGAACCGGCTGGCCCGGTACACGGTCAACGCGGACCACACCCTCAACGCGGCCTCCGCGGTCACCGTCCTCGACGTCCCCACCAGCCGCGGCATGTGCTGCCACGTCGGCGGCGACATCGACTTCGACGCGGCCGGCAACCTCTACCTCTCCACCGGCGACGACACGAACCCGTTCGACTCCAGCGGCTACACGCCGATCGACGAGCGGACCGACCGCAACCCGGCCTACGACGCGCAGCGCACCTCCGGCAACAGCAACGACCTGCGCGGCAAGGTGCTGCGGATCAAGCCGAGCGCGGGCGGCGGCTACACCGTCCCGGCGGGCAACATGTTCGCGCCGGGCACCGCGAACACCCGGCCCGAGATCTACGCGATGGGGTTCCGCAACCCGTTCCGGATGAACGTGGACAAGGCCACCGGCATCGTCTACCTGGGGGACTACGGGCCGGACGCGGGCAGCGCCAGCGCCACCCGGGGCCCGGCGGCGTCGGTCTCGTTCGAGCGCATCACCCAGCCCGGCTTCTACGGCTGGCCGTACTGCTCGCAGTTCAACGTGCCGTACATCGACTTCACGTTCCCGTCCGGGCCCTCGGGCTCCGCGTTCAACTGCGCCGGCGGGCCGACGAACAACTCGCGCAACAACACCGGCATCACCCAGCTCCCGGCCTCGCGCGCGGCCTGGCTGCCGTACGGAGTCGGCCAGGACCGGTCGGAGCTGTGCTGCGGAAGCTGGTCGCCGATGAACGCCCCGGTCTACAACTACGACGCCGGGCTCGTCTCGGACGTGAAGTTCCCGGCGTCGATGAACGGCAAGGTGTTCATCGGCGAGTTCGGCCGGCGGTGGATCAAGACGGTCACCCTGAACGCCAGTGGCGGGGTGGGCTCGATCGAGCCCTTCCCCACCTGGACCGGCACCCAGGTGATGGACATGGAGTTCGGGCCGGACGGCGCGCTGTACGTGCTCGACTACGGCACCGGCTGGTTCGGTGGCGACGCCAACTCGGCGGTGTACAGGATCGAGTACAACTCCGGCACCGGCCAGGCGCCGATCGCGGCGATCAACGCCAACCCGAAGGCCGGCAACGCGCCGCTCGCCGTGCAGTTCAGCTCGGCCGGGAGCACCGACCCGGACGGCGACCCGATCACGTACGCGTGGGACTTCACGACGAACGGCAGCACCGACTCGACCGCGGCGAACCCGTCGTTCACCTACACGGCCAACGGCACGTACACGGCGACGTTGACGGTGAGCGACAACACCGGCCGCAGCGCCACGGCGAGCACCACGATCAGCGTCGGGCAACCGACGGTCACCCTCAACCTGCCGCTCAACGGGCGGGTGTTCAACTTCGGCGACGCGATCCCGTTCCAGATCAGCGTCAGCGACCCGAACGCCCCGACCGTCGACTGCAGCCGGGTGAAGATCAACTACATCCTCGGCCACGACAGCCACGGTCACCAGATGACCAGCGCGACCGGCTGCTCGGGCACCGTCCAGACCCCGGTGGACGGTGAGCACGACGCCAACGCGAACATCTTCGGCGTCTTCGACGCGGAGTACACCCCGGTCGGCTCGACCACGGCCGTCCACGCGCCGCAGGCCGTCCTGCAGCCGCGGACCCGCCAGGCCGAGCACTACGGCGCCCAGCAGGGTGTGCAGATCGTGGCCAAGGCGTCGGCCAACGGCGGCAACGCGGTCGGACACATCGAGAACGGGGACTGGATCTCGTTCACGCCGTACAACCTGAGCGGTGTCACGTCGTTCACGGCCCGGGTCGCGTCGGCGGGCACCGGTGGCACGCTCACCCTGCGGGCCGGTTCGGCGACCGGGACGGTGATCGGCACGGCCACGGTCGCGCCGACCGGCGGCTGGGAGAACTGGGTCAACGTCACCGGCACCGTGACGCCGCCGTCGGGGACGACGACGCTGTTCCTGGTCTTCACCGGTGGCACGGGCTCGCTGTTCGACATCGACTCCTTCACGTTCACCAGCGGCACCCCGCCGACGTCGAACCTCGCGCTGAACAAGCCGGCGACGGCGTCCAGCGTGGAGGCGGCCGCCTACCCGGCCTCGGCCGCGGTGGACGCGTCGGCGACGACCCGGTGGGCCAGCGCGTTCTCCGACCCTCAGTGGATCCAGGTCGACCTGGGCGCCACGTACACGATCAACCGGGTGCGCCTGGTGTGGGAGGCGGCCTACGGGTCGGCGTACCAGATCCAGACCTCGCCCAACGGCACCACCTGGACCACCGCCCGGACGGTGACCGGCGGCAACGGCGGTGAGGACAACAACACCGGCCTGAGCAACTCCGCCCGGTACGTGCGCATCTACGGCACCACCCGGGGCACGGCGTGGGGCTACTCCCTGTTCAGTTTCGAGGTCTACGGAAGCTGATCGCCACGGCGGGCCCGGCCCGCCCTGTCAGGTAGCGCCGCCGCGGGGCGTCCGTACGTCGGACGCCCCGCGGTGTCGTTCGTTTCCCGGGCCCGCGGGATCTCCGGCAACGCCGTCATCGGCGCGGGAGGCCGCTTCCTCACGGTCAGGTTCCTCGCGGTCAGGTTCCTCGCGGTCAGGCGAAGCGGTGGTGGCCCCGCCCCCACTCCCCAGTGGAGCGGGGCCACCGTTTCCGACCGGATCCCGGCGGGCTGCCGGGCGAGCGCGTATCCGGCCGGAAGACCAGGAATGGGACGACCGAGGTGTCCCAGCACCGGGGCGCGTCCGGGGCACACTCGTGTCAGGTGCCCGGGGCGAACGGCGCGGTCCTCGACGGCGCGGCGGTGTCGGGCCGCCGCGCCGTGAGGGGTGGGCCGGGGTCAGCCCGCGCTGCAGGAGACCGTCGGCCAGGTCGAGTTGCCGTTGCGCTGGATCGTCACGCCCCAGTTGTTGCCGCTGCCGTTGGGCCTGGCGGTCAGCACCTGGGCGCTGGGGTAGCTCGCGCTGATGTTCCAGGTGGAGAGGACCTTCGCGGGGGACGGGACGTTCATCGTCACGGTCCAGTTGCTCGATCCGCTGACCGCGACGTTGAGGTTGTAGCGGTCGCTCCACTGCTCGCCCGCGGAGAGAGACGCGGTGCAGCCGCCGCCACCGCCGCCGCCACCGCCGCCGCCGCCGCCGCCGGAGGAACCGCCGACCGTGATGTTGGAGTTCCCGCTGCTCTGGTAGCCCTCTGTGGCGAGGATCATGTAGTCGTGGTTGCCCAGGCTCATCCCGTTGCGGGCCCAGGCGTCGAAGTGGTTACCGGAGGTTATGGTGCCGCCGGTCTTCTTCGACTGGCGGACGCTCCAGTACTGGTTGAACGTCCTGTTGCCCTCGATGGACGGAGCGTTGTACCGCGTCGTCTGGTAGATGTCGTACGTGCCGCCGTCGCTGGTGACCGTGCCCTTGTACGTCCCGGTGGGCCGGTAGGTGCCCCAGTTGTCGACGATGTAGTACTCCACGAGCGGGTTTCTCGTCCACCCGTAGAGGGTGAGATACGCGTTGCCGGACGGGTTGAAGCTGCCCGAGTAGTTCACGCTCCTGCGCCCGCCGGTGCTCCAGCCCTTGCCGGCGACGAAGTTCCCGGTGTTCCTCCACGAGGTGCTGTAGTTGCCGCCGGACCCCAGCTCCATGGAGACCGTGTTCTGGCTGTCGGTCCAGAACGAGAAGAAGTAGCCGTTGTTGGTACCGGTCTGGTTGGTGGTGATGGCCGCGTAGGCGGGGCCGGGCAGCACCGCCACGGCCATGGCCAGCGCCACGGCGCAGACACGGCTGACGAGCGGCCTGGCGCGACCACGCCCGCGGCTCTTCGGGGGGACGAGGGCATCGTTCATATGCGTGCTTCCTCCTGGTGAAGGCCGGTGGGGCGGGCAGCGTGATACGACCCGGCGGGGCGGGCGGTGGCCACGATGACGTTCACCGCGCGCCGGGGTCGTACAACACTGCAGGGCGGGCCGGGCGTCGTGCGGTCGACGACCGGAGGACCAGGCCGCGCGGCGGGTGACCCGGATCGACAGCGGTTGGGGCCTGTCGATGGTGAGAGTGTGGGTTTGGCACGCTGAGCTGTCAACAACTTTCAGAAATATATCGGAAATATGATCTTGATTACGATTCCCCGAAAGGGCATTTCTCCTGTTCGTCGCCCCTTACTCGCCCATCGGTGTCGAGGTCGGCCAATGAAAGCTTCTTCGGCACAGTCAAAGACCGGCCGATGTTACCGAAATATTTCGATGCTTTCTTGACAGGTTTCGTGACAATACACAGAATGACTCACCAGGCAGGACCGCTCGTCCCACCCGGGTGACCTTGCGGCAGAACCGCAGTTCAACGCGGTCCTGCGCATTCCGTACGCGTTACGCCGCAGCCGTACGTGCGTCCGTCCCCACCGATCGGTGTTCCAGTGGAGGAACAGAGTGATCGACAACGCGACCATCACCGGCGGAAGCCGGGTACGCCGCTCACGTATCCGGAGTTCACTCGTGATGGGTCTTCTCACCGTCCTCGGCGCGGCGCTCGCCGTGACCTCGTCCCCCGCGGCACAGGCCGCCGACTGCAGCGCCGGATATGTCGGGCTCACCTATGACGACGGCCCCAACCCCGGCAACACCGCCAACCTGCTGAACGCGCTGCGGCAGAACGGCCTGCGGGCCACCATGTTCAACACCGGGCAGAACGCCCAGAACAACCAGGCCCTGGTCCGCGCCCAGCGAGACGCCGGCATGTGGATCGGCAACCACAGCTACACCCACCCCCACCTGGGCGCCATGAGCAGCTCCCAGATCCAGTCGGAGCTCCAGCGGACCCAGCAGGCCATCCAGCAGGCCACGGGCACCGCGCCCCGGCTCTTCCGGCCCCCGTACGGGGAGACCAACGCCACCGTGAGGTCGGTCGCGCAGCAGCTCGGCCTCACCGAGATCATCTGGGACGTCGACTCCCAGGACTGGAACGGCGCGAGCACCGCCCAGATCGTGCAGGCCGCCGGACGGCTGCAGAACGGCCAGATCATCCTGATGCACGACCAGTACGCGACCACGCTCAACGCGATCCCGCAGATCGCCGCGAACCTGAGGAGCCGCAACCTGTGCGCCGGCATGATCTCGCCCTCCACCGGCAGGGCCGTGGCACCTGACGGCGGCACCCCGACCACCTCGCCGACGCCGACGAACCCGCCGGGCGGCAGTTGCACGGCCGCCGTCGCCGCCGGCCAGCAGTGGAGCGACCGGTTCAACCTGTCGGTCAACGTCTCGGGAAGCAACAGCTGGATCGTCACGGTGACCCTGCGCAACGCCCATCGGGTCAGCAGCACCTGGAACGGCAGCCCGACCTGGGACGGCAGCGGCAAGGTCATGACGATGCGCCCCAACGGCAGCGGCAACACCTTCGGCTTCACCGTCATGCACGGCGGCGACTGGACCTGGCCGACGGTCTCCTGCCGCGTGGGCTGACACCTCGCTTTCGGCCGGCCGTCGGCACGGTGACGGTGGTATCACCGGTGCCGTGAACCGGGCGAAGGGCGCCGCCGCTCCCCGTCACGCGGAGGGAGCGGCGGCGCGCCACCGTCGGGCCGGTCGGGTCAGGAGACCCCGCATGTCAGTACCGGTGTGGCGACGGTTCCGTTGGCGGTGAATCCGAACGTGGTGGTGGCGTTGGCGGCGAGGCTGCCGTTCCAGGTCTCGTTCCGGACGGTGACGGCCGCGCCCGAGCCGGACCGTACGCCTCCCCACAGCTGGTTGACGGACTGCGAGCCGGGCCAGGTCCAGCTCACCGTCCAGCCGTTGATCGCGCTGGAACCGGCGCGCACGGTGACGTTGGACTGGAAGCCGCCACCCCAGTTGTTCACCGTCTGGATCGTCGCCGTGCACCCACCGGGGACGGGAGTCGGCGTGGGTGTGGGGGTCGGAGTCGGCGTGGGGGTCGGGGTAGGCGTGGGGGTAGGCGTCGGCGTGGGGGTCGGAGTCGGCGTCGGCGTGGGGGTCGGCGTGGGCGTGGGCCCGCCGATCACGACGGTGGTGAGGGAGCGCGGCCTGAGGGTGACGGCGCCGCCCGTGACCGTGGCGCTCGTGAGCGAGTTGGAGTTGTCGGTGACGTAGGCGGTGGTGCCGCCCTGCAGGCCGTCCCAGGTGATGGCCGAGTTGCCGGTGTTCAGCACCCCGACGACCTTCGATCCGTCGGAGTTGAGGAACGCCGACACCTTCAGCGACGAGTTGCTCGTCGACGTGCCGAGCCGGACCGCGCCCGGCCTGATGAACCGGCTGTACGCCGCCATCGCCCACAGCCGCTTGGACACGCGGTAGGTCCGCGCCGCCGGGTCAATCTGGATGAGCGCCCGGGTGGCTCCCGAGGAGCCCCCCAGCCAGAAGATGTAGCCGCTGACGTTGCCGACGGTGAGAGCCTGGTGGATGGCCTGGGCGACGGTGAAGCCGTCCTGACCGCTCCCGTCGTCCCAGCTCTCGTTCCAGGTGCTCCCGTCGGGACCCCATTCCGACATCCAGGTCCGCTTGTTGCCGGGTTGCGGGCTCGTTATCTGGCTGGCGTAGGTGTGCGCCGTGTAGGTGGACACCCAGCGGCGGGCCTCGGAGTCCGCCTCGATGGCGTTGGTGTAGGCCTTGCCCTGGTCCCAGCCGAAGGAGTCGCAACACGCGATCTTGACATCGGTCGCGAGCGGGCCGAGGACCTTGACGAAGGCGGCGGCCTGGGCCGGGGTGAAGCGCATGGACTCGTAGGTCGACGTGTAGTCGGGTTCGTTGGTGAACCCCAAGTCCGTGATCTTGATGCCTTCCTGCGCGTAGAACTTCGTGTACTGCATCAGGTACCGGGCGTAGGCCGCGCGCCACTCGGGCTTGAGGGTGCCGCCGTTGTTCTCGCTCCCGTTGTCCTTCATGTAGCCGGGGGCGCTCCAGGCGTTGGCGTAGAAGCGGTTCACGCCGTACGACTGCGCGACCTTCGACACCCACACCTGGGCGCCGTCGTCGCCGTCCCACACGTATTTCGGCGGGGCGTCGGGCCCGCCGGGGTTCTGCGGCTGGATGGAGACCATCTTGTCGTACGGGCTGCCGGCCGGTGCGGCGCCGATGCCCAGGCGCAGGATGCTGAGCCCCGCGCCGGTCTCGCGGTCGAACCACAGGCGGAAGACGTCGTTCTGCTGCGCCGTCGACAGGTTGCGCAGCAGTTCACCCCGGCGGAACGCCGTGGAGACGCCGAAGCCGTCCATCTCCTGATAACGCACATTGTCTGAAACGGTGATGACAGGCGCGGCCGCGACCTGCCCGGCCGCGGCCTGCCCGGCCACGGCCACCAGTGACGTGCCGAGAAGAGCGATTGCCATGACGATCCGTACCACGGACCCTCCCGAGATCGTGCCATCCGGATGCTGCTAGCAGGTGAAGCTGGTCTGGCTGAGGCGGCTCAATGGTTTCCGTGGCTGTTCGTCCCGCTGCGTACCTGGCCCGCCGACGAGAGTCCCCCTTCCGGCCGCCACCGCCCCGAACGTGATCGCCGCGACGGCCGCCGTCGGCCCGAGTAAGGGCGGTCACCGTATGTTTGCGCTAACAATTGAGTGAAGGCGGCGCGCCCCGTTCGGCACCCAAGTGTGGGAAAGGCCCGGAAAGGTGTCAAGGACATGCCGAGAAAGTTTCGGACGTCTCGCTGCCGCGTGGATGCGGTTACCCGCGAACGGCACATTCCCGCCGTGGAAGATATCAGCCTCTCCATCAGCGAAAACCCGACGCGCGAGGTCGAGGTTGTTCAGCGGTGCCGCCCGGCCGCCGGAAGGCCGGCGATTTTGAAAGTTTCACTTCCCACGA
Organism: Streptosporangium sp. NPDC023825; assembly: GCF_040639575.1. Taxonomy (NCBI): domain Bacteria; kingdom Bacillati; phylum Actinomycetota; class Actinomycetes; order Streptosporangiales; family Streptosporangiaceae; genus Streptosporangium; species Streptosporangium sp. NPDC023825. The sequence continues at coordinate 2,130 of NZ_JBFAAE010000014.1, read as the reverse complement.
CGCCCTGACTCCGGCCGGTCGAGGCACGGCCGGGCCGGAAGGACACCGGCGGGCCGGGCCTGGCGGCGCAGGCGCGCCCGCGATCGCGGTACGGGACAGAGAAGCAGGTGACGACGCCTTGGAGTGCGCCAACCGGCCTTCCGGGACCGGGCGGCGTGATGCCGCCGACGCCCTCTCGACCGGGTGCCTCCCGCCCGTTATTGATTTTCGCGATGTTTCGGGGTTCCGGTATCGGCCTTTCCTCTTGAAGAAAGCTTTAATACGATTGTTTTCGCTTATGGACCGAAAGTTTCGGGGGACCGATCCCGAGGGAGTTCTATGAAGCGTTTCCTGACCGTCGGTGCGACCACGCTCATGCTGGCCGGTACGCTGAACGCCGTTCCCGTCCTGGCGGAGGAGCGGCACCCCGCGGTCGGCGAGCAGAGCCTGCGCGCGCTCGCCGCCCGCCACGGTCTCGCCATCGGCACCGCGATCGACATGGACGTCCTGCGCGACGCGGCCGATCCGCAGTACCGCGCGCTCGCCGCCTCGCAGTTCTCCTCCGTCACCGCCGAGAACGCCATGAAGTGGGAATCGCTCGAGCCCACCCGCGGCACGTACAACTGGGCCCCGGCCGACGAGCTGGTCGACTTCGCCCGCAAGAACAAGCAGCAGGTCCGCGGGCACGTGCTGGTCTGGCAGAACCAGTTGCCGGCCTGGCTCACCCAGGGCGTCGAGGACGGGACGATCGGCAAGGCGCAGCTCCGCGACATCCTGCGCAATCACATCACCACCGTCGTCAAGCACTTCAAGGGCAAGATCTCGCAGTGGGACGTCGTCAACGAGGCGGCCAGCGATCCGTGGGACACCCCGTCGTCGATCCACCTGAAGGGCTTCTGGGCGCAGCACCTCGGCCCCGGCTACATCGCCGACGCCTTCCGCTGGGCCCGCGCCGCCGACCCGAACGCCCTGCTGTTCTACAACGACTACAACATCGAGGCGTTCGGCGACCGCGGACCCTCCGACAAGACCTGGTACGTCTACGACATGGTCAGGCAGCTGCGCGCGAGCGGCGTCCCCATCGACGGCGTGGGCAGCCAGGGACACCTCGGCACCCAGTACGGCAACTTCGACGCCTTCCAGGTGCTCGAAGTGCTCGACGCCTTCTCCGACCTCGGGCTCGCCACGGCGTTCACCGAGGTGGACGTGCGCAGCCAGATGACCGAAGGCGTGCGGGCGGGCGACTCCAACGAGATCAACCCCCGCCTCCAGGCGTCGGCGGCGAACTACAGCGTGCTCCTGCAGGCGTGCCTGGCCAACCGTCGCTGCCTGTCCTACACCGTCTGGGGGTTCACCGACCGGCACTCCTGGGTGCCCGGCTGGTTCTCCGACCCCCCGGAGGGCTTGGCCACCCTGTACGACGAGTCCTACCGGCCCAAGCGCGCCTACAACGTCGTCAAGGCGGACCTGGCCTTCTCCGGACCGCCGTACGTCCTGCCGAGGATTCCGCAGAAGCCCCGGCGATGAGCGGCGGCGGGGTGTCCGCCGACTCGGATGCCCCGCCGCTCCCCTCCCGGAAAGACCGCTGCCGGAAGGACCACTCCCCGAAGTGGAGAACCGGCTCACCCCACGGGGGTGGGGTGAGCCGGAGAGCTGACGTGACGCACGGGCCGGGCCGTGGAAACCACGGCCCGGCCCGGCCCGGTCCGGATCGGATCAGGGGCTGGTGCAGGTGACCGTGGGGGTGGCCGCGGTGCCGTTGGCGGTGAAGCCGAAGGTGGTCGACTGACCCGCCGCGATGGAGCCGTTGTACGCGGCGTTGCGGACGCTCACGCTGGAGCCGGACACGGTGTGCTGGCCGCTCCACAGGCTGCTGATGGTCTGCCCGCCGGGCCAGGTCCACCGCACGGTCCAGCCGTTGACCGGCGCGCTGCCCGCGCTGACCGTCACCGTCGACTGGAAGCCGCCCGGCCAGTTGTTGGTCGTCGTGATCGTCGCCGCGCACGCCCCGGGACCCGGAGTCGGGGTGACGGTCGGTGTGGGCGTCGGGGTCGGGGTGACGGTCGGTGTGGGGGTCGGGGTCGGGTTGGGGTCGGCGGCGTTGAGGGCGTTGAGGACCGAGGTGTAGGCCGGCTTCTTGTTGCCCGAGCT